>JAIRMH010000316.1 GCA_031258835.1 Tannerella sp.
AGTATCGATAAAACGATAAACATGAGCAATTTTTGTTGATTTGTCGTAAAATGTATAATGGGTTTTTTGTTGAAAAATAAACATAAACTTCACATAACGTTCGTCTTCATTGATATACCTGATAAATCCTGCTGTTTTATTTATGTTTTCAGGGTTGTTGGTATAGTCAATCAAATCATAAATATCTTTGTTCTTTCTTTCACTTTCAGGAATAGCATATTGTCCGAAATCAACATAATATTTCGGAATTATTTTACTGTCCGAAATATGAAAAATGGTATCACACAACACTTCCCAGTATAAAATTTCTTCTTGATACTGAAAAAAATTGTCATAAACCGTCATTCCGCTGTTCACGTTTTTACCTTTGACTACATCTACCGTATGGTAATTTTCATCCAGGATACTTCCGACAGGAGTTTGAACATGATCGCCACGGAACATGTTTTTCCCGATAAACCTGTCGTCGGACAGCGGATAAATATCGGATAAAGGATAAGGATTGTTGGGATTTATGTTTGTTGAGGATATAAAACTGCCACTTTCGTTAAAGCACAACACTTTTTTTCCCATGGAATCATACAGGTATATATGTTCGTTTTTCACAAACAGACTTGCTATTCCCGCATAGTCGTGGAGAGCCTGTCCAAGTCCACTGAGATCGAACAAATAATTTCCGTCTTTATCGAACACAACGATCTTGTTTCTTGAAAAAATAAAGAATTTGTTTTTCAAAAAAGCGATTCGCGTGATGTCATATAACAGTGACGAATCGGTCGTTTCCAATTCAATGATTCGTCCTTTGTTCAATTCAACAGGATGTGCTTTGTCCGGATTTACTATAATTACCTCCGTAGACAAATTTATCTCCCGACTACAAGAAACAAAAACAGCAACAACCGCCCAAATTACTATATTCAATATATATTTAACTGCTTTCATGATTTTATCTAAATATTTATATGATTATCCGCACATATACCTAAATTCATTTTTGTAACTCACGCAGGCCACGAGCAACCTGTTGAAAACGCCTGGCCGAAGTATCTCTGTTAAATTTGTAGCATAACTCGTCAAGATATTTCTGCAGGAACTCCGGTTTGACGTCGTGAAAAGTATTTTTATTTTTCATGATGCAAATGTACATGAAATTTTCCATATTCTCACAGGCTGATAAAAATGTCGGGTGAAATTTATAGGGGGAACATAATATTTTTTTCGGATAATTTGCTGTATATTTGTGGCGTCTTTTGTTTTTGGAATATTTAAAAACGAACAAGTATGCGACAGGAAATTAAAGGGGCCATATCCCAGATAATAGGGCCGGTAATAGATATTAGTTTTGAGACAAATGATGACAGCGACATAAAAATCATACTGCCGTCTATACATGATGCGATAAAAATACGCCGTCCCGATGGTCGTATATTAATCGCCGAAATACAACAACATATCGGGGAGAACTGTGTGCGGTCGGTCGCAATGGATTCTACCGACGGTTTACGTCGCGGCATGGAAGCCGTTTCCGATTATTCGCCGATCAGCATGCCTGTCGGCGAACAAACGAAAGGGCGGCTGCTGAACGTGATTGGCGAAACAATTGACGGGATGAAGCCGTTGGTGAACGTAGATACGTTGCCGATACGTCGGAAGGCGCCCAAATTTGAAGATTTATCGACGAAACAGGAGATTCTTTTTACCGGCATAAAGGTGATAGACCTGCTCGAACCATACCTTAAAGGTGGTAAAATCGGACTTTTCGGCGGCGCAGGAGTAGGGAAAACGGTGCTTATAAAAGAACTTATCAATAATATCGCAAAGCGGCATAATGGCTTTTCCGTATTCGCCGGAGTGGGCGAACGTACCCGCGAAGGGAATGACCTGCTCCGCGAAATGATAGAATCGGGCGTTATACGCTACGGAAAGGCGTTCGAAGAATCTATGGAAAAAGGTGACTGGGATTTGTCGCAGATAGATTATGAGGAGTTGAAAAAATCGCAGGCAACTCTTGTCTTCGGCCAGATGAATGAACCCCCCGGCGCCCGCGCATCCGTAGCTTTATCGGGACTGACAATGGCGGAATCGTTCCGCGATGCGGACGGTGGGTCGAATGATATTTTGTTTTTCATCGATAACATATTCCGTTTCACACAAGCGGGAAGCGAAGTGTCGGCATTATTGGGACGGATGCCCTCGGCTGTGGGATATCAGCCTACGCTGGCTACTGAAATGGGAAACCTGCAGGAAAGGATAACATCTACGAAAAGCGGCTCTATCACTTCCGTACAAGCCGTATATGTCCCGGCTGACGATCTGACGGATCCCGCCCCGGCTACGACGTTTTCCTATTTGGATGCAACGACCGTGTTGAGCCGCAAAATCACGGAGCTTGGTATATATCCCGCTGTAGATCCGCTCGAATCGACATCGCGTATCCTTGACCCCAATATCGTAGGGGACGCTCATTATGATACGGCGCAACGTATAAAACAGATTCTTCAACGTAACAAAGAATTGCAAGACATCATCTCTATACTTGGAATGGAAGAACTGTCGGACGAAGATCGCAGAACGGTGAACCGTGCGCGTCGCGTACAGCGATTCCTCTCGCAGCCTTTTTTTGTCGCCGAACAGTTTACCGGTGTACCCGGCGTGATGGTTACTATCGAAGATACCATAAAAGGATTCCGCATGATTCTTGACGGCGAGGTCGACGAACTGCCGGAACAGGCGTTTCTGAATGTCGGAACAATAGAAGATGTCATAGAGAAGGCGGATAAAATTAAAAAACAGATGAAATGATTCGGTGAAGCAAAGAAATAGATGAGTTTGAAAAAAATAGATCGGATGACATAGATAGCCGAATAAAATAACGCGGCTTGAATGGAAAGTAAAAACAGACTGTGATTATGATAAGCATTAAAATTCTTTCTCCTTCGGGGACGATATATGACGGTGAGGCGCTGCATGCGACTTTCCCCGGAGAGGCGGGCGCCTTTGCGGTGTATCCTTCGCATGCGCCCATCATATCTACATTAGTAAAAGGAAATATCGTATGTTTCCCCGGAAACGGAGAAAAACAAATATTTTCCATACAGAATGGGTTTGTTGAAGTGCGAAATAATCATGTTACGGTTTGTGTAGAATAATTGCCCGGACAGATCAATAACGGCAGATAAAGTATGAACAATAAAAACAGGAATTTATAAAACTCAGGAATTATGGATAAAGTATATAATGAAAAAGAAGCCCGGAAACTTGTCCTTTTCGGTATTGTTATATTCGGAGTTGTCGAAATAGCCTTTATTCGCATTTTTTACCCTTCGTATTATACGTTTTTTTTACTGCTTATTCCCGTATATTTCTTGATATTAGGTATTAGCGTGCTACTGGTTTTGTCGCATATGAAGAAGAAAAGAATCCATCCGGGGAGGGCTGTCGCAAGGCTTATGTTGTTTAATATCTCACAGATGATCATTTCGTTTTTATTGCTGGCAGGCTATTGTTATTTCGTTGATGTGCAGGAACATACGATATTAATTACATTCAGCGTTTTTTATATATTTTTCATGGGCATAAAAATGTTTATACTGTATAACATTGACCATCAACACAATATTGACAAAAGACGGATTAAACATGCAGGAGAGGATAAGTAAACATATAAAAGGAGCATTTGTCATTCTTTTGACGGCATTGTCGATCACTGCGAATATGTATGCGGCAGAATCGTCCGATAGCGAAATCAATCCCAAAGAAATCATCTTCGAACATGTGCAGGACGCTTATTGGTGGCATATTACAACGATCAACGAACATCATATTTCCGTTTATTTGCCGGTGATTATTTATTCATCTGCAAGCGGTTGGAATATTTTCATGTCTTCGCATCTGGAACACGGACATAAGTACAGGGGATTTTATATTCCCGACGGAGGGCGATACGCCGGTAAAATCGTAGAATCCGGCGCAAACGGAGCGGAAGTGCTTCCACTCATAGATATATCCGTCACAAAAACGGTTTTGGCGATGCTGATAAACTCGGTCGTCATGCTTGTGATATTTTTATCCGTTGCCCGCTGGTATAAGCGCAGGCCGGGATATTTGGCGCCGGGGGGATTTGTCGGGGCGATGGAAATGTTTGTTATGAGTGTTGAAGATGATATCATACGGGAAAGTATCGGCAAAGATTACGCACGTTATTCGCCGTATCTGCTGACAGCGTTTTTCTTTATTTTTATAAACAATATAATGGGTTTGATTCCGTTTTTTCCCGGTGGAGTAAATGTAACGGGAAATATAGCCGTGACCCTCGTTCTGGCTTTCTGCACAATGATTGCCGTCAACTTGTTTGGAAACAAAGAATACTGGAAGGAAATACTTTGGCCTGATGTACCTTTATGGATGAAAGCTCCTTTTCCTTTAATGCCGGTAATAGAACTGTTCGGTGTAATATCCAAGCCATTTGCCTTGACCATACGTCTTTTTGCCAATATAACGGCAGGACATGCCGTCATGTTAGCCTTAACGTGCCTTGTGTTTATTACCGTGAAAATGGGGGTTGCCATGAACGTGGGAATGACGGTGTTTTCTGTTATCCTGTCTGTTTTCATGAATTTTATGGAAATTCTGGTCGCATATATTCAGGCATACGTTTTCACGATGTTATCGGCAGTATTCATCGGCCTTTCGCGCCAGGAACACGATCACAAAAGCGCCGGAAAAAAGCTCAAAACCATGTAACAAAGAGATACATTATACATATTACTAATTTAATAAATTGAAAATTATGACACTATTAAACATTCTGCTACAAGCAACAGAAAATTTAGGTCCTTTAGTCGCTCCTATAGGTGCAGGACTTGTAGTAATCGGGGCCGCTTTAGGTATTGGGAAAATCGGCGCCAGCGCAATGGAAGCTATTGCACGCCAACCCGAAGCGTCAAGCGACGTGCGGATGTCAATGATCATTGTAGCGGCATTGATAGAAGGCGCAGCCTTGTTTGCAATCGTGGTATGTCTTATGGCTTTAGGTTAATATTATCAATATGTCACTGTTAACTCCAAGTTTCGGACTTTTGTTCTGGATGGTCATATCCTTTGCCTTTGTTTTCGGTATTTTGGCGAAGTTCGGATTCCCCGTCATCACGAAAGCTGTGAATGAGAGGCGGGATTATATCCGGGAATCTCTCGATAAGGCCGACGAAGCGAACCGCGTGTTCGACAGCCTGAAACAACAATCCGAAGAACTGATAGAAGAAGCGAAAAAACACCGGATGGAAATGATCCGTCAAGCCACCGCTGAAGCGAACCGGATCATACAAAAGGCTAAGGACGAGGCGTCAAGGCAGGGACGGGAAAGACTTGACGAAACAATTCGCCTGATTGAAATGCAAAAACAGAAAGCTATCGGAGAAATTCGTGCACAGGTCGCTTTATTATCTGTTGATATTGCCGAAAAGGTTTTGAGACGTCGGCTTGACGATACTGATAATCATGATAACCTGATATCGCAGTTTCTGGATGAGATTGAAGATTCCGACATCATAAAAAATTAATGGATTAATGAACGAAGGATTAATTTCAAAACGGTACGCGAAAGCGTTATATTATCATGCATCGGACATGGGTGAAGAAACGCTTTTGTACCACAGGATGCAGATGCTGGAGGTTTTATTGCATAAGATGCCGGAATTTAAAGCATACATAAAATCGCCCATGATTTCCGTAAAGGAAAAAATTCGCCTGTTAACGAATGCGACCGGAAAGAATCCCGAACAGTCCTATCTCGATTTTGTAAATCTTGTGATTGCAAATCATCGGAGCGATATGCTGCTGTTGATAACATTAAGTTTTCAGCGGTTATACCGCTCGAAAAAAAAGATTAGCGTCGTTCATCTCATTTCCGCAAAAAAACTGTCCGGTAAGGCGATAGAACGCATACGGCGTCTCACAGAGCGAAAAACACAGGGGAAAGTGGAGTTCTCCACACATATTGACCCGTCAATAGACGGAGGGTTTATTTTCCAGCTAAACGACATCCGTATCGATGCTTCGGTGAAAGGACAGCTTGACAGGATCAGCCGGCGATTAGCGCAAATAAACAAATCTATTATTTAGCGGATATTATTAAAAACATCAAAGAATACGTTTTAACTATGACGGACAACATTAAAATAAGTGAGGTTTCTGAAATACTAAAAATGCAACTCGACGAAATAAATGTCAGAATGTCGTTCGACGAAGTCGGTACCGTTCTACAGGTGAGCGACGGAGTCGTCCGTATTTATGGGTTGCACAATGCCGAGGCGAACGAACTGCTGGAGTTCGAAAACGGCATCATGGGAGTCGTCATGAATCTGGAAGAAGACAATGTCGGAGCCGTTCTTCTGGGACCTACGGACGAGGTGAAAGAGGGATTCATCGTAAAACGAACCGGGGAGATCACATCGATCGACGTCGGCGAAGGGATGCTCGGACGCGTCATAGACCCGCTGGGCGAACCGCTTGACGGGCAAGGGTTGATTGGTGGCGAACGATTTCGAATGCCACTCGAAAGAAAAGCGCCGGAAGTGATATTTCGTCAACCTGTAAGCCAGCCGCTGCAAACCGGTATCAAAGCTATCGACGCGATGATTCCGATAGGCCGGGGACAACGTGAACTGCTGATTGGCGACCGCCAGACGGGAAAAACCGCAATTGCGATTGATACTATTATAAACCAGCGTACCAATTACGAGAAAGGAGATCCTGTATATTGCATATATGTCGCGATAGGTCAAAAAGGCTCAACAATTGCATCGGTTGTAAATACATTAAACGAAAAAGGAGCGATGGATTATACGATTATTGTAGCCGCTACCGCATCCGATCCCGCAGCCATGCGCTATTTCGCACCGTTCACCGGCGCTGCCATCGGAGAATATTTCCGCGATACCGGACGCCATGCACTAGTGGTATATGACGACTTGTCGAAACAGGCGGTCGCCTACAGGGAGGTTTCTCTGATACTCCGCCGCCCGTCCGGACGTGAAGCTTATCCCGGCGATATATTTTACTTACATTCGCGGCTTTTGGAACGCGCGGCAAAAATAATAAACAGGCAGGAAGTCGCCGAAAAAATGAATGACCTGCCCGAATCCCTGAAAGGTAAAGTGAAAGGAGGCGGATCACTTACGGCGCTACCCGTTATCGAAACGCAGGCCGGCGATGTTTCTGCCTATATACCGACAAACGTGATTTCTATTACCGACGGACAGATATTTCTTGAAAACGATTTGTTTAATCAAGGCGTACGTCCGGCTATTAACGTAGGCATCTCTGTGTCGCGTGTCGGAGGAAACGCCCAGGTGAAAGCCATGAAGCAGGTGGCAGGTACGCTTAAACTCGACCAGGCACAATATCGCGAGTTGGAATCGTTCACAAAGTTTGGCGGCGACCTCGACCCGGTCACGGCTTTTACCATCGACAAAGGACAGAAGAATACGCAATTATTGATACAGTCGCAATATGCGCCCATGCCGGTTGAAGAACAGATCGCTATTCTTTATTGCGGCATAAAAGGACTTCTTAAAAATATTGAGACAAGCCATGTTCGCGAATTTGAACAAACATTTCTGCATCTTCTGCGAAGCAGTCATCAGGAAGATATCTTGGAGCCTTTGCAAAAAGGCATCTTCGATGACAATGTCGCCGCCGCTATCGAATTGTGTGCGGCGAAAATAACGGGAAGCAGTAACTCATAAAATAATCTATGGCGGCGTTTAAAGAAATAAAGAAACGGATAAACTCTATAAAAAGCACCCGTAAAACTACTTCGGCGATGAAAATGGTGTCGTCGGCCAAATTGCATAAAGCTGAAAGTATGATATCCAATATGCTTCCGTATGCGGAATCGTTGCATCGCATAATGGAGGCATTGCTTGCGGACAATCATACGAAAAGGCAACCGGCAGACAACGTTTATTCCGGAGCATTGAATCGCGAACGCCCTCTTAGAAACATTGCTATTGTTGTCTTTTCTTCCGATTCTTCCCTTTGCGGGGCTTTCAATTCTAATGTTTCACGCAAGTTGCGTAATGTTGTCGACAATTACAGGAAATCATTGGCGGATGAAAACATTTTTGTGTATACGGTTGGCAAGAAAGTATACGATGCCATCAGGAAAACAATAGCCATCGCCAAAAACTTTGAAAATCTTGCCGGCAAACCGGATTATAACGTCATTGCCGATCTTGCGGATCTATTAATCACTCGGTTTGAAAGCCGGGAGATAGACCGCGTGGAAATGATCTATCATCATTTTAAAAGCGCAGGCTCTCAGTCTCTTGTCAACGAACAGTTATTACCGGTAGCTTTTCCCGCCCGGGAAGCGCGGGAGAAACGGGATTATGTAGAATATATATTTGAACCTTCGCGTGAAGATACGCTTAAAGCGCTGATTCCTAAGAGTATCAAATCGAAGTTATACGCGGCGCTTTTGGATTCCAACGCCTCGGAACATGCCGCCAGAATGATTGCTATGCAAACGGCGACCGACAACGCGGACGATCTCATCGACGAACTGACGGTCGAATACAACAAATCACGCCAGCAAGCGATTACAAACGAACTATTAGATATTGCCGGTGGCAGTAGCATGTAACAATATGATAAAAACAGTATGCGTATATTGCTCTTCAAGTGATAAAATAAACAATGTATATGCCAAAGATGCGGAGGCGTTAGGCGCTTTTTTGGGACAACGAGGCATGAAAGTAATCAACGGAGCGGGAGGTATCGGACTTATGCGCGTCGTATCCGACGCCGTGTTATCGGCAGGAGGTGCGGTAACAGGAATAATTCCGCATTTTATGGTACGGAACGGATGGTGTCATCAGCACCTTACGGAAGTGATCCGCACGGAAACGATGCACGAACGCAAGAAGATAATGGCCGATCTGTCGGATGCCGCAATAGCGCTTCCCGGAGGATACGGCACCTTTGAAGAGTTGCTTGAAATTATTACATGGCGACAATTAGGGTTATATAATCATCCGGTGATTATTCTCAATACGAATCATTATTACGATCCGTTACTCGAAATGTTCCGCCGTGCAGCCGGAGAAAATTTCCTTCGCAAAGAAGATGCTCGCATATGGCATGTAGCGCATACGCCCGAAGAGGTTATGGCGATACTAGACAATTATAATCCCGTAGCTTTCGTCCATACTTCGGCCATAAGCTGACGTCCGGGCAAATCGGGGTGTACGCCGTCGGCAGACCAATATGTTGCGGGAGCGACTTTTACGGCCTCGTCAAATGCAGACTGGAACGGAACAAATACTGCATCCAATTCTCCGGCAAGTTTCTTAAGCGAAACCCTGTATGCATCAAACATTGGGAACCAGGCGTCGTCATTGATGGCAGATCCGCCTCTTAATGCAAACGGCTCGCAAAGAACAAGTTGTATCTTAGGAAGTTTTTCTTTTGTATATTTCAACAAACCGCGGAGGTCATTCTCATATATTTCAACAGTTCCCTTATAACTGCCGTTAAGTGTATGCCAGTAATCGTTAACGCCGATAAGAATACTCAGGACATCCGGCATAAAAGCAAGCGTATCGACCTCCCAACGTTCACGTAACTGGAAAACTTTATTTCCGCTTATACCCCTGTTATATATTTTAGGTTGTATATTCGCATGTTTATGAAGAATAGAGGTCGCCGTAAAAAGAGCATACCCCGATCCTAACTGGTCTGTATTGTTACACGTTATGGACTCCCTTTTACGTCCGCAATCCGTAATAGAATCGCCCTGGAAAAGGATAACCGAATCCTTTTCCAGAGTGATTTTTTTAACATTCACCGCATGCTGTTCGTTAACAACTGCCCTGGCAATATTCGGAATAATTGCCATACCAACCCCCGCAAAGGTTGCTTTTTTTAGAAAAAGTCGTCTTGTATTCATAGTAGTTATAATTTGCATCAAAAGTACATGAAAATTCTGAAATTTCAAGCGCATGAGATAAAAAAAATGTTTTTGAAAATCAAGATATGATGAAAACAAACAGTAGATTTCTTTATTTATGGCTGATGGCGCCACGCTGGACGGGAACACACAACCTTAAACTCGTGCTGCAAGGACATCCAACCTTTATTTTTTTATTCGGAAGCATATCCCGGATTTTGAACTATATTGTATTCCGATGTGCTTATTTCGTCAAACGGTATGGGGAAGAAATAATTCTTCTTCTCGAAAGAGCGCGGATCGCAAACGATTCGCTGATAAAATTCGTCGTCTTGCAGGTGCGTTCCCGCGGTGATGTTCAGGGAATGGACAGGCTTGTTGTCGGTCTGTTCGGCAATCTTCCAGCGGCGGACGTCGAAATAGCGATGGGTCTCAAAAGCCAGTTCTATCCTGCGTTCCTGACGCACGGCTTCGCGCATTTGCTCTTTTGTCAATCCTGTTGGGAGGTCGGGCAAGCCGGCTCTTTTGCGTATCCGGTTCACGTATTCGTAGGCTTTGGCGGGGCCTTCGGCTTCGTTGATTGCTTCGGCATAGTTCAAATATATCTCCGCCATGCGGAAGAATATCCAGCATTTCTCTCTTTCTCCGGAATAGGAAGGAAACTGAACACCCGGCTCTACATATTTTGCGTTCAAATAGCCGGTTTTGCAGTAATCGGAGGCATTGTGCCTGGCATATCCGTCGACGCCCGTGTTCCAGAATTCACACGTCGTGTTGCGCCACTGTTTGCCCGGAAAGTTCACGATGGCATAAAAGCGCGGTTCGCGGTTTACAAACATGTTGCGTACGCCGGCTAACCAGTATCCGTCGGGGCTTTCTGTAGAAACGTATCCTGTCTCGACGTATCCCGAAGAGGGGTTGATGACGGGCGTCGCGCCATCGGCTTCATAGCCGGTGATCGGTTGAACGCCGTTTGCCATTTGGAAGGCGTCCACAAACTCCTGCGTCGGACAGAGGATGGAGAATCCCGATAAAGAGAGGGGTGTCGAGCAACGGTCGAAGTGTGTCCAGAGTTTGAGTGTGCGCCAGTATATCCATTCGTCGTTGTAGAGGTCGAGGAATATCCTGCGGTAGTTGTCGATAAAGTTATCGCCTGTTCCGGCGTAGAGCTTATGCCCGGCCGCTTCGCAGGCGTTGATACATTCCATGGCGGCGTTGGCGGCTATCGTCCACTTTCCAGGGTCGGCTGATTGCGGAAAGAGGCGTACGCCTTCGTTGTCGGTGAAGCCGGCATAATCCGGGTCACCGTTGTATAGAGGCGAGGCGGCATAGAGCAAGATTCTGGATTTCAGCGCAAGCGCGGCGCCTTTGGTGAATCTACCGAGTTTGAGGCTCTCTTCGGAACCTTTGAGGTAGCGTATGGGGAGAAGGGCGGCAGCCCTGTCGCAGTCGTCTGCCACAAACTGTATACATTCCTGGACAGGTTGGCGCCGGACGTCGTTGTAGTTGGCATCTGTTGAGAGTGAGTGGTCAAATATTGGCACCGGCCCGTAGGTTCTTATCAGTTGAAGGTATGCCATGGCTCGCAACATGTAGGCCTCACCTTTCCATTCGTTGCGTTCCTGTTCGGTGAAAACGTCGGAAAGCGATTCGGCTCCGGCAAGTACCAGCGGTATTTTGTCGACGTTTTCGAGAATAATGTTGGCTTTACGGATGCCCATGAAACATTCGTCCCAAACGGGGCAGATAGCGTGCGAAGTCTGCGGGCTCAGGGAACCGGCGTTTATCAAATGCGTTGCCGCGCCGCTGTAGGCTACTTCCATCTCGTCGCTTGCCCCCACCCATGGATTGCGATCCGACGTGTTGCCCTGGTCGACCATCCAGTTGATTTCCTTGGGCAGGTGCATGTAGGCGTTTGCAAGGAACCTTTTTGCGTGCGTATATTCCGAGAAGGCCTGTTCTATGGTCATGTCTTCTTCCGGAAGTTTGTCGAGGTAATCGTCGCAGGCCGCAAACGTAAAGGCTACGGCTAAAATCGGCGCGTATATGATGCGCGGTAATATTTTTATTTTCATCGTATTCATTTTTGTTTAAAAATTGATTTGAAGTCCTATGTTAATTGTTCTCTGAAGGGGATACGTGTCGCCGATGTTTTGTTCGGGATCTACGATTTTGAGTTTGTCGAATGTGAACAGGTTGTTTCCGTTCAGGAAGCAACGGATGTTTTCTATTCGCGCGGCGTTTGTCCACCGGCGCGGAAGGGTGTAGCCTATTTCGGCGCTTTGCAACCTTACGTACGAAGCGTCTTTGAGATAGAGGGTCGAATTGCGGTTGTTGTGGACATTGGCGCCAGTGGAGACGACTGTCGGATATATCGCGCCGCTATTGTCTATGTTTTCCCCGGGTATCCAGCGGTTGTCGTAGTATTCCCTGAGTACGTTGTATGTGCCGTATCCCAGCGCGAAGGGCCATATACCGTCGCCCGTAATGAAAGTGCTCCTGTTTGCCACGCCGGCAAAATGGACGGTTGCGTCGAAATTTTTATAATTCAGCGCGCCTCCGAAGCCGAACATGATTTCGGGGATAAAGGGATGTCCCATGTAGACTTCGTCTTTGTTGTCGATGAAGCCGTCTTCGTTTACATCCTTATATTTGACGTCGCCCGGTATCAAATCGGTTTTAAAGGTGGATCTGGCCCATCCGTCTATTTCTTCCGGCGATTCAAACAGCCCCAGCGCAATCAGTCCGTATGGGCGGTCGATAGGCTGCCCGCGGTGGTCCTGGTAGGCTTCGGCGGGTCTGGGCGAATCGTCTTCGATGATGGTGTTGCGGGCATAGGAGATGTTACCGTTGATGGAATACGTCAGGCCGTAGGAGGTTCTGTTTTTAAATTCGATGGAACCGTCGAAGCCCTTGTTGTCTACGATGCCGATATTGCCGTAAGGTATGCCGTGCGGCACAAGGCCGACGAATCCGGGAACGGAGGCTCTGCGCAGGAGGATATCCGTGCGGTGTTCCTTGTAGATGTCGAACGTGAGGTTGAATTTGTGAAACAGCCCCAGGTCGATGCCGGCATCGTATTTTGTGGCCGTTTCCCACTTCAGCGGCACGCCGAATTTGGATTCTTCGATACCGTGTATTCGCGTTTGTCCTTCGCCGTACCAGTATTCCACGCCGGCATGGGGATTGACGTTCAGTGCGGTTATATAGAGGTAGCGGTCACCGTCTGCCTGGTCGTTACCTACTTGTCCGATAGAACCGCGTATTTTTAGGTGGTTCACGGCGTCAATATTCCAAAAGCTTTCGTTGGAAGCTACCCAGCCGGCGGATACAGCCGGGAAAAGTCCGTAGCGGCTACCCTTGGGAAACTGTTCGGAACCGTTATATCCGAGGTTTACTTCGGCCATGTAACGATTAGCAAAGTTGTAGGTAAACCTGCCGGCCAGCCCTTGGTGGCGGTAGGGAAGATTGGCCATGGAAGAACCGGCGGTGAGCAACTTGTATTCTTTGCGGTTGAAGAGAAGCATGCCGCCTGTGTTGTGTTCTCCGAACGCACGCTCGTAATTGAAAGCGCCTTCATAATAGAGGTCGTAGGTGGCGTCTTGGACGGCGACACCGTATCCCATGGTTCCTTGCTCGCGCCAAGTGTTGTAGATATAATTCCCGTCATTATCCTTGCCCGTTACCTGTTTTACGCCGTAGGCTACGCGACGGGCGACTTCGTTCTTGTAATAGTAGTCGAAGGCAAATTTGGCCGACAGGGACAGCCCTTTAGTGACGAGGTTCGACAAGTCCCACCGGGCGTTCACGTTGCCCTGGCTGTTGCCAATGAACATCTGTGTGTAGCCGGTTTGTGTGGCCTGTCCGTAGGGATTTTCCAGCAGGTAGCCGGTAGCGCCGCCGCCGGCTATGGAGCCGTCGGGGTTTTTTACCGGATAGACCATTGCGGAAGTTCTGCGTATCTGCGTCCAGATATTTCCGGAGGACGCTCCTTGATAACCGCGATCCTGGATGGTAGTGGCGAGTCCCATATTCAACTGAAGGTCTTTGGTAATATCTACGTCGATATTGGAACGCAAGTTGTAGCGGCGGAATTTTCCTCCGTTAGTCTCGTAATCAAGGGAGCGGTCTTCTTTATACAGCCCGTCTTTGCCGATGTATCCCAGATTGATGTAATAACGAACGGCTTCGTTACCGCCCGATATGGTCAGGTTTTGCGACGACTGCCATGTGTTTTTCTTAAACACTTCGCTTACCCAGTCCACATTGGGATAGAGGTATGGGTCTGTCCCGTCTCTGTAATATCCTATTACTTCTTCCGGAAATTCTGCAGGCAGGCCGGCGTTTGTCCTGGCCTCGTTCATTAGGGTAGCGTATTCATACGCATAGATGTATTTCGGAAATCGCGTAGCCGTCAATGAGGCATATTCGGAGCGGAACGAGACTTTGGGTTTTCCCATTTTTCCCTTCCGGGTGGTGATCAGTATCACACCGTTGGCTCCGCGCACACCATAAACGGCGGTTGACGAGGCATCTTTCAGGATAGTCAGGCTTTCCACTTCCTGCGGATTGACAATGTTGATGTCGCGCTCGATGCCATCGACAAAAACAATCGGATACCGTTTGGAGGTGAACGTACCCATTCCGCGCACATAAAGGGTGGCGTTGTCAAAACCCGGCTCGCCGCTTGCCTGGCGGGAGATAAGGCCAGGAAGTTGCCCTGCCAGTGCATTGGAAAACGAAGCGGCAGGCACGGCCTGCAGTTCCCGCACGTTGGCGTTGGAAAGCGCGCCCGTTACGGAAATCTTTTTTTGATGACCATAACCTACTACTACCACATCGTCTAACTCAATACTCGCTTCGCGCATTACTACATTTATAAGATTCTTGTCCAATACGGGAATTTCTTGCGACAGGTATCCTATGTACGAGAATATAAGTATATCCGATGGCTTGGCGTTAATTGAAAACTTCCCGTCCGGCCCGGCAAGTACTGCGCCGGTCGACGTACCCTTTACCGTTACTGCCAGGCCAACCAGCGGTTCACCGTTCACGTCGAGCACGATGCCTTCTACCTTTTTGGCGTCGTTCCGACCATCCTGTGCAAATATCGGTTGACATACCAAACCTGATAACAGGTAAGTAAATGCCGCCGACACCACTAACATTTTTTTGAATTTCAACATAGCTTTTACGTATTATAATTTGTACTGTTTTTATTATCAAGCGGTTTGGCGATACTATTAATCGCCACAGGTAAGGCAAGATTACCTGCAGGTACTTCCGGACAGTCGATACTGGAACGGATGGCGGTTTGCCGTTCTCCAGCGGCAATGACCGGGTCTTCTGTTGTCAGCGTATAGGCGGTTGCCGGAAGTAATTCATAGCTGGTACCTGATATATGACAGGCACCCTTCTCTGTATTGTAGGCGGCGATATAATTGCTTAATTCCGTTTCGTCGTCCAAAATACCGAAGCTAGATCCCATCAAATTAAGAGGTAAATCGTTTAACTTAATCGTTTCGCTAATGCCGTAAAATCCAGACACTACAAGTTCCATGTTCCGCAAGGCCGGAACCGCCTGATCCGGCGACGCAGAAACGCCGGACGAAGCCGTCGCGCGTCCAGGTCTGCCTGCGGAAAACAACGTAGTAAACAAAATAAACTGCCATAACACATTTTGAGGAATAATCAGCTGTTTCATAAGAAATGTTTTTAATTTAAGGGCATAAGTATGAATTGAAACGTTTAACTTTATCCGATATCCGTGTTTTTCAGTCTGCTCCTGTGCGCAAAACGCCGGATTGGCGGGAAAAAGGTTAGAACAGTCTGCGACA
Organism: Tannerella sp.; assembly: GCA_031258835.1. Classification (GTDB taxonomy): domain Bacteria; phylum Bacteroidota; class Bacteroidia; order Bacteroidales; family Tannerellaceae; genus Tannerella. Next base: position 15,787 of record JAIRMH010000316.1, read on the forward strand.
ATCAAACCGATGGCCTTTGAGCGTCCTATATGCAATCCTCGTGCCAGATTGTTCTGCCCATAGCACTTTGCTTTTTGGCGAATCTTTCCAGACATTTCTTTCCCGATACGCATATTTTCATCTTTCCGGTTGAATGTCAATGAGACATCCGTAGCCGAAACGCCCACTTCCATGGCAATATCCTTAATGAAAACACAAACCATAATCTATTATTCTTTACTTAATTTTTTCGGCAAAGATATATAGTTAAACGATTTAGCAAAAATAAAAAAGTATGTTATATAACATAAAATGAGAATTTTAACCTTTGAAGTTAAGATGCGTTAAAAAACGAGATTTTTGGGCGTGGCTTTTATGTGGGCGACAGGGTTTAATTAGTTATCGCGGTCAGGTAAAGGATGATTGTCAGCGAAAATATTTTTATTTCTTTTTGTCCAGATATGTTTTCGTTGTTGTATAGCTGGCATAAATGAACGTGTGCTTACGGGGCATACCTCCCAATCGAATACCGATCCCATCCACAAAACGCCATTGGTGAGATGTGTAAATCGGGAAGCGTCGTTATGGAGAAGACGTCGCCTGCATGATATCGTTAAGCCGGTAATTGCTCGCAGTTATCCAAATACTTTTTGTATTGCTCTTCCGTAAGGATGGCTTTGTATTGTTTGTCCCGTTCTGCGGTTAATTCCTCCATTTTTCTTATAGAATTTGCCGGACATTTTATTCGTTTGTGTGTAATTAAAAAATTTCATGTACATTTGTATCCGAAAACACACATAGTGTGTGATTTTATTTAAATAATGTTTTTGAAAATCAAAATATGATGAAAGCAAACAGTAGATTTCTTTATTTATGGCTGATGGCGACATGGCTGGCAGTATCCTGTACGCAGGAAAAGAGTTCGGAGTTGAAAGTATTACAGTTGAATGTATGGGTGAATGCCGCGCGTGTGGAAGGCGGCGTGCAGGGGCTGGTCGACGTTATCGACCAGACGGATGCCGATGTCGTGCTGCTGTGCGAGCTGTATTCCGGAGAGGACGAAACGCTTTTGACGCAAAAAGTCATCGACGAACTCGGAAAACGCGGGAAAACTTATTACGGCGACGGATGCCGCCTGCCGGTCGGTATCCTGTCCAAATACGCGTTGGAAGAAGTATCGGCATTTATGCCTACGCCGAAAGAGGTATGTTATCGTCCGGTAGTGAAGGCGCACATTACGGTGAACGGACGGACGGCGGCGGTCTATTCCACACACTTGGATCATCTGAATTACGCGCCTTACCTGTCGCGCGGCTACAGTCCGACAACGTGGAAGAAAATAGACGCTCCGGTGACTGACCCGGATACGATCCTCGTTGCCAACCGCCTTGCCTGGCGCGACGAGACCATCCGGGGCTTTATCCGCGATGCTCAGTCGGAGACGGCCAAAGGACACCTCGTCATTCTGGGTGGCGACTTCAACGAGCCGTCGCACCTGGACTGGCAGGCAGACACGAAAGACATCCGCGACCATCGTGGCGCTGTCGTCCCATGGGATGTTTCGCAGATGCTCGCACAAGCCGGTTACGTAGATGCTTGGCGCAGCCGCTTTCCCGACGCAGTGACGCATCCGGGATTCACCTGGCCGGCAGGCAACGAAGCGGCCAAGCTGGAAAACCTGTTTTTTGCGCCCGATGCTGACGAACGCGACCGCATTGACTTCATATATTATTATCCGCAGCCTGGCGTTACGCTGGACGGGATCCGGATCGTCGGGCCGGCCGCGTCCGTAGACCACGGGAAAATAACGCCGGAACAGACCGACGAAGACATCCTGTCGCTGACTGCCACGTGGCCGAGCGACCACAAGGGTAACCTGGCTACGTTCCGCATTGCGCCGCAGCCAGTCGTCGTGCCTCCCAGTCCTGAGAAAAAACTGACGTTTGCTTTCCTGACAGACTTGCATCTGACGAAAGAAAACAGCCGTAACCGACTCAATGGTTTCAAACAGGCGCTGGAGCGGGCGAAAGGCGCCGGATCCGAATTTCTCATTTTCGGTGGCGACTTGGTGGACATCACGCAGAAAATTCAACTCTCGCGGGAAGAAACCGACAGCATGTACACGGTGTTCAAGCAGGCGGTGGAGCAGGCGGGGCTGCCTTACTATGCGGTTATAGGCAATCACGACCGTTATTTCGATGCGGAAAACGGATGTCCCGACGGTGACGAAGTGTTCAATGCACATCTTGGCGGACACTCCTATTATACGTTCGAGCGGCAAGGCGTGCGTTTTTTTGCCCTCAACTCCGTGCAGCGCTATGCCGACAGGGGCGACCTGTGTATTGGCGAGGAGCAATTAGACTGGCTGAAGCGCGAGCTGGTGCATGTCTCGCTGGCCACGCCGGTGATAGTGATACAGCACGTGCCGGTGTATTCGCTATATTACCCTGCGGTGTCAACGAACTACAGTCCATGGGATGTGGTCTGCAATTTCAGGGAAGAATTGCAACTCTTCCGCGAACACAACCTGAAACTCGTGCTGCAGGGACATCAACACTTTTATGAAGAACTGTTTCTGCAAAACGTACACTATATCACCGGCGGAGCCGTTTGTGCCGGCTGGTGGGGCGGCTCGTTCCACGGAACGGAAGAGGGCTTCCTGCTGGTGCGTGCCGATAGTTCAGGGGACTTTGACTGGGAGTATGTCGACATCGGGTGGCTGCCGAAATGAGGGCAACAATCGTGGGCGATGCCAAAGCAAAAGGTGTAGGCCCTATACCGATTCACATTGTTAGATATAAAAGAAGAGCAGAAAAAAGAGAGTATAATATTGCATATATATCTGGAAGAAGAGAACAAAAAGCCTGATGATTATGAGGGAATAGAGTTGTATTCGAATGGGTTT
>JAIRMH010000043.1 GCA_031258835.1 Tannerella sp.
CGGGTTTTTCCTTCCGGCACGTCGCCGGCAAACGTGCGGTCAAGCCCTGTCCATTGGGCTTGCCAGTCTGCCGCTTTCAGCAGTCCCATGGTCCATACGGCCGGCTCGCTCCACACCGAAACGCCCTGATTGGTGGTTATTCCGACTTTCCAATAGCAAACGGTACGGCTTTCGAGCGGTTTTCCCGCATACGGCACAAAAATCGAACAATCGGAATTTACGGTTTGCGAATCCCACAAATCGCCCTCGCCGGCATGAAGTTTTTCCAACGACGAGGACGCTAATATATGGTAAGCCGTTTGTTTGATGCCGCGCGCACTGCCGGCAATTTCCCAACTCAGGTGCGGCGAAGGGCTGTCGAGCCCCCGCGGATTGATTAACCACTCGCAACGCAAATTATTCACTGCAACGTGCTCGCTCCGGCAGGCGATCAGCAGCATGACGCCCAAAAAAACAAAAACTTTTCTCATATTGTAAACAAATAAAAATTAAACAAATTGAAAGACAAAATTATACAATTATTTTGAAAAATAAAATTCAATAAAGAATGTCATATTTTGCGCGGTATAACAGCCTGTATCAGGTACGAATAGGAATAGCGGTCATTCAACATTCTGTATGGTTGCATCGGATGTTCACCCCAACTGTTATCTCCCCCCACTCCCAGTTGCTTCAGGTCGATGTTAATGTATAAACTGTTGCGAGGATCAATGTCCACCGGATGTTGCTGTTTTTTGGTCAAGCCCGGATCGAAATCCGCATCAGTGTTATAGCGGGCATTGAAACATACCGGCTGGTCGAATCCTTCAAACTGTATTCCAAAGCCGTTGTCATCGAAAAACGCTACGGTGCGTACATCTGTCCGGTAGCCGTTTTCTTGCGGACGGATGTAGTCGTATTTCAGGTCGTGGACTTTGCAGGCGTATTTTCCGATAAATGCCGAATGGTTGCGATCGTTGTAGTTTTCCCAAGGTCCCCGGCCATAATACCGCACATTGGAAAACGAGAATGGAAGCTGCATTTTCATGCCGAACCGCGCCAATTCCGGATGTTCAATGCCGGCCATGTCGATGGAAGCCGTTACTTTTATTGAGGCATCGTTACGGATCAGGTAAATAGTTGTATAAGAAATATCCAGGTACCTGATTTTTTGATTTACTACTACTTCCACACCTTCGGCAGCAGGCGGTTTGACATCTGCGGCGATTACATACACGTCATCGCCGGCCGTACGCCATATATTACTACTGCTGGATAAGCGGTATCCGAAATCATTGTCTATGGGAGCGCGCCAGAAATTGGGCGTTGGCGCTACAGTGATCAGAGGCTTTCCCCGGTAAGTGTATGCAATAAGCTGCCCGTTATTGAGCGAAAGAGCGCCTTTTACTTCTCCGCTTTCAAAATGCAGGATTTGATTTTCCGTGTAAGTTTTTAATGTTCCTTCCGGATTTTTCCGTGTAAAAAAACGGTTTTTCGGGAAAGGAAATTCTTCTGCCGCCACTTCATGTCCTGCGGGAACAAGATCTGTAGCTTTTTGGGTAAAGGCTTTTAAGCGAACAAAGTATTCTACGTTTTCATCAAATGACAAAGCCGGTAAAGGAAGTGTTATATCCGTGTCGGACAAAGGCTTTCCGCTGATTTGGATTTTTTCGGAATGTATTTGTTCGCCGTTTTTGTAAACTTCCCAACGGTAGTCCCAAGCATTGAGATCGGTAAAAAGGGAATGGTTGGTCAAACGGATTTTACCCTTTTCAATGTCCACTGCTTTCATCCATACCGGCTGGTAAAATTTTTTCACTTCGTAAATGGCGGGATGTACCGTTCGGTCGGCATTAACCAGGCCATTGGCGCAGAAATTTCCCGAATGTACCCAGCGGTGGCCTCCCAAGTCGCCGCCATAAGCCCAATACTTGCGACCTTGTTCGTCGAAGGTTTGTAGTCCCTGATCTACCCAGTCCCAGATAAATCCGCCTTGCAGAATGGGATATTTTTCCATCATTTCCCATATTTCGCGGAAATTACCAGTACTGTTGCCCATAGCGTGTGCGTATTCGCATTGAATATAGGGGCGGTAACTTTTTTCGTCCCGCGCATATTGTTCCATGCGTCCTGTACCCTGATACATGGGGCAAATAATATCGGTAAAAGCACGGTCTCCGGCGCGCTCGCACTGTACAGGACGTTTAGCTTTGTCGTTTTGTTTCAACCATTGCCAGGTCGCTTCGTAGTTTGGGCCGAAATCGCTCTCATTGCCTAATGACCATACGATGATGCACGGATAATTCTTATCGCGCTCAAACATGCGGATGGTACGGTCGAGATGCTGTCCTTTCCACAATTCAATGAAAGAAGGGTGGCGGGAACGGTCGAAACCGTCCAGACCGTGTGCTTCGATGTTGGCTTCGTCCACCACATATAATCCGTATTTGTTACATAATTTGTATATTTCCGGACTTTGCGGGTAATGGCTGGTACGGATTGCGTTGTAATTGAAAAGTTTCATCAAGCGGATATCTTCTTTTTTTGTCGTTTCATCCACATAATGCCCGTATTTTTCGGAGTGTTCGTGGATGTTTGTACCACAGATACGAAGCGGCTTTCCGTTGATCAGCAGTTGCTTGTTTTTGATTTCTATTTTGCGGAAACCGGTTTGGCATCCGGCCAGTTCAAGGGTTTTCCCCTGATCGTCCTGCAATTCGAAGCAAACGGTATAGAGATGGGGAAATTCGGCGCTCCACTGCTTCGGACTTGCAATGCGGGCCGACAGAGAAAGTGTTTTTTGGCTTTTGGGTTTAATACCATTGACCGTTATTTTTCTGCGGAGTATCGTTTTTTGAGAATCCGCCAATAGCGATACCGTTAATTGATGTTTTCCCGATTTAGTGCCGGTAAAATTCCGGATGCTTACGTCCACGTTCAAGATTCCATTTCGATAATCGCTGTCCAAATCGCCATTGATAAAGAAATCTTCAATCGACACTTTGGGGCGTGCAATAAGCATTACATCCCGTTCGATTCCTGCCAGTCGCCAAAAATCCTGATCTTCGAGGTAAGAAGCGTCGCTCCATTTGAATACCTGCACTGCCAGCAGATTTTTCCCTTTTTTTAGCCAGGGGGTAATATTAAATTCGGCAGGCGTTTTGGCTACTTTGGAATAGCCTGCTTTTTGTCCGTTGATGTATAGGATTGCGGCGCCGGATATGGAACCGAAATAAAGAATGATTTCTTTTCCGTCGAACGAAGTAGGTAGTTCAAACCATGTGCGATAGGTGCCGACCGGCAAATCGTTGTTATCCAAAAACGGAGGATTGGCCGGGAAAATGTATTGGGCATTGGTATAAACCGGTATTCCAAATCCTTGTGTCTCCCAGCTTCCCGGCACTTGTATGGTTTTCCATGCCGTTTCGTTCAACGTTCCGGAATAAAAATCCATGGGACGTTGTGCCGGATTCTCGGCGAAATGGAACTTCCAAGTACCGTTTAAACTTTTTACAAATGGAGAGGCGAATTTATTGTCGGCCAATAACTCCGGTAAATTGGCGTAAGGGATAAAATCCGCACGCGGAGGTTCTTTGCCTTCGTCAATAATAGATGGGTCTTCCCAAAAATTTCCTTGTGCGAAAAGTGGACAGGAAATAATGAACAACAAACTTATAACGGTGATTCTCATTATCTTATTTTATTTATTCCAAATAGGTTTTCATCCCTCCGGGCACAAAATCAACCGGGAATGATTTATCTCCTTTGACGTCGCTCTTTTTCATGTGTTCGATAAGCAGGGAACGGGTTGTATATTGCGGGTCGATGGTGTTATCCTTAACCAATACTTTCCGGCAACCATCCAGCAAAAACGCCGATTTTTGCCA
>JAIRMH010000045.1 GCA_031258835.1 Tannerella sp.
CAAATCCGCATTTATTCCCGGCATAAGCGAATGCCAAAGAAGAACAAGAACCCTTTGTCAAATCTCCGCCACACACTCTTGATATAATTTCCGTTTCTGTCAATTGTTTTGGAAAAGACCTGACTTCGTTATACCCAACATTTGCATCAACCAACGCCTTAACAACTTCATCAAGCGAATACTTGACGGGCTTTACCAGTTTTGCCGGCGCACTGTATTTCAAGCCATTTTTATCTACAATAGCCTGAACTGCTGACCTGTTATCTTTCAAAAAATACGGCAACGTCCCTCGCTTTTCCGCCGCCGCGATCCGCTCCGCGTTATCCTTTACCCACTCCTTAAACTTCTCCTGCACATCCTGCACAGCCCCTTTCGGCCTCCACTCCTCCAGACGCCCCTCCTTGCGGGCTTTCATCCGTTCAAACAACTCCTCCTTGCTTATCACAACAGGCACCATCCGGCAACGGCATTGCGGATGCCAGCCCTCCCACAGAAACGACTTCGGATATTCGCCCTGCAACTCGTCGCAAATATCTGTAAACGGAACCGGCTTGCCATTTTTCAGCGTCGTATGATTGTTACTAAGCATAATCCTGTAACCCTTAATAAGCGGGTCTTTCTGATAACTCTCCCACTCCGCGCGACGGTAAGCCGCATTTATCTCCGTCCGAGCCAGACGCAGCGCATTCTTATACGCCGAACGGTATACACCCCGGCCGGGATGATAATCTTTCATCCCCTCATCGACAAACTTCTGCTTATACACAATCTTGCCCCGCTTTATCACCTTCCCGTCGGCAGAGCGCAACTCGGCAACTTCGTATTAAATTGCCCGATATAAGCCTGTATAACGCTCAAACGCCGTTGCAGATAATCGTCGAATATCTCCACCTTTTCCTGCACTTTCAGGTGCGCATCCATAAAAAACAGCTTCAATGCAGAGCCGAACGGGCAAATTTCTATCTGCACCGATTCCAACCGAACATAGACAACAGGGCGACAATTACTCAATAAAATGCTGTTATTCGCAAACCGTTACAATGGCGTAAAATCAAAAAAAATGCCGCTAAACGCGAATCCCTCAAACCGATCTGGGAATCCTGTTTAGCGGCATTAACCACAAGTTACCAACCGATAACCAATCTATGATTACCAACCTTTATTTTGTACCAGGTTTTTGTTTTTATCCAAGAATCCCTGTCTGATAGGCCACAGGTACATATGTTCTTCAAACACTCGTTTCATGACATCTACCCGTTTGTAAAATGAATTTTCAGTTCCGACAGGTTGAGTATCTTCTCCGTATTGGTTCATCCCCTGTATCGGTGTTTTGAACAAGTCTACCGCTAACTTCCACCTCCGGATGTAGTCATACCTGAATTTACCTTCCATCGCAAATTCAATTCGCTGTTCTTTCCTTACCTGCTTTCTTAATTCTTCCTGATTCCCGATCAGAGAACTTGGCAAATCAGGGAGGCCTCCCCGTTCACGGATATAATTGACGTATGTTAATATATTCGGGTTTTGCGGATCCGATTCGACCAATGCTTCCGCATAGTTAAGATAAAATTCGGCCAGTCTGAATACAATGGCAGGCCGGTATGCGCCGATGTTTCCGGTGCGAGGGGTTGCAACCGGGTCCAACCCTTTTCTTCCATGGTATCCGCATGCGGGAGTGTCATGGCTCGGTCGCCCGTCTTTTTGCCCCATTGCATATTCACAAGGGCCTTCCAGCCCGATCACATAGGATTTATGCCATCTGACGGTTGAATAAAACCGTGGTTCTCTATTCTGCCACATGTTGAAAGTGCCCTCTGGCAAGATTAATCCTATCGTCCTGTCATAATCGGAATAATTCCATTTAGTATCAGGATAGAACATATCTTCCTGCGTGAAACCATCCTCCCTGTAGCCGGAAGCGTTATCCGCAATATCCTTTCCATCCAGCATCCGGTATTCATCAACCAGATTTTGTGTGATGCTGTATGAACCATACGAGCCATTTGAGCGAGGGTTGAAAAAGTACTCCATATTACCTCTTTCATAATCGGCTCTGGACCAGATGATTTCCTTGTTCACTTCTCCGGATGTAATAAATGCTCTCATATAAGAAATGAAAGGATCTAATTGCCCCGATTCGGCATATTCTTTATATAAGCTGTATACACCTTTGGATGCAAGGTCGATCACCTCTTTATTTGCAGCCGCCGCCTTTACCCATTTGGTTGCATCATAAGTCGCCGGGAATAATGATGTTCCATCCGGATTTTTCAAGTCTGCGAAATAAGGATTCCCATTAAATAAAGGACTGGCTATCCATGTCCACATACGGGCGCGAAGAGCAAGACAGGCGCCTTTGGTTACTCTTCCGAAGTTGACATTTTCGCTTTCCAGTTTTTCCGGCAAATAACCTGCTATTTCCAATAATTCTTTATCCAGCCATTCGGTCATCTGATCCAATGACGCCCTCTGCAATAACAAATCATCGGTTGCCGTTTGGGAATTAAACGCTTCGGTAACCAAAGGAACCGGGCCATATAACTGCAACATATAGACATAAAAATAACAAATAAGGAAACGCGCTTCGCATTTCATATATTCAACCTCCCGTTCGGTTAGTCCCTGATCCGGTAGCGGCGTTACATTTTCCAAGAATATGTATGCCGACCGAATTACTTTATAAAAATCCTCCCAATAGTTAACCAATCCGGTTTCGGGCGTCCAGCTTCCCTGTTGCGCTGCCAGGATCGCTCCCCATCCGAATTGCACTAATTCCAGTGATGCCTGAAAATCATCAGACATAAGACCGATATTACAGATATCCCGATATGCAGGATCCGGAACACCGCTGTAAATATTCGCCAACCACTCATTTGTTTTTTTTATATCACTGAAGACCAGCTCCAAGGTTAGCATACTGTCCGGTTTTTGATCCAGATAATCTGAACATGAGCTACCTGTAAACAATGTAGAGAAGCTCGCTATAAAATATATTGCTATCTTTTTCATAATTACTATCATTTAAAATGTCATATCAAATCCAATAGAACAAATTCGCTGATTCGGATATTTCAATCCGGTGGTAGAGCCTAATTCCGGATCCCACAGTTTGAAAGGAGAGAATGTTAATAAATTAGTGCCCCTCACAAAGATGCGGGCATTACGCATACCAATGGCGCGCAGCCAATCCTTTGGGAACGTATATCCGATTTCGGCTTGTTTCAAACGGAGAAAACTTGAGTTTACGATCCACCAGGTAGACAGTTTATTGTTGTTTTCGTTGGTAAAACTGGATAATCTGGGCCAAAAAACATCCTGGTTATACGGGTCTTCCGGAGTCCACCGGTCATCAACATTCGCATAAATATTTCCTAAAGCTCCTGCTCCTGAACCCGGTATTAAAGTACTCCCACTTAATGAATTTGTGAAGTTTCCACTTCCCTGGAAAAAGAAACTTAACTCTACGTTTTTATATTTGGTGCTACTCCCGAATCCATATACGATTTCCGGCACATAGGGATCTCCGATTGCACAACGATCCAAATCATTGACGAAGCCGTCCTCGTTTAAATCTTTATATTTGATGTCTCCGGGCTTAACCTGTCCGAATTGCGCCGGCACTCCATCTTTCAATGTAAAATCTTCCAAATTGCTGAAATCGTCCGGGGTGAATAAACCTAAGGCAATCATGCCATAATGTTGATTCAATGATTGTCCCGTTTGAGAGCGGGTTGTGTTCTTCAAAGATTCCGGTTCGTCAATTTCTGTGATTTTGTTTTTCGCATACGTGAGATTTGCACGAAAAGAAATAAACAGTTCTTTATTAAATTGATGGTTTATATCCAAATTCATATCCATCCCCTTATTTTCAACTTTTCCATAATTTGCATATGGTGTACTGATGAATCCGGCGATTTCAGGGATTGTATTTCGCTGCATGAATATATTATTTCTATATTCTTTGAATAAATCCGCCTGGAAATTTACAGATTTGAATAGTCCCAGTTCTACCCCAATGTTATATTTCGTTGCTGTTTCCCATGTCAAATCAGGAACTCCGAAATCCCCTTCCCTGTATCCATTGTAGTGGGTTTCGTTATGCCATCCCCAATTATACCCATTCCCTGAATTAATGGTTGAAATATAGGCAAAACGACGTCCGTTCGATATTTTATCATTACCTACTATTCCTGCCGAACCTCTGAGCTTCAGTTTGGAAAGTACGTTCAGACAGTCCTCCATAAAATTTTCGTTAGTGACTAACCAGCCGGCGGCAATAGAGGGGAAAAATCCGTATTTGTATCCTCTGTTAAAATTCTCCGAGCCGTTGTATCCGAAATTGAATTCACAGAAATATGTGCTATTGAAGTTATACCCAAGCCTTCCCGCAAGACCTTGATTCCTGTATGGAACGGCTTCGATAGCGTCTCCCGCGTCTGCATTAATGTATTCCCGTTGATTGTACAGCAGCAATCCGTCTAAAGCATGACTTCCGAAATTCTTTTTATAAGACAGCTGTGATTCGAAATAAGTGGTTCTGTTTCCTCCGGCGCTTTTTCCGAAACCGAGAAACGAATCTCCCTCATTAATGATGTTGGTAATCAGGTTGCCGTCCTCATCTCTTCCTGTTGCCCAATAGTGTGTAGGATTTCTTCTCCTGTTCAGATTCGAATAGCTCCAATTGTCGAAAGAAAAGATCACTTTAGCTTTCATCCCATCCAACTGTCCCCATATCGCTTTCATGTCCTGTTCAAGAAATACTGTGGATTGGATGGATGCCTGATAGTTTTTGGAATACCCTTGTTGAGTAGTTTCAACCCAAGGATTCGGCTGATCAAAATATTTCGGGAATTGCCCGTTTGAATATACCGGAGGATGAGCTATCGGCGTTTGCTTGAACGCATTGTTTAATATCGACGAGATATCTCCCGGAGCAGTCCGGTTATAAATATATCCGCCCAAACTAACATTAAATAATGTAGAGTTCGTTAGATTCAAATCAACATTACTGCGAACATTGAATCTATTAACCCCTAATTGTCCGTTATATTCAACGTTTTTATCCCTAACCATGTATCCCTGTTCGTTGAAGTAGCTCACGATAAGACTGTACCGTATTCGTTCGCTACCTCCATTAACATCAATACTGGCGCGTGTGCTGGGAGCTGTTTCTTTTGTAATTAAATTCAACCAGTTCACATCAGGAAACAGATCAGGATCGGAGTGATCTCTTGTTTTTTCAATTTGCTCCGGTGAGAAGGAAGGCGTTTGTCCGGAAAGTATTCTGGCAGCATTGCTTATTTCCATATATTTTGCGCCGTCAACGAAATCGGGTAATTGTGTAGGGCTGGATATCCCAAAGTCAGCCTTTATTGTTATTTGCGGTTTTCCCAGTTTTCCTTTTTTTGTTTGAACCAGAACAACCCCATTGGCACCGCGTACTCCGTATACGGCTGTAGCAGAAGCGTCTTTAAGGATAGAAAACGATTCGATCTCCTCCGGAGAAATACTGTTCAAATCACGTTCGATGCCATCGATAAGCACTAACGGATTGGAATTGGCTCCGAAGGTATTGATCCCGCGTATCCAGAAATCGGAAGAATCGTATCCGGGCTCTCCGCTTCTTTGGACGGCGATGATCCCTGCCATTTGTCCGGCTAAGGCATTGCTTAATGTCCGGGTTTGGTTCACTTGTAATGTCGATGGCGCTATTGTTGTAATTGCTCCGACTACGCTTTCCCGCTTTTGGGAGCCATATCCGACAACGACTATTTCTTCCAGAATTTGCGTGTCCGTGTCCATACCGACATTGATAATTTTTTGGACGCCTACTACAATGTCTTTAGCCAGATAACCGATATAGGTAAACCTGATTACGGAAGCGCTTCCCGCAACATTGTAAATCGAATAATTGCCGTCCGCATCCGTAATCGTATTATTATTTGTTCCGACTTCATGTATACTGACGCCACTGAGAGGTTCTCCATTTTCATCTATGACTTGACCTCGTATCATCAGATATTCCGAAGGTGTTTTGGCCCCGGGATTAGTATTCTGAGCTACGATGGGAATCTTATCCCCAATAAAGAAAAGACAGATGACGGAGAATAGAATTAATAATGAATTTTCTTGACGCTTTGTTCTTGTAAAACGGTTTTTGTCTCTTTTTTTCATGATGTTGATTAATTATTTATGATTATTATTCTGATAAAGGATTATGTTTATTAGCCTTTAACCATGTATTTTCCATGTAAATTAAAACTCTCTTATACAGAGCATGCCTGACGCATGCCTTTATATTCTTTTATTATTTCATTTATATCATAGGCAATTCAATTTTATTGTTTTACATTTTTGACCATAATCTCATATTGTGTTGTCTCTTCCTTTACAATTTTACTGTTGTTTTCTTTCCTTTATATGAAATCGTCCGGACTTTGCCGGATTGAATATCAACAATCTTAAATTTTCGGGATTTCAACATCCCCGGAAATTCCCCTTCCCGATCATTGACGGTTAAAGTTCGCGCCACATCGTCCCATGAGAACAGGATGGTGGAATAGATTCCCTTTTCATAATTGTAATTATCGTTTTCATCTTCGTATAATGTAAATGTTGCATCGGTTCCGTCATACACCCGGATTTCAAGATCGCTCCAATCCTTTTCTCCGGCATATTGGACGGTTTGCCCCAAAGGGAGGATGGAGCCGGCCTTTATATATAAAGGTATAATATCAATGGGTGTCTCCCGTTCAATTGATTTTCCTCCTGCCAATTTCTCATCTGTCCAGAAGTCGTACCAGTCTGATCCATTCGGGAGATAAACCGACATTTTTTGTACTCGGGAGAAATCGACCTTCGCGTCTTTTTTCTTTCCGGAGCTATAAAACGGGGTTGTTACCGGAGCGACAAGAATAGATTTACCATACATATATTGGCTCCCTATATCATGTACGTTATTATCCTGCGGGAAGTCCATTGATAATAACCTCATAACGGATCCTGCGTTGGATGTCACATCCCATGATAGCGAGTAATTGTAGGGTAACAATTGATAGCGCAAGCGGATAAATTTCTCAATAACATCGTACGCCCAATCGCCTTTTTGTCCAAACTGCCAGATTTCGCGGGGAGTGTTCGTTCCGTGGGAACGCATCATCGGACAAAAAACTCCGAATTGCAGCCAGCGGACATACAATTCCCGGTAATCGGCATGAGCGGAACTTCCCCCGTTACGGACCCAGAATCCTCCAATATCGGAGTTCCAGTACGGGATAGCGCATGCTGAGAAATTTAATCCTGCGGGAATTTGTTTGCGAAATGATTCCCAGTCTCCGTCAACGTCTCCCGACCATGAACATGCTCCGTAATGCTGTTGCCCGGCAAAAGCGGAGCGGGTTAAAATGAATACCCGCTTATCGGATGAAACTTTTCTTTGATTTTCATAGACGCCCGAAACGGTCATTAACGGATATGCGTTCAGAACCCTCCGGTATGATCCAAGTCCGGTCTGCAACCCTTTTCCGTCTCTTCTTTGAGGGGATATTTCAGTTTCAGTTGCATCCATCCACCAACCGTCTATCCCAATGGAGAAGAGGTTTTTGTTCATATACTTCCAGTAAATATCTCTTCCTTCCTGTTTATATGGATTATATGCACGTGTTGAGTCGGAAGGGAATGTTTTGGCATCCAACAGTAATCCTTTTTCCTGAAATTCTTTATACGGCTCTGTGCGCTGACCGAATGACGGCCATATAGAAAAAATCGTATGGGCATTCATGGCATGGATGTCGTTCGTCATTTTCTGTGGTTGAGGAAATTCCGGATTCCCGAAACTCATGCCATTCCAGTAAGCATTATCTGTGCTCCAGTATTGCCAGTCCTGTATGATTCCGTCCAGTGGAACTTTTAAATCGCGGTATCTTTTGACTGTCCCTACCAGTTCATCTTGACTGGTATACCGCTCCCTTGACTGCCAATATCCCCAAGTCCATAAAGGGAAAAGTGGAACATCTCCCGTCAGGCGTCGCATGCAGGCGATAGTCCCGTCCATTGTTGTTCCGTACATAAAATAATAATCCGAACAGTCGGCGATTTCCGATTCGAAAGACATTCCCTGCGGGTTATCAATAAATGTCGTCGGGGAATAATTATCCCAAAAGATTCCATATCCTTTTACCGATTGGATAAAAGGAATGCAAATGATGGTATTCTTTTGTTCCAGATGCACTATCTGATTTCGTTGATTCATTTTTCCATCCTGGTGCTGTCCTAAACCGTAAACGGCTTCGTTTTTATCTAAAATAAATCCTTGGCGAACACGATACGCCGTCTCTCCGGCATCATTGATCTTTGAAAATTCAGTTCCGTGATCTTTTTCGGAGAATAAGTGTTTCCCTTCCGGATCGAAACAGGATACTTTCCCTGTGGTCAGATTTAAAGTAACCGTCAAAACCCCACTCTTCAGGCTTACTGCATCCCCTGATTGTTCTGTCCGGAACGCTATTCGCTCCGGCTCGTCGATGACCGAAAGACTTTTCTTTATAAATGTACTCTTTTCCGGCGATTTCAGTATCCGGACAATCGAAGGGGAATAAAACATGACCTCAACATCCATAGATTGAAGGTTGGCTTTTATTCCTGTTACTGTTTTCAGGTAATTTTGAGAATAGGCCGGAATCGTCAATAATAAAATTCCGATAATTAAGTCTTTTTTCATTGCTTTCATTGTTTTATTAAAGAACTTCATTGTTCTATTAGAAATTAAATTTACGAACTGCAAAATTAGAGTAAGATGCATTTTGCCGCTAATTCGGATGTTGAAGAAAATATCATTCTCGTTGGAAAGTTTATGTTATTAATCTTGTGTAACGGAGGTTATTGTTTCATATGTTGAAAAAAATATGACCCTCGTTGAACTATAGTTGAAAAATAAGATTTATATATATATTTGCAATGGTTAATTCTATATGTATACAATGAAACGTTGGATAATAATCGGATTATGTATTATATGCGATTTTGTTAAAGCGCAGGAACATTATGTCTTTTCTCCGATAACCACAATCGATGGTCTTTCCGAGAATACGGTACGCTGTATAGATCAATTATCGGATGGGCGGATGGCCATTGTTACGGATGGTGTAATAAATTTATACGATGGCGCATCATTCCGTTATTTACATTATAACGCCGAAAAGATGTACCGTTTATCCGGATATTCCGGTTTCCACCATACTTATGTTGATGCGGAAAATCGCTTTTGGGTCAAAGCTCGTCAAAGACTTATGCTTTTTGATATTAACAAAGAGACCTTTATTGAGAATCCGGATAGCGTCTTGCAAAAAGAAGGAATTAACGCCTCATTATCCGACTTTTTTATGGATTCCGATCGTGGCTTATGGTTTTTATCTTGTGACGACGAATTATTATATCGGGGAGTTCACGAAGAAAAGGCAATTGTCTATATTCCTGAGTTTTCTCAATTAGCAGGAAAAAACGATGACTTATACGACCTGGCTGTTTGCAGGAAACAGCTTTTTTTATTTTTCAAATCCGGCTTGATGATTTGTTTTAATCTGGAGACCAAGGAGGAATTGTTCCGGGAAAATCCATTGAAAATGGGGAATGAGGAAATTTATAACCGGACATCCCTTGTTATTTCGCACGAACAATACCTCTATCAGATTCGGAATGGGAACTCCGGGATCTTACTTCGATACGATGTTAATGCCCGGAAATGGGAAACCATTTTGAAACAAGATTATACGTTTAACACATTGTCGGTTGATAAGGAGGGGAATTTATGGATTAGTTCATCACGGGGGTTATGTTATATCCGTTCCGATTTAGAGAAAAAACAGTACATTCCAGAATTGCAATTAGTGGATGGGGCTGTCCTAAAAGTTGGTATCAATACACAATACAGTGATATTCAAGGAGGATTCTGGATTGGAACGGCTGGTAACGGAATGCTCTACTACCACCCGGATCGTTTCAAGTTCAAGAATATCAAACGAACATTGTTCAAAACAAGTAAAGATGATGAATTAAACATTCATTGTTTTGTAAAAAAGGACAGTTCTATCCTGGTGGGCACTTCCCATGGCCTTTTTTTGTATTCCGGAAATCAATCAACGCTCTCCCTCTTTCCCAAACTTCCTCTACAGGTACAATGTAACTGGTTGATGACAGACCGGAATCAACGTACATGGATTTGTACGGAGAATGATGGTTTATATTGTATTGACGGAGAAAAAATAAAGCATTATACCTTTCCCTTCCATTCTATTAATTATATCCATGAAACAGATCAGGGTTTATATGTGTGTACCAACAGTGGATTTGGTTTATTTGACCCTTTGTCCGGCGATTATGAACCGGCGATCTCATCATCCGTTTATCAGTTGATTGATTATGGTAAAGAAGCATTTGCCGGACTTTCTAATGCCGGATTATTTATCTATAATTATAAAGAAAGAACATTACATATTTCCAATAACGAAACAAAGGACAATCCGCTACTGTTTCACCAAAGCAACCACCATTATAATTGTCTGTTTGCCGATAGCCGTGGATTCATCTGGTCCGGGACGCAAGACGGATTAAATGTACTGGATGCGGAAAGAAAGGAGCTTCGAAATTTTCGTACCGAGAACGGGCTATTGAATAACTGTATTCAATCGATCATTGAAGATGACCGACACAGGATATGGGTTTCTACTTCATACGGAATCTCTTGTATTGAAATTGCCGGTGATACCTACTTTATAAAAAACTACAATCTCTATGATGGTGTTATCCATAATGAGTTTGTACGGCGCTCATCGTATCACACAGGCAATGTGCTCTTCTGGGGAGGAGTGGATGGATTCAATGAGATGAATTTGAACGATAGTCTTAATAAAGAACGAGTGTCGTTGGTTCCTCTATTTGTGAAATTTTTTCTAAATGGGAATGAGATCAAACACAGGGAGGAATATCATGGAAGAACGCTTTTCCAACAATCAATTTCTTCGACAAAAGAACTGAAACTTCGTCATAATCAGAACTTTTTTACATTTGAGTTCTCCGCATTAAATTACATCAACCCTACGCAGACGTATTATCGTTATCAATTGGAAGGGGTTGATGATTCCCGACATGAAACAATAACGACAAACGGCTTGTTACGGATTAATTACACCAATGTGCCTCCGGGCGCTTACACTCTAAAGGTTTATGCTGCGAATAATGATATGGAATGGAATGACGAATGTGTAGAGATAAAAATCGTCATTATGCCTCCGTTTTGGAAAACGTCCATTGCATATATGTTATATGGTTTAATATCTTTACTTGTGATTTATGTTGCCGCTCATTTCTATCTGCAATGGAACAAAAAGAAGTTAGAACGGCGGCAAAAGGAAGATCTGGATCAAATGAAGTTCCGTTTCTTTACAAATATCAGCCATGAATTGCGGACTCCACTTTCGCTCATTATAACGCCCCTGGAAACGCTATTAAAGAAAACGGATAATGAAAAAATCAAAAGGCAACTTACGGACATTGTCAGGAATGCCCACAACCTGTTAAATATGGTAAACCAGTTACTCGATTTCCGGAAAATAGAAATGGATGGAGATAAATTACAACGGAATGGTTACCATATCAATGAACTTGTTGATTTTGCCGGAACATCATTCTTGCCAATGGCTGAAAATAAAGAAATAGAATTTGTATGCATCCATAATGTCTCGAATATTTATGCATCCGTAGATAAGGACAAACTCCTTAAAATCGTCAACAATCTGCTTTCTAACGCATATAAGTTTACGCCTCCAGGAGGAACGATTACATTAATATTAGACCAGAAAGATTGCGTCGACGGAAACTATTCCCGGATGTTCTCCATAAAAGTAACAGATACCGGATGCGGTATCCCGAAAAAAGATATTCCTAATATATTCGACCGATTCTATCAGGTTGCCGATAACAGGATTCAAAATACTGGAAGCGGTATCGGATTGCACATTGTTTATGAATATGTGCAATTACACAATGGTCATATTCAAGTAGAAAGCGATCCAGGCAAAGGAAGTTCTTTTACCGTATACATCCCTTATACACCACTCCATTCGGAGGAAGCAACGGATATCGAAAAAAAAATCATACCTGAAGGAAATAGTGTTGTCCGTATTTTAGTTGTGGATGATAATGAAGATTTTCGATCCTTTTTATGCGACTGTCTGTCCGAACATTATACGACCATTCCTGCCTCTAATGGAAAGGACGGCCTTGAGAAAGCCATTGAATTGCTGCCGGAAATCATAATCAGTGATGTAATGATGCCGGTTATGAATGGTATTGAATTTTGTAAAAACCTGAGAAATGATATAAGGATATCGCATACTCTATTCATTATGTTAACTGCTCGATCTTCGGAAGAAGCACAAATGGAAGGATATGAAGTTGGAGCGGACGCTTATATTTCGAAACCGTTTAATATGGATATCTTGTTGCTTCGTATTCATAACCTGATAGAATTACAACAGCAAAGGAAACAGATGTTTAAAGAAGCGGTAGAAACTCCGTCTAAATATATTGCTTTAGCCCCGATTGATGAAGAACTGATAAATAAAGCCATTCACTGTATTGAAACAAATATGAGTAATTCCCTTTATTCCGTAGAGCAATTCAGCAAGGATATGTATATGGATAGAACAGGACTTTATCGGAAACTGCTTGCCGTTACGGGACTTGCTCCCAGCGCATTCATTAGATCGATCCGCCTTAAGCGGGCAGCTCAATTATTAGACCGGCAAATTCCGGTTTCGGATGTATCCGAACTTGTCGGGTTCGGAACGGTCAGTTATTTCAGTAAATGTTTTCATGAAGAGTTTGGCGTTAAACCTTCCCTGTATCGTTCCCGAAACATTTCACAACGCCATTTATTGTAACAGTGTTCGAACAATGGCATATCAAAGAACGGTCGTATTGTAATCCGCATTCCCGGCAAATTCTGTGTTGTGAGGAATGTTTGAAAAGCGAAATGTCAAAGAGCGAAATGATTATAATGTTGTCATTTATGCATCATCTTACCGAAGTGCAAAAATATGCAATTGCACGCATGTTACGGTTCGGTTATGCAGAAGTTATGCAGAAAAAGATATCTGCGAATCCAAAAATAAACAAACTTATTTTGTATTCCCACCGGTTTACACTATCTTTGTCGGGTATATTACAAAATGAGAAGATATACATATATAGCAATTGCATTTATTTTGGGCCTGTTAAATATTCAGGCCCAAAAGAGTTTTACTGTCGTAATAGATCCCGGACATGGAGGCAAAGATCCCGGTTGCGTAGGCGCTATATCGAAAGAAAAAGCGATTAATCTTGCCGTGGCTATGAGACTCGGCTCTCTAATAGAACAAAACCATAGCGACGTACAGATTATTTATACTCGTAAAACGGATATTTTCATCCCATTGAATGAACGTGCGAATATTGCGAACAGGTACAAAGCGGATTTGTTTATTTCCATTCACGTAAACTCCGTAAGGAGAGGAAACGCATCCGGGACAGAAACGTATACGCTTGGTCTGGCAAACTCCGACGAGAACTTGGAAGTGGCGATGCGCGAAAACTCGGTAATATTAATGGAAGATGACTATCTTCAAAAATACGAAGGCTTCGACCCTAAATCTTCGGAATCGTATATCATTTTTGAGTTCATTCAAAACAAACATATGAATCAAAGCATATCATTCGCATCCGAGATACAGAATTCGTTCATAAAATCGAAGCGTCATAGCCGGGGCGTCCGGCAAGCCGGATTGCTTGTCCTGCGGAAAACAAGTATGCCAAGCGTCCTGGTTGAGTTAGGTTTTATCTCAAATCGCACCGAAGAACGTTTCATGGCTTCAATAGATGGCCAAATCACATTGGCGCAATCTATATACAGGGCTTTCGACAACTATAAAAAAGATTACGACCGCAAATTAGGGAATATCACTGAAAAACGGGTGATCACAGCGCCGCAGGACTTTCTTGTTGATCACTCCTTATCATACGCAGAGAAAGAGAAAGAGAAAGAGAAAGGGAACACGAGTGCAAAAATGAAAAAAACGGATGACCGGACAGACGACATCATCTATAAAGTGCAAATCCTGACATCCGACAAGAAACTATCCGTCAATGACAAACGTTTTAAAGGATATAACGACATTTCTTTTTATATCGAAAACGGCATTTATAAATATACATATGGTGCAACCTCCAATTATAACCAAATCCTCGTCATGTACAAAAAATCGGCAAAGGATTTTAAAGGGGCTTTTATCATCAAAATGAAAAACGGAAAAAGAATTTATAATTAAAAACATCTCATAATGAAACGATTTTCAAAAGAAGTAATAACAGGTTTTGTTAGCATAATAAGCATTGTATTATTATACATCGGCGTTAACTATCTGAAAGGAGTCAATCTTTTTAAGCCGGCAAATTATTATTATGTATCCTGCACAAGCGTGCGTGAAATAACCATATCAAGTCCGGTATTCGTCGAAGGATTCAGAATCGGATTGGTACGGGATATCAAATACGATTATTCGTCCGTTAATAAAATAACGCTGGAAATAAGCCTCGATAAAGGCATGAGGATTAATAAAGGCAGTTATATCTCCATAGAATCGACTTTGCTGAGCGGCGCCGAGCTTCATCTGCGACTTAACAAGTTCTCCGGAGAATACTATAAATCCGGCGAGACAATCGAAGGACGGCTAAAAAGTGGAATGATGTCGTCGGTAGAAGATAAATTTATACCACAACTCATTGATATAATGCCCAAAATCGATTCGATCCTTACGGGGTTGCAAACGCTTGTCAATAATCCCGCGCTTTCAAGGTCGCTCGACAATATTGAGAACACTTCAAAGCAACTGGAGATGTCATCGGTACAACTCCGTACATTGCTAAAAAATGACGTGCCGGAAATAGTGTCTAATCTCAAAACAACATCCTCCAGCCTGTCAGTTTTCAGTAGCGACCTCAACAAACTGAACTTAGATCAAAGCATCAACAGCCTTAATTCGACATTAGGACATATCAACACCTTTACGCTTAAACTAAATTCCAGAGATAATTCCCTTGGGTTATTATTAAACGATTCGTCGCTGTACAAAAATCTCAACAACACGCTCGACAATGCATCCGGCCTGCTTCTGGACTTGAAACAGAATCCGAAACGATATGTTCATTTCTCATTGTTTTAATATTTCTACTCCTTATACAAAAAAATTCTATCTTACAATAGTTTTCTCAAATTTAGACTGTTTCTAAATAAGAGAAAAAAAAACCGGACACGCAAAATTTGTAAACATTTGATTATGGAATATTTTACAAGACAAAATACGTTTTTTAGATTATCTCTACTATTGTAAACAGTTCCTCCGAAATACCTGTCTATAAATGCGCTTCACATTTTAACAAACAAATAAATTACTGACAATCAATATTTTATACACAAACCACTGAAACAAAAAGGAATATTTTAAACATGAATTTTCCAAATAAAAATGCAGTTTTTTTATTGGAAAAAAAATCTGACCTTTGCGGTATAAAGAAACATGAAGAGTAAAATTTGATCTATATAATTAATGTATATGCATAGAGATTCTAAACAATTGTGGAACGACTGCTTGACAGTCATAAAGGATATTGTTCCTCCGGCTGCTTTTGAAGCATGGTTCAAACCTATCATTCCGTTATCTTATGAAGAACATAAGTTTACGATTCAGGTACCGAGCCAATTCTTTTATGAGTATCTGGAAGAAAAATATGTAAATGTATTGAAGATGACGCTAAATCGCGTATTTGGCGAAAAAACCACGCTCAAATACCGTGTTATGGTAAGCGGGCAAACAAATGTCCATAATGGATCCATAACGTATCCCGGTGAAGAGCCAAAGAGTGTGCCTTCACATACGCCCAACAGGGTAGACCCGAAAAAAGCGCCCAATCCGATTGGAATCGCTTCGCAAGACATCGATTCCCAGTTAGACCCGCGATATAACTTCGATAACTTTTTCGAAAGTGAAAGTAATAAGTTGGTACGCGCCGTCTCTGAAAACATAGCAAAGAATCCGGGGAAAACAGCTTTTAATCCCTTGTTTATATACGGCCCCTCAGGTGTCGGGAAAACGCATATCTGCCATGCTGTCGGCGTAAAGGTTCGTGAGTTGCATCCCGAAAAAAGGGTGCTATATGTTTCGGCAAATCTATTCCGCCTGCAATATACGGATGCTGTACGAAAGAACGTTACAAACGACTTTCTTAGCTTCTATCAAAGTATCGACGTGCTCATTTTAGACGATATACATGAATTTATCGGATTAACAAAAACACAGGAAATATTCTTCCAGATATTCAACAACCTGCATCACCTGAGAAAGCAACTTGTCCTTACTTGTGACCGCGCACCAGTCGATTTACAAGGAATGGAAGAACGACTTATCTCACGCCTGAAATGGGGTATGACGGCACAAATAGAACGCCCGGATCTTGAATTAAGGAAGAAAATTCTTCGTAATAAAATCGATCACGAAGGACTGGAAATATCGGAGGACGTTTTTGAGTTCATTTCGGAAAACGTATCCAGGAACGTACGCGACCTCGAAGGCATACTCGTTTCGCTGACAGCAAATTCATTGATAAAAAACAAAGAAATAGACCTGGCACTGACCCGGCAGGTGATAAGCCAAACCGTCCGTCTGGAAAAGAAACAACTTACCATAAGATATATACAGGAAATCGTTTGCCGATATTTCAACATGGACGAAGCGCTTATATTGACAAAATCACGAAAACACGAGATTGTTCAGGCGCGGCAGATAACAATGTTTCTTGCAAAGAAATATACCGAATCATCTTTTGCCCACATCGGTAAGGTTGTAGGAGGAAAAGACCATGCTACGGTTCTCCATGCATGTAAAACCATAAAAGATCAGATAGAAATAAATAAAACGTTCCGTTCTACAATGGAAGCCATCGAAGGATGTCTTCTGAAATAATGAACTGCATTCTTTCACACTTAGACATACGAGCTGTTTTTTGTTGTTTTCATTACAGTCCCTTCCGTTTTGCTTCGTCCCAGAGGACGTCCATTTCGGCAAGGGACATTTCTTTCAGCGAACGCCCATTCTCAATCGCCTGCGATTCAAGATAATTAAAACGGCGTATAAATTTACGGTTGGTAAGTTCGAGCGCATTATCAGGGTTAATGTTATAAAGACGGGCGGCATTAATCATGCTGAACATAAAATCCCCAAATTCAGCCTCTTTTTCCGCTTCATTCATACTCTCCACTTCATGGCGCAGTTCGGCCAGTTCTTCTTCGACTTTATCCCACACTTGTTCGCGTTTTTCCCAGTCAAAACCTGCATTACGCGCTTTCTCCTGAATACGCTGCGCTTTGACCACGGACGGGAGTGCCGCCGGCACGCCTTCAAGAACAGTCTTATTACCCCCTTTTTCCTTCAATTTAAGCTGTTCCCAATTCTGCTCCACCTTCCCGGCGGTTGTCGCCCGTACATCGCCGAATACATGCGGATGCCGGTATATAAGTTTGTCGCAAAGCGTGTCGCACACATCTTTTATATCAAACGCATCCTTTTCCGAAGCTATCTTCGAATAAAAAACGATATGAAGCAACAAGTCGCCCAGTTCCTTTTTTATATCGGACTGATCCTCTCGTATAAGCGCGTCGCTAAGTTCGTACGTCTCTTCGATTGTATTTGTACGCAAGCTCTCGTTCGTCTGTTTCCTGTCCCACGGACATTTCTCGCGAAGTTCATCCAGAATATCCAGCAAGCGCCCAAAAACTTCCATTTGCTCTTTTCTTGTATTCATCACTCTGTTTTTAATCGATATTGTTTTCTGCCGTTTTCAAGAAAACGAATATATTTTGAAATATTTTCATCATAAGCATACGAGGGTGACAACGGATACCCTTTATTATCCAGTATAACATAATAAGGTTGCGCGTTAGCGCCAAATTTACTGCGTTGCAGATAGCTCCATTTATCACCTGTCGTTTTCAGTATTCTCGTTTTCCCGTTTTCTTCTATTTCAACAACATCCGGAAGTTTTTCCCTATTGTCGACCATCAATGTTATCAACACAAAATCTTTTTCTATCAGTTGCTTCACAAGAGGATCCGTCCATACCGACGCTTCCATCTTACGACAATTAACGCACCCGTAACCTGAGAAATCCAACAACACGGGTTTCCGCACCTTAGCAGCATATTTCATTCCGATCTCATAATCATCGAACTTAGCCTGCACCTCATTGTCGTACAAATTGAAATCCTGCGTGGACAAAGGCGGAGTGAAAGCGCTTATTGCCTTCAGCGGCGCACCCCAGAGACCCGGCGTCATATAAACGGCAAAAGCAAACGATATGGCCGACATGAACAGGCGTGTAACGGAAACATATTTTAATTCGGAGTCATGTTTAAAACGAATTTTTCCAAGCAGATAAAATCCGAGTAAAACAAATATTACAATCCAGAAAACAATAAAAACTTCCCGATCTAAAATTCCCCATCCATAAGCCAAATCCGCTACCGACAAGAATTTAAAAGCCAGAGCCAGTTCCAGAAAACCAAGCGTCACTTTAACGGAATTCAACCATCCGCCAGACTTCGGCATATTCTGAAGCATATTCGGAAATACCGCAAACAAGGCAAAAGGTATGGCAAGCGCCAAGGCAAAACCGAACATCCCGACGGCCGGGCCTGTGATGTTTCCCTGCGAAGCGGCCTCTACAAGCAGGGCGCCGATGATCGGCCCAGTGCACGAAAACGAAACAAGCACAAGCGTAAATGCCATAAAAAACAGGCTCATAAATCCCGTCGTCATATCCGCTTTACGATCCATCTTATTCGTCCATGAGGACGGTAACGTTAACTCGAACGCGCCAAAAAACGAGACGGCAAAAAATACCAGTAAAAGAAAAAAGATAATATTAAAAGCGGCATTCGTCGACAGTCCGTTCAATGCACCGGCGCCAAATATGCCGGTAATGAGTAATCCCATTGCCAGATATATAACGATGATTGATAATCCGTAAAGCAGAGCATCGCTTACCGCTTTCTTACGGCTCTTTGTACGTTTAAGGAAAAAGCTAACGGTCATAGGTATCATCGGCCACACGCATGGGGTCAGCAAAGCCAGCAAACCGCCTAAAAAACCGGCTATGAAAATATAAATAAACGAACGGTTCATCGCCGATGACGTTTCGTCGCCCAAAGCTCTCAACTCGCTGATCACCGGCGCCCATAATGAAACATCTTCCCCATCTGCAACATCCGGTCTGACAGAACCGGGCAACGGTTCTACAGTCGTCACCGAGGTTTTATCGTGCGCAGCCTGCCTCCCGGATTCTTCATCTGATATATCGGCAACGCTTGTATCGGCGACCGCCCCTCCCACTTCCGGGATATTTTTAATATTCTTCCTGTCGAACGAGAACGGTACGCGCTCCGGCGGGAGGCACATTTCATCATTGCACACCATATATTCCACTTCTCCCGAAACAACGAACTTCCTGTAATCCGTCACTTTTATTTTCTGAACAAAAATAACCGTATTCTCATACCAGCGGAGTTGCATGTTAAAAGCCTGATCAAAAACTTCGGAAGGGGGAAGCGAAGCAACCGGTTTATCAATCAGTTCTGCGCCGCGCAGATCCTCAAATGATACGGAAGTAGACACGGGGCCGTTTTCGGGAAGGTTCATATCATACAAATGCCATCCCTTCTCAATGACGGCAGTCATCCATATTTCTTTCTCCGCTGATGGGAGATCCTTTAGCTCAAACGACCATTTGACGGGGTCGTGAACTTGTGCATGCATATTTAATAACGAAAAAAATACGCATACCGAAAAAAATATTCTTTTCATACTTATTATGTCTCCTTTATTACAAAATGAAACTCCTATATATATCCCTTGTTTTATAACATGCGGAAAGGGAATATACCGCCATCAAAAATTTACGCTCAAACCGCCCATTACGGTAAACGGTTGTAACGGATATCCATAATACAACTCTTGTTTTTGGAACAACAAATTATTGAATTGGGCATAAACACCGAATATATCGTTAAACATCCACGATGCACGCAAGTTCGCATCATTTATCGCATTCATCTTTACATTCTCATTATTTACATACGCATACATACCTGACAGCATACGGTAATGAAGGCTCACCGTAAGGGGTTTGACCGGACGCACATTGACGCCGGCATCGATAGTGAAGGCAGGTTTTCCATATGGTTTCATACCGTCACTTTCGTCAACGCCATTTGCTGCATAAACATTTTTCCACGTATCGAGGTATTTAAAAAGATAATAATGATAGACCCCTTTCAGGTAAAAGTCAAACACATGCTTATGATCGTATTTCAGCGTCGCACCGGCCTGGATACGCTGGGTTACAGGCTGAAAAACCATGCTTACATTATTAAATCCATTATCTATCCAATCGTAAGACGACGGATTATAAAAAACGTCCGATTCCGTATATTTATATCCGGCAAAAATATCAAACCACAGACCGGCGGAGGCACTGCTGCGTATTCCAAGTTTCATGTCGGCCCACGTTTTGGATGCGTCCGGAGCAAAAGCCGGGTTTATATAGCGGTTCAGGCGCGATAATTCATACATTGTATTCGATTCTATCCCCCCGCCAAGATTCAAGTAAAACAAACTCCAGTTTGCAACAGGAACATCAAGCGCTATGTTAGGGGAAACAAACACCTCCGCTTCTTTCTGGTATACAAGCGCCACATTCAGTCCCAGCAATAACCTCAATTTCTCACTCTCTTTACGATAATAAGGGTTTAAGGTCACTTCGTAACGATTATCAAATGCGACACTGTCGACAACGGAACGATAATCGCCTGAAACAGGCGCCGTATAAGTCAGCATATTCATTTTCAGGTCGACGCCGAAACATTGGCCGTCATTGAAGGGTGAGTTGATTCCCAGATTTAAGCCCACGTTACTTTCCGTCATTCCGTCGTATACCTTACTCAAAGCGTATTTCTGGTTAAAATTCTTATAATCAATACCGATATGATATCCGGAAGACGAGGCCTCGCCGGAAGCAATACCTGCATATACATTTATATAACGGTTACCCTGGTTCGTTGTCGAATCGCTGTTTCCGACAGGCACACCGGCAGTGACGACAGGCATAGCGGAATATATAGTCGCCGGCAATCCGTAATAGTTAAACGACGAATAGCCGAAATTCCCTCCTAAAGAGAGTGTTGCGGCATCAAAACGATGTCTGAAATCAAGTCCGCCGATATTATCATTCAGTTTTGCCTTACGCCTGGCGAGGCTATCAACGGAAAATCTGACGTTTCCATTCGTTGAACGATGCGAAAAAAAGACGCCCAGTTTATCGCTATCGGTATTAAGCATATGATAACCTATGTCGCCATTGAAATTCATCAACATTCCGCCTGCAACATGCAAGTATCCGTTACGTTCACCATGTTCGACCTCTGTCATCAGCGTACCGGCGGGAAGCACATTCATCTCTTTATCCGGCAATACCGGTACGGCATAATCGGAATATACGATCGGACGCTTAGCGATATTTATATCACGGACGACAGGTAGCGTATTAATTTTCGCTGCATCCTGCGCAACCGGGTCATATTCGCGTTCAAGCGTCATCTCACGATTGAGATCTTTCTGTCGTTCCTCCTTATAACTTTTAGCATTTTCCTGTTCTTTATCCGGTTCCTGCGCAAAGCCGGGAATCATTATCCCCGACAAAAGCGCCGCAATCGTCACCATTTGTATCTTACGCATCACCATGGTTTATTTATTTTTTAATTTTTCCAATCTACTTTCTATCATACTGTATATATCTTCGCTTCCGCTATAGTTCCTCTTTAGCGAAGTCAGATATTGACGTGCCTGAAAATCATCTCCTTTATCAATATAAATATCGGCAAGCAATACAAAACCACGAGCCAACCAGTATTGATGCGGGGTGCCTTTTTCTATAAAATCAAGCAACTCTTTTTCCGCACGCACTACATCTTTATTATTATAATACAGCTGTGCAAGTTGATATTTTGCCTCTGCGCCATATTCCGTACGTGTATCCTTGCTTAACGCCATCAAGTCGGGCGTAGCCTTACTGTTATCGCCTAATTTTATATATAATTTGGCGCGCAAATAACGCGCTTCCGATTCCACTTCCGGCGAAAGATTTGTCTCTTTCAGCAATTCGTTTGCGGCTTCCAGCGCTTCCGGTTCGTTACCGGTGAACTGTGCGCATCGCATAATTCCAAGTTTTGCCGCTTCGCGGTTCTCGCGCGACCCGGCAACTGCTTGCAGTTCGCGGAAGGTTTTGATAGCCGCCGTATAATCTTTTTCCAGATATTCTATTTCCGACTTACGGGCAAGCGATTCTTCGCGGAATTTGGTGTCACCGCTACCCAAAACAAAGATAAACAATCGTTTTGCTTCCGTATAATCTTTTCTGTCAAACGCCATTTTCGCCAGATAATAGTTTGCATTAGAACTGAAAGCGCCGTCGGGGAACGAATTCAGATAATTCTTGAGGCTCCGCTGCGCATCCTCAAAATCACCCTTGGTAAAAAGCCTTTCCGCAGCAAGATAAGTAAGCGAATCCTGTTCGCTTACCTCAATATACATATTACCTCCCAACGAATTAACATAAGAGGCATACGAACTGATATCATTCATATCGATATATACGGATTTCAGATCCTGAACCGCAATTTTTGCTTCTTCGCTGCCCGGATATTCGCTAATGACATGTTTATAGACTTCGATGGAGCGTTCCAGCCGATTGTCATTGTAATACAACAGACCGAGCTGTATACCTGCTTTCGGGGCAAGACTGCTTTGCGGATACTGCTCCAAAAGCGCCTTAAACGATGAAGCCCCTTCCGGATATTTCTCAAGTAATACATATGTACGTCCGCGTTCAAAAAGAGCTTCATCGACATATTGTGATGCCGGAAATTCATTGATAACACGATCCATCATGCGTATTTTCTCATTATAATCCCGCTGGAGGCCAAGTACAAAACCTCTTTGGTATATCGCATAATCGGCCGACGAGGGTTGAAGCGTTACCGCCCGGGAATAATTTGATTCCGCTTCGGCAAACCGACGGTCGTAAAACAGACAGTCGCCGATACGGTTAAATGCATCTGCATATGATTTTGCTTCCTGGTTTCTCTCCAGCGTTATATAACGACGAAAAAAGATCAAAGATTGTTCGAAATCCTGACGTTTGAAATAGCAATAACCCATATTATAGTATGCAAGCGAATAATTGACGGACATACCCTGCTTCGTCACATTCAGGTACGAATTAAAATCCGAAATGGCATTTGCATACCTTCCCATACGATAATACGATTCACCACGCCAATAATATGCATCTGACCGTGCTTCACCGTCATAGTTTCCCATCTCTATGGCCTGATTAAAATAAGCAATGGCCTCTTCCATATCTAAATCCAAAAAAGCCTGATTCCCTAACTGAAACAATATATTCTGCTTCGCTTCCAGAATCTTGGCGCTCGGCCTGCGAATCTTGTTGATGGATTCCAATGCCGCATCATAATTTTTTGAAGTCAGATAAACTTCTACAAGATAATCATTCACTTTATCGGAATACTGCGATTCCGGAAAATCATTCAGAAACTTCTCAAAGGCCTTTACGGATTCGCCGAAGCCCGTAAACGATGTCTCATGTATCAGGAGCGCATAATTATAAAGGGCTGTCTCCTGCGTTTTCTTATTAAAGGCCATTGAAGCGGCCTGTTCGAATGCCATACGCGCATTATTCTTGTCGTTAAGTTGCAGATAGCTTTGTCCGAGATAAAGACTCGCATTCTGGGTAAGTTCATCTTCTTCGGTTACCGTTTGCGCGAGCGCTTCAACGGCATTCATATAATCCCCCTGATTATATTCGCAAATACCGAGAAGATAGAGTTCGCCTCGCGCCGGAACATCCATCGATGCGACATATCGCTTTAGCATGGCAATCGCTTTGCGCTGGTTTCCCAGTTGATAATAAGAATTTCCCGCTATACGATACAGTTCCGTATTATTATCGCTATCGGGATACGCGCGCAACAAACGTTCGGTAAGTTTCACGACCTCGTCGTGATTATCTTCGATATAATTTATCTGTGCGATATAATAGTTCGCCTGTTCGCGATACTCCGGGTTTTTCTTCAGATAGTTAAACTCCTGCATGGCATCCCCGTACCTCCCCGTAGCATAATCGATATAAGCAATATAATAAATAGAAGCTTGGGAATATTCGCCGCCATATTCGCGAACCGTCGCAAAAACTCTGCGTGCATCCGCCAAATCACCGTTCTGCATCTGGGAATAAGCGAGCCGGTAGTTCAGCACCTCGCTCTGTTCGTCGCTCAAAGCATCTACACGAGCGTCCGACAACCAGTTTTTCGCACTCATATAGTCTCTTCGCTCAAAATAGCAGGTTCCTATCAACAGGCAGACCTCATCTCCATGGCGCGAATCCGGATATTGTTTAAGATAAGACTCCAATATTTCAACAGCATCCATCCCCCCCTGCTCAAATGCTATAAATGCAAGCATGTAATCGGCTTCCTGAAGAAGGTCGCCGTCTGTTGCAACCTTTTTATACGCCTCCAATTTATCTGTACACCCGGCATAATTTTTCAATTCAAAAAAATCCTTTCCCTCCAAAAAAAACCTGTCTGCCGAATCAAATCGATAGGAACGTTGTCCGCTTGCAACAAAACCTGTCGTTACAAGACATAACAAAATAATGACTCTTTTACTCGTATTCATATTATTAATTCATATCTGATGCAAAACTACATGAAAAACTCGGATTTTCCAAACGCATGAAATGAAAAAAAACAAAGAGGCCACCCGCAATTCCCAGGGTAGCCTCTCTTATTATCATCTAAATTCATCCAAAACGGGAAAATTTCAATTACTTTCCACTTCCCATCCTAACGCACTGGCGCCTAATACGGCGGCATCGCTTTCTTTAAGTTGAGAAACAAAAAGTTTCGTCTTCCCCTGAAAAACTTTGAGCATATTAGCTTCCATCGCTCGTTTCACCGGATTCAAAATCAACTCACCGGCTTTCGTTAGTCCGCCGAAAAGGATGATTGCTTCAGGACTGGAGAACGCAACAAAATTCGACAGCGCCTCGCCCAGAATATTCCCCGTAAATTCAAATATTTCTACCGCAAGATTATCGCCTTTAACAGCCGCATCATAAACATCCTTCGATGTTATATCTTCCGGGTTAAGATCACGCAACAAACTTTTTTCCGTACGGGTCATTAATATTTCGCGCGCAGTACGGGCTACGCCGGTAGCCGAGGCATAGGCCTCAAGGCATCCATGACGTCCGCAACCACAGAGACGTCCGTTCTGGCGAACGATCACATGTCCTAACTCCCCGGCAAAACCATCATGGCCGTATACCAATGTTCCTCCAACAACAATTCCGCTGCCGACACCTGTACCCAGCGTAATCTCAATAAAATCTTTCATCCCGCGTGCAGCGCCGTACGTCATCTCTCCTATTGCCGCAGCATTTGCATCATTAGTAAGCGCAACGGGAATATGATACGTCTTTTCACTAATAAGTTGCGCCAACGGTATTTTCCCTTTCCACGGCAAATTAGGCGCAAATTCAATGCATCCATTAAAATAATTCCCATTAGGCGCACCGACGCCTATCCCTTTAAACTTATCAGGGCCGCCGGCTTTTGCAATTACCTTTTCCATACCGCCGGCTAATGCCGACACATAATCATTTACATCTTCATAAATAGCGGTCTTTATCGAACCGTCATAAAGAATTGTTCCCCGCGCATCTACGACTCCGAATACGGAGTTAGTCGCACCAATATCAATGCCAATTACATAAGGCTTCTCCATTCTTGTGTGTTTTAATAATTAATAATTAGATCATCATTTAATTTTATGGAACAAAAATAAGGCATTTATTTTTCATAACAAATCTTTTAAGTAATATTTACAAAAAAACCGTTTTTTTCATCCCTTTTTCCGCATACGGTAAAGACCGTTTCATAACTATTCTGCAAGTTCAAAATCATCTTTACCTACGCTGCACAACGGACATACCCAATCTTCGGGAAGGTCTTCAAATGCTGTTCCCGGCGCTATTCCGCCGTCTTCATCTCCTTCTGTCGGATCATATACATACCCGCACACTATACATCTGTATTTTTTCATCTTACTCTATTTTTATATTAAACGCCCAAAATTAATCATTCATTTTCAATCAGGCAACTTTTTAACGCTATTATGATATAAAAACGATAAAACGGAAATCCGTCACTCCTGCCGAACGACGATCTTTCGTACCCAGCCGCTATTGCCCTGGACGATGTAGACGCCTTTGGGCAGGCTGTTCAGCCGGTATCTTGCCTCGCCGGCCGCTTTTTCAGCCCGGAAGACGGGCGCGCCGCTCGGCGAATAGACCGTAATCTGCTCGCTCGCCGGCGTGCGGACCGACAGGACGCCGCCGTAGTACCATACCTTCGTTGCCGCTTCGACCAGCGCGTTGCCGTTGGGAGTGCCGGAAATCAGGAAATCCTGCCATACTGGGGCCGACTGATAGGCCGCTTCCGTGCCGGAAGGGACATGCAGAGTAACGGAGGCCACGTTTACATTATAGAAAACATCACCCGGTATGCTCAAGGGGCTTGTCCATGAGACATAGACATCGTTAAGGTTCCAGCAATAACCAAAAGCTCTCTCCCCAATGGTCGTTACCGAGTTGGAGATGGTGAGGGACGTCAGGCTCTCGCAATGTTCAAAAGCGATCGCCCCAATGGTTGTTACCGAATTGGGAATGGTCACGGACGTCAGGCTGTAGCAACGGTAAAAAGCGCTCTCCCCAATGGTCGTTACCGAGTTGGGGATGGTCACGGACGTCAGACTGGAGCAGTCCTGAAAAGCACACCATCCAATGTTCGTTACCGAGTTGGGGATGGTCACGGACGTCAGGCTCTCGCAATAAAGAAAAGCCCACTCCCCAATGGTCGTTACCGAGTTGGGGATGGTCACGGACGTCAGGCTGATGCAACCGGCAAAAGCGCCATCACCAATGGTCGTTACCGAGTTGGGGATGGTCACGGACGTCAGGCTGTGGCAATCGGCAAAAGCGTAATCGCCTATTACGGTCACTGTCGTTGGAATGACAAACGAATCGCCGCTTTTTCC
>JAIRMH010000096.1 GCA_031258835.1 Tannerella sp.
CCCGCCCCCCCCCCCCCCCCCCCCCCCCCCCCCCCCCCCCAAACGGCAAATTCCTGTCTCGCACGAAAGCACGTTTCATACGCAGGATATGCATGTTTTCCGCAAGAAAACAAACAAGCCGAATCATTATGTATTTAAAAGCCATATTCATATTATATAAGTAATCGTTTCATGGTAAAAATTGTCTCATGACAAATTTAAACCAGTCATAGTTTTGAAATTTTTCTGCAAATAAAAAACAGAGCGCTTAAAATAACGCTTAAAAAAACGCTTAATCCGGAAAAAAAATGAAAAAAATCTTGTTATAGTTTTTTTAAGCGATTTATTAAGCGTCCGTAAATCTACCTTACCTGCTTACTTATATCTCTGTTTATCAGGCATAATATACGGCAAAACATCTTTTTTATTCCCAAGATGAAAAATGGAACACACCTCCCCTCACATTTCCGGTACGCGGAATGATATAAATTTGCCGGGCGTATTTTGGTCTCGACTAACCTCGATAAAAATGTCGGGCAAAAATTTATAGGGGGAAGATAATACTTTTCAGGTGATTATAGGGTCATTCATTTATATCATTTAAAGACGGCCTTAACAGCCTCCAAATATACCATTCCCGATTTCGTGTCGGGTTCTATGTAACTGCCCTCCGTCCATTCGTTCCAGCAGTTTATATTCAATATCCGCGGACCGTCGGGATCGGCCAACAGTTTGTCTTTTGTCATCTGCAGCGCTTTTTTGAAATTCTCGGGGGTATTGTCGCCAATCGTATTCGTATAAGGATAGCCATAGCCGCTGCCGCTCCATTCCTTGCCCTGATTTGTCCGCGGACTGGGATCCCAGCCCATGGTAACGTTCGGGTAATAGGGTGTTCCATACTCTTTTTTCACCCTGTCCCAGTGTTTCACATACTCATCCCTGACATAATTATAGTCGGTCTGCACCTGTGGAAGCCCGACGTGGTGAATCCATACATAAGATGTGGCCGAATCGAAGCCAAGACGATCCAGCAAATCCTTATTATTTGTCGGCGCGTCCTGACCTGGCAATATGGCGGCGCTCCATGCCACCAAATTCCAGTGCACGCCTTTTAATCCGACACTCACGGCTTTTTGGTTTAACTTCTCCATTTCCATGACCGTCGCCTCTAATGAGCCGAAACTATGGATGAAATTTTGAATATCATAAACGGAGAAATACGCCTTGCCGTCAATCAACCAATAATTTGGTTGCGTAAAATATTGTTGAATCAGGTGGTCGCCGATACGGTCAAACATCTCCGGCGTCACTTTTCCGTCGTATAAAAAGTCGTGCGTTTCGCCCGCCGTATATGGATATAGCTCCATCCAGTCATGATTCGCCCACATGAGTGCAAATTTGATGGAGTTTGTATTTCCGGCTTTCAGGAAACCTTCGTCCAGACAGCGGTTCAAAAAAGGTCTTCCCTCGTAGGTATACCAATCGAAAATAAATACGTCTATGCCATGCGTAGCGGCGGCATAGATTTTTTGCGCCATCACTTCCGGGTCTTTTTCGTCAGTATATCCCCATGCGGGAACTTTGGGCTGATCATGCCCTTCAAAACGTGGTCGGGCTTGTTTTACCAATTCCCATTCCGACCAATTGTCAAAATGCTGTCGGCTAATCCTCAAATCGGTCGTATCCCGCGTGTGATAATTAGGGAAATAATAACAGGCTACCGTAATTTCATCCCCCACTTTCTCTCCTCGACTTTTACATGAAACGGCAAAAGTGAATGTAATCATGCAAATAACTAAAATCTTCTTCACCTGTTTATTTTTTATATAGTCAGTCATTAACAATCCCAGTCCCAGAAACGCCACCATCCTGTTTTGTCACTGATAATAACGTTAATTGACGGATTAAGGCCTTTCAATGTTTCGACAAACTCTTTTTCGTTGGCAGGAGAAATGAGTGCACACAAAGCAGCCTTGCCGGAAAACTTTCCTGTCTGATATACAGCCAACCGTTTTAACGACGCCGCAAGTGAAGACAGTGGATTATAGCTACGCTTTAGTAAACAAATAAATCGGACATCTATCTTTCCGCCGAAAGTAATCCCGCAACACTTGATACTTAGCGCATAACCTTCTATTTCATAACGAATTGCAGCTATTAACACCATAAAAAACAACAGAATGGTGAATAACACTAATATGGTCGTGACATCTATGTGT
Source organism: Tannerella sp. (assembly GCA_031258835.1). Classification (GTDB taxonomy): domain Bacteria; phylum Bacteroidota; class Bacteroidia; order Bacteroidales; family Tannerellaceae; genus Tannerella. Next base: position 2,199 of record JAIRMH010000096.1, read on the forward strand.
GGTGCAATCAAAAGTATGGGCAGCAAGACAGCTGCTAAAATAAACAGTAATAGCAAAATGCTAATCCTTGAACGAAATACCTTCTTTTTCATATAACTTCTACTCTTAATGTGATAAAAGTAATCATTTTTCTTCAACTATTTGTTTCAATTGTTCATACACTTGCATCGTCTTATCTTTATTCCTGAAATTCAAAATGATAAGTTCTTTACCCTCTCTTTGAAGATAAAAAAATGGCGGTGAGTACGAATGTAATGATAACCGGATGTTTTTTCCTAAAGATTTTGAACGGAAAATTCCCTTTTTAACTCCTCCCATGGAAAAGCCGTTAAGACGAACATTTATTGATGGAAGAGTGTCGGCAAGACAGATATTACTAATCTCATGATATGGAATTGTTATGCCGGCAAGTATCACATGATTATCTTCAATTTGTACGGGCATTTCTTGATTCCCTTTAACCAATATTGCCATAATAGCAATAAATGGTATCGTAATAACAGCCATTAGTTTAAAAGGAATGTTTCCCGTTATGATTTTTCTGCAATATATTATTGACAGAGCGAAACAGATTAATCCACTGAAAAAAAACAACCATGCGTATAAAGCGTCTAAAAACCAAGAAATGACAAATGCGGCCACTATATAAAACAATCCGAAAAACAAAACTGTTTTATACAGTTGGTCTGCATAACGTTTGGCAGTCTCATGAGTAGCCATTTTTTGTAAAGTTGGAGAATCTTCAACTTGTGAATAAGGATTTTTCTTGATAAAAAAAGCTTTGATCAACAAGATAACGCCAAATAAACTATATATGATGATGATTCCCATATTACTGTTTTTGCATTAACAGATTTAATTTCAAAAAATCACGCATTTGTTGTCGGTCATACTTTTTGACATTCTGAATTTTACTTGAATCAATCAAGTTCAACAGCCCATCTATTTGTTGATCTAAGTACATATCTGTAGCAATATATGTGTCTTTTGAGTTTCCCTTCAATGCCCATATTTTCAAAGACGGATTATTGTCTATAAACGAATTGGACTTTGCACTACTGATCCAACCTATTTCAAAATAGATTCCCACAGCTACAGTTGCAATAGTTGCTCCTGCTATATATATAGCAAGCGCCGCAAGTAAAAGTACAACACATAATGCTGGAAAAAAACAGCCTGAATAACATTCTACGTCTTCAATATCTATTCCCATGAGAGCCAAAATGTCAGTCATCTGTTCTTTTGTCAGATCTATAGCTGAGTACGAATTAGACAACTCGTTCAGCAGACCCTTTTCTTCCATAATTTTTAAAGTCATTTTGATATCTCCGGAATTGAGAGCATTGTTGATATCTTCATCTCCTAAAGTGAGAATAAGTTTCAACAGGTTTTCTTCCATATCAATTTTCTCGTGATAGCCATACGATTCCAAAAACAATTGTGGGTTTTTTGCAAACTCTTTGGCAATTACCGGATGTTCAATAATGTTGTTACCCAATTTTTCCAGAAACCTCAAATAATCCATTTCAGATTTTGTCAAACGCAGATCTATTGCAGATATGCCTTTTGATGGTAACTCTTCTGAAATCATACTCGAATCGTTCACAAATGGAGTGCACGAAGGGGCGAGAACGCCCGTTGTAGTTACAGCAGCAACTAACCGCGTTAAATGTTTGTTCGGAGTTTTCATTGTATACTTTCTTTCTTGTTAATAATATAGTACTTCAATAATATTGACGAGTATATTTGTTTATAATTATTCCTCAAAATCTGAAGATTTTGTTCGTTGCAAAAAATCTTTTCACAAACGCAGCAGGAATGTTCTCGTTTATAGTGTGGATCGACGATGGTGAAATCAGATATAAAATTCATGATTTTATGTGCACCTTCCGTTGCCAACCAAATTTTTACAAAGTCGTTAAATTGTTCTTCATATAGATTTTTTATAGAATGTTTGCGTACATCGCCTAAATCTAGGTATTTAGAGTTTTTGGCTGAAATACCACAACATGCAATCATCCTATGGACGGGGTCTATTGTAATCCCACCAAAGAGATTGTGACATTTGCTAAAACTATCCAAACTTATATATTTTTTGGGAGTTATGTTTCCAGAGGATTCAGTCTCACAATTATAGGGTATCCAGATTCCATTCATAATTAGAAGTTTGCCCTTCAAAATATATTCATGTAAATCAGTATCATTTAAAAGGTATTTGGAACTAAAACGCCGATCATCACCAGATTCAACATTGATAGAGACTGTCAAATTGTGAGATAGTGAGGCCAATGTGGCATTCTTGATTGTTTCAACAGGCACGAATTCCAAATGATCGTCTCCAGTACTAAAATTGATTTCAGTCAATCCTGCATCAATCAACTTGCCGAGTTTTCGATAAGCTATGTCATAACTCTTTGCCCAATACCCATTTGTAACTACGCGAGTCATCAATCCGTAAGACTTGGCATGTCGGAGTATTTCTTCCAGTTTACTTCCGTATATAAAACTTTCACCACCAGTAAGAACCATAACTTGCAAACTGTCGTAAGCTTTTACACATTCATCAGTGTAATGTTTCATTTCATCGACAGTTAATTGCTCTTTCCGTTTAGGGTTACACTGGAAACAGCAACTTCGGCAAGCGCTTGTGCATTTATACGTCGTAATAAATGTCAGCATCTTTGGTTTGATTATTAAGTTATCCATATGTATAAGCAATAAACTTTTAAATATAAATCTTGTTTTGTTTATATCCTAAAAAAACAAACAAAAATAATCACGGGCATTATTCACAGTTGGATATCATTATATATAGTAATCAACTTACATCCTAAAGTTGAGTTCACCAACGAATGGATTGAAAGCGTTAACGCCGCTATCACAGCCGCCGCAACACCCGATAGTGTATAATAAATAGGATGCAAACGTCCAGATATCCTCTCTTTTCTCTTATTTATACGGTTAATCTTCTTCCATGCCGCTCCGGGATCAAATGCAGAGGCTTCGATGTAATATTTAGATTCATTCCATATCCTTTTATATCGACAGAAATTTCTCTTGTTGGATTCGCTTTCGCCCAACCATTCTATCAACGCCGGATCCTTTGGCTCACGTTCTTCATTCAGCAAATAATGGAGAATACGACATCCCGTATCTATATTTTCTTTCATTGATTTTTCCTTTTATAGTATGACACTACAAACGGGGAAAAGTCCTATCCGGATCTCAAAAAAAATCATAGACCTTTTATTTCAAGGCATTTCCTTAACCGCCGCAAGGATGTCCATATCTGATTCTTTATCGTCTTTACCGATATGGATAATTTTTCCGAAATCTCCTTTTGCTTAAAGCCTTTCACACGACAAAGGATCAAGACTTCACGACTACGCTCCGGAAGGCGTTCGATACAATCATAAAGCGCCATCCTGAACTCCTCGGTCTCCAATTGATTTTCTTCATAATACAGTTCCGTCACATCCTGACAGCCGTCAAGTAGGATCTGATAGTTTTTAACTGACCGGATATGATTTAAAGCGATATTTTTTGCCATTTTAAAAAGATAACCGGAAACATTCCCGATCATCTCCATCCTTTTCCGGCTATTCCAAAGGTTCAGGAACAATTCCTGCACGACGTCTTCCGCATCCTCTCTGTTCTCCAACATCGTATATGCATACTGACACAAGCGGCCATAATAGCGCATAAACAACTTATTATAGCTTACATAATCATTATTTTTGACCCCGTTCATTAACGTTTCGTCCGTAACATTTATATCCTTATTCATAGTTGTATACGCCTTTTCGTTTTTCCATACAATCCGCAATTAGGCCGCTCCACGCCTATGCCTATGCCTGTAGCCGGCCATTCATCCGACGCTTTTGATTCGCCATCGTCTATTCTGTCACAATATAAACTATTCATTTTTTATGCCTGAACAGAATAGGTTAAGAAAAAAACAAAAAGCGCTCACTGTCGTTTAAACAGAACGGAAAGTTTTATGCAAATGCCGATCAGTGATAAAAGGCTATCTCAAAAGCGCTAAAACATTTTTACGAGGACGATATTTAGGAATATCGGATAACCATCTACCTTACATATTCCTTTGTTCCGTTCGCAATAATGACAAAACAACTTTTTGAGACAACCTCTTAACAGTTTCTTTGCAACAGCAAAGCTACTCAAATTTCTTATTAAGAAATATGTGGGCAAAAAAACCTATGATAACGATAAGCAAACCGCCACCCAACAGTAAATTGTTCCGCACATCCGTAAATGCAGGAATAGCCAATACCCCTACTCCAATAAGAAGAATAATAACTCCTAAGTTCTTCAATAATGTATTCATTGTATTAATTTTTAAATATGTTCTCTTTGTTTTCTGCTACAAATAAAGTAATAATATACCGATTTGAAAAATTTTTTCCGTAAAAAATGATCGTTAAATTCATTTTTCGTTTTATTTTTGCATACATTTTAATAGAATATTATGTTACACAGTTTATACAAAATGTACTTCCGGCTTGTTGTAATGCCGGTTTTCGCTATCACAACCATACTGACGGCCATCATTGTCGCAGCCGGTTGTTTTTTTGGCGGCGAGAAATTTTTCTCCTATTATCCGGGAATGTTATGGGCTCGCATCGCCTGTCTACTCACGCTATGCCCCGTAAAGATAAAAGGCCGGGAAAACATAAAAAAGGGACAATCATACGTATTTGTATCGAATCATCAGAGTGCATACGACATTTTCCTCATCTACGGCTACCTTGGCGTTCCGATAAAATGGATGATGAAAAAAGGACTTGCTAAAATTCCGCTTGTTGGATTTGCATGCCGCATGGCCGGCTTTACTTTCGTCGACAACTCGTCGGCCCGATCTGCACAGAAAAGCGTACAGGAAGCCGAACGCAGTCTTAAATGCGGCCATTCGCTAATTGTCTTCCCTGAAGGATCACGTTCCCCGAACGGGCACCTGAGGCGTTTTAAAAGAGGCGCATACCAGATCGCCGTCGACCAACAGTTATCTATCATCCCCATAACACTCAACGGCCCATACAAAGTAATGCCTGCCGGATCATGGGACGTACGGCCTCATCGAATGGAAATGATCATACATGCGCCCGTCACGCCTCATAAAAAAGAAGTCGACGACAAGGAAAAGTTACAAAAGTTGGTTGACACAACACAAAAAACTATTTCTTCGGCATTATGGGAAGAATTTAAATAAATACTTTATTTTTCTTCCAAAAAAACTTGTATATCAAAAATAAATCCGTTCCTTTGTCGGATATTTATTTTTTTAATCTTTATTTTATGAACATTTACGTAGGAAACCTGAATTATCGTATTCAGGAAGATGATTTGAAATCAGTTATGGAACGCTATGGAATCGTTGATTCCATCAAGGTAATCAAAGACCGTGAGACCGGTCGCTCAAAAGGCTTTGCTTTTGTTGAAATGCAAAACGACAAGGATGCAAAAAAAGCTATTGAAGATTTGAATGAAAAAGAGTTTGAAGGACGCCAAATGGTCGTCAAAGAAGCGATATCTAAAAAGTAAACGGTTTTTTTATTCAATAAATTAAAAACTTCTACCTATCTTTGGGCGGAAGTTTTTTTTATATGTACATATGAAAGGTATTTTTGCAAATCGTTCCGTACTATTCCAAGCCGGCATCCTGTCATATTTATTCCTGACAGGATTAGTCGTCGGCGCTATCTCCGGAGAGATCTTCGGCGATCTGTTTATCACAATAACTAACAGCCCATTTACCGGCGTGACCTACCGACTGTTTTACCCGATACATATATCGCAGTTTTTATCCTGCGTACTATCATTTTTACTGCCGGCTATTCTCACCGCCTATCTTTGCAACATCCATCCGAAAAATTTTCTGCATATACATAAAATAAATGTACGCGTACTTATATCAATGTTGCCAATGGTCATTTTTCTGTTGCCGACCGTAGAGCTGACATCCTATTTAAATTCAAAAATACAATTACCCGACTTTATGTCGCCCATAGAAAACCTGATGCGCGAAACCGAAGACAAATTGACCCAAATAACAAATTCTTTATTATCGGAAAAAGGAGCGATTCCATTCATCGTCAACATAATCGTCATTGCCGTAATGGCCGGTATAACGGAAGAATTTATGTTCAGAGGCGCAATTTTATCGATCGTCAGGAAAAGAATAAAAAATACACATGTCGCCATTTGGATTGTTGCAACCCTTTTCAGCGCTATCCATTTTCAATTCTACGGGTTCATTCCGCGCCTGTTTTTAGGCGCCTTCTTCGGATATCTGTTATACTGGAGTAAAAGTATATGGGCGCCGGTGTTCGCTCATTTCCTTCATAATGCAATCACAGTAATGGCGCATTATGCAGAGTTGCCGACAGAGTTCACGGATGAAGCCACGCTCACCGGCAAAAATATAGATAACGGAGACTGGATTACCGCCATTTTCATTACGGCAGCGGGATTATTTTTATTCGTTTTATGCGCAAGATTAATGAGAAAATATTGTTTGCAAAATAAAATTACGCCACACGAAGATAATACGCCGAACAAAGATGACACGTCACGCGAAGATAATACGCCGAACAAAGATGACGCACCGAACGAAAATAATATGCCAAACAAAGATGACACGCCACACGAAAAGTAATACGCTGAACGAAGATAATACGCCGAACGAAAATTTCAAAGCGTCTTCTTACGAAGTTCAAAATCGCGACCCAGATATTTTTCACGAACGATCTCGTTAGCGGCGAGTTCTTCCGCTGTCCCTTGAAACAACACTTTCCCTTCGAACAACAAATAAGCGCGATCCGTTATACTTAATGTCTCGTAAACATTGTGATCGGTAATCAGGATTCCGATATTCTTATGTTTGAGGCGTCCTACGATCATCTGTATGTCCTGCACCGCAATAGGATCTACTCCGGCAAAAGGCTCATCGAGCATAATAAACTTAGGGTCGATAGCTAAGCATCTCGCGATCTCGGCGCGACGGCGTTCTCCGCCGGACAGATGGTCGCCGAGGTTTTTACGGACTTTCTGCAGGCCAAACTCTTCAATCAGGCTTTCCATCATCTCCTTCTGATCGTTCACTGGTGTATCCGTCATCTCAAGCACCGCCCGGAGGTTATCTTCCACCGTCATTTTACGAAAAACGGAAGCCTCCTGCGCCAGATAACCAATCCCCTTACGGGCACGTTTATATACGGGATAACCTGTAATTTCCAAATCATCCAAAAGAATCCTGCCGTTATTAGGCGTCACAAGACCTACAATCATATAAAAAGTCGTCGTCTTACCCGCGCCGTTCGGTCCGAGCAACCCGACAATCTCACCTTGTTTCACATTGACCGACACATGATTCACTACCGTACGATTACGATATTTTTTAACCAGATCTTCCGTCTGCAAAACCATCTGTTTCTCTTCCATATTTTTCATGGGGCAAATATACGGCATGTCGAACGTAATACAAAATAAATCCTTTCCTTTTTATTACATTTGCTGGAATAATCTGCGTTCTTAACGGTTAATGGGGGCATAAATTGTGAACGGTATGGAGAGATGACGACGCCAAAGAACAAAACAAAGTTTATATAATCTAAAAAGATATGTATTTTTCTTTTTTCTTTTTGTCGATTTAAAATAAACCACTACTTTTATAGGCTGAAAAATAACCCTATAAACAATAAAATATTAGAACAACATGAAGAACAGAAAGTTACGCATGGGAATCGTTGGAGGAGGTCTGGATGGTTTTATCGGATCTGTTCACATACGTGCTGCCTTAATGGAAAGCAAAATAGAATTAGTTTGCGGATGTTTTAGCGTTAATCCGGAAATATCATTAAAATCAGGACGTCACTATTTTGTGCCCGACAACCGGATCTATGAAACTTATTATGAGATGTTTGAAAAAGAAGCGTTATTGCCAGAGGAGGAGCGTATGCAATTCGTGGTAGTAGTAACTCCCAACTATGTGCATTACGAGCCTGCGGCAATGGCATTAGATCACGGTTATGACGTAGTGATCGACAAACCGATGACTTTCTCGCTCGAAGAAGCCAAGTCGTTACGGGAAAAAGTAGAAAAAAGCGGACGCACTCTCGCTTTGACGCATGTTTATACCGGATATCCCGCCATTAAAGAAGCAAAAGCGCGAATAGCGCGCGGCGACATAGGATCTCTCCGCCGCGTATATGTGGAATATTCGCAAGGATGGTTATCGCAACGCATCGAATTGTTGGGCGGCAACAATGCCGGCTGGCGCACCGACCCCAAACTTTCGGGCAAAGGCGGATGTGTGGGCGATATCGGCACACACGCATGGCATTTATGCGAATACGTAACCGGCTTAAAAGTTACGGAGTTATGCGCCGAATTGAAAGTTTTTGCTCCCGGGAGGCCGATTGACGACGATGCCGCCGCTTTCCTGCATTTTGAGAACGGCGTCACCACAGGCATTCTGCAGTCCACACAAATAGCTTCAGGAGAAGAAAATAACCTCCGTATACGCATCTATGGCGACAAGGGCGGACTTGAATGGCATCAGATGGAACCCAACACGCTATATGCCAAGTGGTTGAACAAGCCGGAGGAAAAAATACGGATCGGCAACGGATACGACTATCTGAGCGACCTCGCAAAATGGAATATACGTATTCCGGGAGGGCACCCCGAAGGCTTTATCGAAGCGTTCGCCAACATATACCGGAATTTTACATTGACCGTACAAGCGCGTGCGGCGGGAGAATTGCCGTCGGAAGAAAGTCTTGATTTTCCGAACGTTTACGATGGGGTGAGAGGGTTGCAATTCATCGAAACGATGATTGCCTCCGGCTATAACAATGACAAAAAGTGGGTAAAATGGGTAGAATAAGAAAAAAAGAGAAGAAGAAGAACAGAAAGAAAAAATGGATTTTTGCAGCCGGAATAATTACCGGTTTTACCCTGTTTGTTTCGGCCTATCAGGTCTCTGTGTATTATTCGAGTGACAAATCCTGTACGATTTGCCATGTACATCCGCATGTGACGGATAGCTGGAAACAATCAATACACGTTAATAACAAAAGTGGTGTCACCACACACTGCGTCGATTGTCATTTGCCGCCCAAACATCAGACGTGGAACCACTATTCCGCAAAAATCAGGTTAGGCGTCAAAGATGTATGGGGATATCTGACAAAAGACAGTGCCGATTTCAACTGGGATATGAAATCGGAATTGGAACATGCGATCCGGTACATACCCAACGAATCGTGTAAAGAATGTCATGTCAACCTTTTCCCCTCCGGCATAACCGACGACGGCATAACCGCTCACCTTTACTATGAGGAAAATGAGAAAAAACTTGATTTACAATGCATCAGCTGTCATCTGGACGCGGGACATCACAACCCTAATTACACACACGGCAAACTGACCGGTATACCGAACGCCGAAAGCAGTGCGGCATCCGGACCGGCATTTGCTTCCGCCACGGTCGTCACCGCGTTTACAAACTATACCGAACAAATACCAGGTACAAACGTATCGTTCAACATGATTGCCATTGATGGAGGATCGTTCAAGATGGGAAGCAATAAAAAAGAATCATTCCACAAGGACAATGAATGGCCTGTACGTAACGTAACCGTAAGTCCGTTTTTTATGGCGGAAGTAGAAGTTACGTGGGATCAATACTGGGTATTCTATGCACATACGACGAGTGAAGGTCGTACACCTCCCGAAACGGTATATGCCAACAATAGCCGTCCGGATGTCGATGCTATAACAGGCCCTACTCCGCCATTCGGATTTCCTGACCAGGGATGGGGCAGCGGTTCACGTCCGGCTATAACCATGACTCATTATGCGGCGGAAACATTTTGTCAGTGGTTGTCGCTCAAAACCGGCAAGAAATATCGTCTGCCGACCGAAGCGGAATGGGAATACGCTGCGCGCGGAGGAACGGAAACACCTTATTTTTTCGAAGGAAAGCCGAACGATTATTCCGACAAAGGTTTTATGCGTAAATTTTTCAGCGCAAAAACGGATGTCATAAAAGATTACGTCATCTATGGCAAAAACAGTAACAATCGTTCGCAGGAACCCGACAAGGTCAAATCCAACCCATTCGGACTTAAAAATATGCTCGGTAACGTAATGGAATATTGCGCCGATAGATATGCCGCAGATGCATATGGTAAGACAAGCGAAAATGTGACCGACCCTATCGTAACAGAAGGGGAAGAATGGGTCGTACGCGGAGGGTTATACAACTCCGACGCCGCCGATCTGCGTTGCGCCGCGCGTTCGCAGACATTTCACAACGAATGGCTCAAGACCGATCCGCAACAACCGAAAAGTATCTGGTGGTACTCCGATATCCGGGGCATCGGATTCCGCATTGTCTGCGAACCGGATACATCTATATTGAAATGAGATTATCAACATAACATCAAACTAAAAAAATTAAACATCATGAAAGAAAACAGTATTAGCAGAAGAACATTTTTAAAAAGTTCCGCACTTGTCAGCGCAGCAGGAATGGTTGGAACCGGAAGCGCATTAACGTCATGCACCGAAAAAAGCGATAAAATCGTTTACACACCGTTGCAAGAACCCGGATCTTATTATATCCCCGATCTACCTGATCTGGCTAACGACGGTAAAGAACTGAAAGCCGGCGTTATCGGTTGCGGAGGCCGCGGTTCGGGCGCGGCATTCAATTGGCTTAACGCGGCTAAAGGAGTAACAATTACGGCTTTAGCCGACACATTCAAAGAACGCGTGGATGACTTAGCCGGGAAATTGAAAAAGGAAAAAAATATTGATATTCCCGAAAACATGCGCTTTACAGGATTTGACGCCTACAAACAGGTCATAGATAGCGGCGTGGATGTGGTAATAGTGGCAACTCCGCCAAACTTCCGCCCCATCCATTTCCAATATGCTACGGAAAAAGGGAAACATTCTTTCCTTGAAAAACCGATATGCGTAGATCCCACAGGTTACAGATCCATTGTCGCTACCGCCAGGCAGGCGCAGGCAAAAAATTTATGTGTCATCACCGGTACCCAACGTCATCACCAACGTAATTATGTGGAAGCATACAAAAAAGTGATGGAAGGCTATATCGGAGAAATTACGGGAGGCGTCGTATACTGGAACGGCGGCAAGTTATGGCATCGCGATCGCCAGCCGAAATGGACCGACTGCGAATGGATGATCAAAGACTGGGTTAACTGGAAATGGTTATCAGGTGATCATATCGTCGAACAGCATGTTCACAACTTGGACGTATTCACATGGTTCTCAGGCCTCAAACCGGTTAAAGCCGTAGGTTTCGGTTCCCGTCAACGCCGTGTGACGGGTGATCAATATGACAATTTCAGCGTTGATTTCACCATGGAAAACGGCATACACCTTCATAGTATGTGTCGCCAGATAGACGGATGCGCAAGTAACGTCAGCGAATTTATACAGGGGAGCAGAGGCGCTCTTTATCTTGATGATAAAACGAGGATCGAAGATCTTGCCGGTAACGTGATATGGGCGTATGACTATGAGGCCGAAAAAGCAAATTTCAAACAGACAGATGCATATACCTTAGAGCATATAAACTGGATTAACCTCATCCGTGCAGGAAAATCCATCGACCAGGCGTCGGAGACGGCAATTGCCAATATGGCCGCCATCATGGGCCGTGAATCGGCATATACAGGAAAAGAATCAACATGGGAGGCTATGACGGCTTCACCACTTGATTTGTGGCCTAAAGACATCAGTCTTACGGGAAAAATGGATATGAGCGGATTTGTAGTTCCCATTCCGGGCAACCCATACATAAAGCAATAACACATGAGCCCTAACAGAAGAAATTTCATAAGAACGTCCCTCAGCAGCGCGGCGCTGGCAACGGTAGCCGCCTGTACGGGACGTCCCGGGAACAGCGAGAAAAGCGAATGTTGCGAAAGCGGGAAAAGCGGTAAGAACAGCCTTCCGTATAATCCCAATGCCAAACTGAACATTTCGTTTCAGGAATGGACACTCGAAGGAGAGTCTCTCGGTGGCAAACTCGACTTCATGGAAAAACTCGGCGTTAACGGGTTAGAAGTAAGCGGGAATGGATTGTCCGGCCGGGTAAACGAGTTGAAGCAGGCGCTGAACGGACGCGATATTAAGATCAGCGCTATCTGTGCAGGGTTCAAAGGGTTTATGCTGTCGGAAGAAGAGCCTGTACGAAACGAATGTCGTGATTCGATGCGCGATATCATAACAGCGGCAGGAGCATTAGGCTCAACAGGCGTCATCATTGTACCCGCTTTCAATTCGCAAAAACCGGTGAAACCGCATACGCAGGAATCACGTGATTTTCTGTGCCAATGGTTCGATGAACTCGGAACATTTGCTACGGAAAACGGAACGACCGTCATCCTTGAACCGCTCAACCGCCGTGAAGCGTTTTATCTGCGCTTAGTTGCCGATGCCGCATCGATCTGTCGCGACATTAATAATCCGGGTGTGACATGCCTCGGCGATTTCTGGCACATGACGTGGGAAGAAACTTCCGACTTGGGAGCGTTTATCTCCGGCGGGAAATACATTCAGCACGTACATATTGCAAGTCGCAAACGACGCCTTATGCCGGGCGAAGATGGCGATACGGATAATTACGTAGACGGATTTCGCGGATTGAAGATAATAGGTTTCGATAAATACATCAGTTTCGAATGTGGAAGCAAAGCCGACGACCGCAATGCTGCCGCAGCCGCCGGCGTCGAACGAATCCGAAAACAATGGGAGGAGGCATAATTTGTCTTTAATCTATGCAAATATGCGAATGAGTGAAGTGGTAGAAGAATACCCTTCGCTCATTCCCGTTATTAACAGGTTCGGCATACGCCTCGGACTTGGCGACAGCACCGCACAGGAAATATGCAACAACCATAACATTAATATCGACTTCTTTATGACGATGATTAATACGTTCCTGAACAAAAATTATTTTCCGGAAAAGAAATTGCAAGGATTTCACCTTACGCAAATAGTCGATTATCTCACAGAAACCAACAATTACTACTTACATTCACAACTACCCAATATAGAGCGCCACTTGCGTCTGTTTATATCCGCAAGCGACCCGCAAAACGAATCGCCGGCGCTTATCGGAAAATTGTTCGACACGTTCAAAGACCGTCTGTTGAAACGTATCGAAACAGATGAGCAGGAATGGTTTCCCCATATCATCGAATTATGCGGAAAACAAAAGGACAGGAAATTGACCTATCGCCACCCGGTAATGCCTGTCGACCCGGAAGAACCTATTGAAGCCCTCATCGCCGACCTGAAACATATCATCATCAAACATCTGGCCGGAGATTACAATGAAAACCTCTGTTATGCCGTCATCGTGGCTATCAACACCTTACATGCAGACATCCGGCAACATAACCGCATTCGCAACCGTATCCTTGCCCCAATTGTCGCGGGTATGGAAAAAGACGGCAATAAAAATCTTTCTTCCCGTGAGAGGGAAGTACTCCGACAAATAATCAAAGGTGAAACCAACAAAGAAGTTGCGGATCACCTTTGTATTAGTCTAAATACCGTACTCACACACCGTAAGAACATCTCCTCCAAACTCGGCATCAAAACCATTCCGGGATTAACATTCTACGCCATCACAAACGGCATCATATCAGGAGACGAGATCGTCTAACGCAGAGAATTCACTAAAGAAAATATTACCGAAGAAAACAGGGTTAAAAGAGTTATGCTTATAACGATAAAGGCTGTAAATACGTATAAAGCCCACATTGCCCATGCTTTCTGCACTCTTTTAAAATGATTAAAATCTTTCCAATACCTTCCTTTCCATGCCCAGGCATTACCTTTGATACCAAGAACAATATTGACAATTAATAATGCGAACCAGCCTATATAAGGGATTAAAACTACCAATGGCCAGTAAACGCCATTAAATATTCCCCAAAGCCATCCGAAATAAAACGCACCCCAGTTCCATGAATTAAGTTCACGCTCAAGATTTCTTCCGGCATTATTATTGTAATCATAACTTCCACCGGGAGGCGGAGGCGGAGGCGCTTGCTGATTGTCATAAGAGTTGCCGAATACATGTTCCTTTGCGTCGGTCGGCCTCTGCAACGGCAACGAAAGGGAATTGTTGATCGTACTCCACGATAAAACATAATGCTTACCTAACATTATCACATCGTTTGGAAATATCTCAACTTTTGTGTGATGAATAAAATTATTATTTACATAAGAACCATTGGTGCTAATATCTTCAAATAATATTCGCCCATTGTTGTAATAAATGTTTGCATGTTTCCTGCTCACTCCATCATAAGATTCACTTACATGAATATCATTCGAGGGCTCTCTTCCTACTGTAATTTTACGTTCCATACATTTTTAGTTTATAAGTTAATTAATATATTGAATTAAATCGTTTTTATCTACATTTCCGGATTGTATATATATCGCATATAGTATATGCCAAAAGCAATCAAACCAATCAATAACAATAAAAGAATAACAATAAGCGCCACAAAGCGACTTTTTTTGATTGGCTTTATTGTATTTGATGAAACAACGCCTTTATCAACGTCATCAGCAGCATTAGCATCATCAGCATTAGCATCATTAGCACCTTCCGCTCCTTCCACTCCAGAGAGAATTTTGCATAAAGCAATTGTCACATTATCATGTCCGCCCTCTTTTAATGCCGATTCTATTAATGTATTTTTACATACGGTTATATCATCTGCCGTTTCAGCCATTATCTTCTCAATAGCCGGATCTCTCATCATGCCCGATAATCCGTCGGTACACAATAAAATCATTTCACCGTCGCGGAGGTCGTGTTCGACAAAATCAGGTTTGGCAACCCTTCCCGGATCGCCCAGACTTCGTGTTATGATGTTATTATTCGGATGGTCAAAAGCACACTCCTTATCCAGTCGACCTTCATCAACCAGTTCCTGTACATACGAATGGTCTTTCGACAATTGAATCAATCCCGATTCGGGATGAAAAGAATAAGCCCTACTATCTCCACACCATGAAATATAGACTTTCCCGCCAAGTATCCATGCCATGATAACCGTCGTCCCCATCCCGAAAGTATCCGTATTTTTCTCTGCATGTTCTTTTATCGCATTATCGGCGGAAAGAACAGCCGTCTTCATGAAATTTTCTATCGATGCAGCGCTGCTAATAATATCATCCTTTATATTATACGATAAAAACGATTTCTGAATACTATCAACAGCAATTCCGGAGGCTACTTCTCCGGCATTCATTCCGCCCATTCCGTCTGCAACAACCAACAAACATCCTTTTTCTTTTAACACAATACTGCTAACCTCATCTTTTGGTATAAACCACTCCGATTCGGCAAGATTGGCATTTACGATAAAATTATCTTCATTATTGGAACGTTGCCGCCCGACATCCGTCCCTGCCGTCAATTGAAAATGAATATTACTCATCCGTTATTTTTTTCTATGGTTAATTACTAACACAGGTATCCCGTAATTATATTCGTTATTTTCCGTAGATTCGCCCGATACGACGCCCACTACAACCAGTTCATTTTCCTTTCTTGCAAAAATGGGAGCGCCGGAATTAGGATTACCAGCCCCTCTTGTATAGAGAAAACATCCGGTAGCGTCAAGGCCGTCAACTCCTACGCTAAATCGGTTATAAGCAGGCATGATCGCTGTCGGGGGATGGCTCGCATCCATATTCATCGGGAATCCCAATACGTGCAAATCCGTTCCGGAACGCAGATTGCCCGACAATTGCCTATCCAACTTCAACGTCCCTTTCCGGGAAGTATATGCATATGCCCAGTCAGAGGAAAGCATTTGTCGATCGGAGGACTTCGTTTCATCATGTATAAAATCCGTACTGTTTATTGTGAACTTTTTCCCTCTACGCGAAACGGCATTGACCACCGCAACGACATGATATACTGAATCCGTCAAATCTGCTTGCGCCAGAATATCCCGGCCGAAAGTAAAAAGCCACGGCTGTATGCAACGCTTAGCGGTTACAAACCTCCCGTCATTCAACAAAAATCCGGTAGCACTCCACCCATATGGCGGCGGCTCATTGACATTCGCATCGGTTTGCATGATTTGCTTTTTCTGTTCGCCGTCTGTGATATAAACTTCCCTGACAAACAAATAATAAATATCATCCTTACAATTTTCCACCAGATCCTCTATTGCAGCCGGAGGGATGATTTTTTCCGGTTCCGGCTTGTTTTTTTCCGCAACAATCATTGAATCTATTGCATTTTGCAATTCTTCATTTTTCTCAAAAGCGGCTGCCACCTGCCGCGCCTTCTGTTCGGAATCTTCCTGCCATTTCCAATATTGCCGGTAATTCCATGCTAACGAGCCTAATATGACGAGAAACAAAACAATACCCAAACAGATTAGTCCCCATTTATAAGGTTCCAAGGCTTGCTTTCCGAATAAATTCAATCTTTCCGTAAATTTAATATTAGAAACCGAACTTTGACTGTCCCGAGGTATAATAAAACCTAATTTAGGCCCATTCACCGACAACTGAATTTCATCGCCACTCTGTAAATACCATTCGCGAGTTATCGGCTTTCCGTTCAGAAACGTCGTGTTTGTCTGCGACAACCGTATCAATTTATAATTATCGCCTTCCCTGATAATTGCAGCATGCCTTCTACTTACCGTCGTAAAAGATTCGTCAAAACGAACCAGACAATTCGGGGCGCGCCCGAGTTCAATCTGATCCATAATGACCTTTTGTTCCTCTCCCCGCCGGTGATATTTTGATGCAACTTTATGCTCTATAATATAATACTTTCTTTCGGAGGCATTAAATAATGATCCCATTCCGGCGCTAATAGATCCGAAAAATGAAGGGTTATATTTCTTTGTTACCTGTTCCATATTCTTCTTTATGAAAATCCTTCTAATCCCATTTTTATTTCTCCGGCGTGTTACAGCTTATTATATTTCACACAAATCTAACCGTCAAACAAAAAACGTCTGTCCCCTAAAACAATAATATCACCGGGTTTAAGTTCCGTTTTTTCCGACACATAGAGGTATGTCGTTTTCAGTTCACTACGGTCTTCAATAAACCAACGCTTATTTTCACACGACAACAATGCCTGCTCTTTCGATGTAATAGTGATATTACCCGGTTCGGTATTCGCCCTGTTTAAAATAATCCTTTTGTCGGAAAAAGAAAGGACTGTAGCAGCAACCGGCTCTTTTTCATCCGGAATTAAAGTCAGCGTAAAAAACGAACGTTTCCCGGGACGTACCGTCCGGCGGGTAATATTATCTTCCGGCATTACCGTATCCGATATCGTTTCGTCAGGAACGGCTGATTCCGATGCGGCGTCCGGCGGCGTCGGTTTTAAGACTGCATCCTGTATCGTTATCAATGCGGCATCGCGTATAGTGGATTCCGACAGATCGCCCGGCACGGTCGATTTCAATGTGGAATCCGGCAGGGTGGATCTCGACAGACCACCCGGCACAGTCGATTTCAATGCGGAATACGGCAGGGTGGATCTTGACAGATCGCCCTGAATGGGAGACTTCAAAGCAGAATCCGGCAGGGTGGATC
>JAIRMH010000155.1 GCA_031258835.1 Tannerella sp.
ATAGTCTTGCCCATCACTACTATCTATATCCTTGGCGGCAGACTTGCCGAAATAGAAAGTCCGTGCATCAAGGTAGAGCGTCATTACCGTGACTTGGTACACGGTAACGCGGTCGAGGCGAAGTCGCCCTTCGTGGAGAAACTCACGCACGACAGTTATGTAATCCAGGCCGGAAGAATTACCGACAAACGCTACGGCACAAAGTTGAACGAACTGCTGAGCCTCTTCGAGCAGGCGCATTTCATCCGTGAAGATTCGGAAGTAAGCAAGCAATACGCATACCGGTCGGATGATAAGGAGATACGTTTCATAACCTCCATACTTAATGAAATGGTAGCCGACCCTTTGGAACGTGAAGAAATAGAAAAGGAAGCGGAAGCGCTGCGCACGATAGACGCCCTTTTCGGAAAAACGCACCGAAAGCAGAAACGTATCATCGAAGAACAGGAGAAGGCGCTGGAAGAAAAAGACAAGACAATTGAAGAAAAGGACAAAGCTCTGGAAGAAAAAGACAAGACGATTGAAGAAAAGGACAAAGCTCTTGGAGAAAAAGACAAAGCGCTGGAAGAAAAGGACAAAGCTCTTGAAGAGAAAGCCAAGGCGCTTGAAGAGAAAGCCAGGGCGCTTGAGGAAAAGGAGAGGGTTTATGAAGAACAAGCCAAACAACTTGCAGAGATTAGACATCGACTGAATGCAAAATGATTCGCTCTCATTTTATCGCGACCGTGTCGCCGGACGGGTGCCATGTCGGGCGTCGCAGAATCTTTGTCCTGTGATGTTTGCGGGGACGGGTAGCGATGTCGGGAAAAGTGTTATAGCAGCGGCTTTTTGTCGTATTTTTAAGCAGGACGGTTATTCTCCCGCCCCGTTTAAAGCCCAGAATATGGCGTTAAATTCGTTTGTTACGTCCGAAGGGCTGGAAATTGGACGGGCGCAGGCGGTGCAAGCGGAAGCGGCAGGCGTTCCGTGCCATACGGATATGAATCCGTTATTGCTGAAACCGTTGGGTGACAGCACGTCGCAGGTTGTGCTGAACGGTCGTCCGACAGGTAATCAAGATGCGCGAACCTATTTCTATGGACAGGGGCGGGAGGCGTTGATACGAGAGGTTCATGCGGCGTATGACCGTCTTTCCGGATGTTATCATCCGATTGTAATGGAAGGAGCGGGGAGCGTCTCGGAAATTAATCTGCGGAATGTGGATTTGGTAAACCTTCCGATGGCGCGTTATGCCGGTGCACGGGTGATATTGGTTGCGGATATCGACCGTGGAGGGGTATTTGCAAGCGCATACGGTTCGATTATGTTACAGACGGATGAAGATCGCCGCCTTATCAAAGGGATTCTTATAAATAAGTTTCGGGGCGATATAAGCCTTTTCACCGATGGGGTTAAGATGATGGAAGATTTGTGTGGTATTCCTGTCGTTGGTGTTGTGCCGTATTACAAAGATATTTATATTGAGGAAGAAGACAGCGTAGCACTTCGAACGAAAAAACTCGAAGCGTTGCAGGGTAAAGTAAATGTGGCGGTCGTATTATTGCGACACATGAGTAATTTTACCGATTTCAACGTTCTGGAACGAGATGAGCGGGTGCATCTTTTTTATACCGACAATACGAAAGAATTACAGAAGGCGGATATTATCCTTCTTCCCGGAACGAAAAATACGTTGGACGATCTTTATGAATTGCGACGTAATGGCGTAGCACAGGCGATCGTGCAGGCTCATCGCAATGGTGCCGCCATAATGGGCATCTGCGGCGGATATCAGATGATGGGCATGGAGGTCTGCGATCCGGAACATGTGGAGGGCGATATGGAACGTTTGCCGGGATTAGGATTATTGCCGGTCATTACCCGCCTGACGGAAGAAAAAGTCACGCGTCGGGTAGCATTTCGCTTAGCCGGTGAAGCGGATTATTTGTCTTCCGGGAATTTTTCGTTTGGAGGTTCGCCGATGATTTTGGCGGATAAAGGCACTGTCGTCAACGACGTGTGTCGCGGTTATGAAATACATATGGGAAAGACGACATTTCTCCCGGATGCGAAAGCCTCGGCATTTACATATCCCGTCGATGTCGACGAGCATCCTGCGGGTAACGGCGGAAAATTTGCGGATAACATCCCGGATGCCTCCGCAAACGGATGTTTCGTGAATAATCGTTGTATAGGGACATATATACATGGGATATTGGATAATGCTCCGGTAATAGATTTTCTACTGCGGCCGTTCCTTGAAAAAACTTCGGCGCGAACCGTCTTCGATTATGCCGCTTTTAAAGAAGAGCAGTATGACAAACTTGCCGCACATGTTCGCCGGCATGTCGATATGGAATTAATTTATAAGATTTTAACCAAGTAATATCCTGACTATTTCTCCATAGGCGGGTAGCTGTTGAATCACATTGTCGGGATGGATATATCCCGTAAGCGATTGAACACATAAAAGCACTCCTCCGTGTGTGAATATTGCAATTTTATCATAGCCGGAAGCGTTTTCTGACGATCGCAGTTCGTTCAGAAACGATGACACGCGTGCGAGTAAATCCTGATATGATTCGCCGTTACGTGTCGGAACATGCAGGAAGTCGTCGTACCATTCTTGCAGTCGAGGGTCTTCTATCTCGTTGAACGTCCGCATCTCCCAATCGCCCATATACATTTCTTTTAAACGGTCGTCGCGCAATGCGTCGGGGTAGCCGCAATATGCCGATAGTTTTACGCAGCGACTTAAAGGACTGGTGTAAACGGCATCGAACGTTTCATTGTCAAGTTGTTTTTTTACAATTTCCGCTTCCTGTTCGAAAGATGATTTTAGCGGGACGTCTGATTGTCCGTAACAGATGCCCTGCGGAACATCCACGGATGTATGCCGTATCAAAAAAATTTCCATAAACAGTTTACTGTTAGAATGTATGACAATTCACATAAAAGAAACATGGCGCCGCAGCAATCTCCGGTATATCCCCGAATACGCCGTTTCATATACCATGCGAGAAAGAACATAGTGGCTAGCGGTGCGATTGCACCGGCTAAAAATAGAATGTGAGCGCTGTTAAAAACCAAAATATATACAAAAGGCAAAATGGCGCAGCTAAAACCGATGATGAAACGTACGGGCGACGTCTTTTCGTATGTGTTTTTTATTTTGCAATCCTCCTCTTTGCGCGCATACGGCAGAATGTTGATAATTTGCGAGGCGCACCATTTACTCCATATATCGCATGTAAAGAAAAGGATGTATTCATTGCCTTTTAGTTGTCGTATCAGGATAAAGACGGAGCTTATCCATAACAGGACGTAAAGTGTCAGTCCGAGAACACCAAAGCTGCCGGTATGTGAATCTTTCATTATTGCCAATGTTTTTTCGCGTGTATGTCCTCCTCCGAATCCGTCCAGAAAATCCGCCAATCCGTCTTCGTGTAATGCGCCCGTTAGCAACAATCGGCTTGTAAATGTTAATAAGACAGCTATTATAGCATGAAAATTGAGATAAACAGCTAAGAGATAAACCATGCTCATGACGCTCCCCGTCAAAAATCCCGTCAACGGCCAGTATGCGACGATACGTCTGAAACTGTCTGTCGGAACTTTGCAGATACGTCCCAAAGGAAGTCGCGTAAAGAGTATGAACGTTGCGATAATATCTTTTGTAATCATTGCCTGAGATTTTAACGTTGATGATAGTGATTTTATGCGATATCAAAATCAAAGTTTATTGGAGAATTTTTGAGGAGTTTAGAAATATTTTATCACCTTTCCTTCTTCGAAAGAATTCATTTCATTGATCATACGCACAGCCGAATCAAGTATCGGATAAGCGCATACGGCGCCTGTTCCTTCTCCGAGGCGCATGCCGAGGTTTAACAGCGGACGTGCATCGATCGCGTTCAGCAAAAGGCTATGCCCTGTTTCATCGCTACAATGTCCGAAAATGGCATAAGACATGACTTCGGGATAGAGGCGTGACGCCGCCAGTATACAAGTTGTCATGATAAAACCATCCACAAGAATGATCATTTTCAGTTCCGCGGCCTGCAACATGGCTCCGACAGCCATTACCATTTCGTAACCGCCGAAATAACGCATTACGTCTGTTACGGAACGGTCGCCACGGTAATTGTCTAATGCCCGTTTGAGTATTTGGTACTTATGACGTATGCCGTCGTAGCTGAGGCCTGCGCCTGCGCCGACACATTGTAATAGCGGAATGTTTGTCAGGCAATTCATCCAGAGTGACGATGAGGACGTATTGCCGATACCCATTTCCCCGAAACCGACGACGTTACAGCCGGTCTCATTTACCTTGCGGACAATCGTTGCACCGCGGTCGATGCACAAATCCATCTCTTCGATTGTCATCGCCGCTTCGTACACGTAATTGCGTGTCCCCCGACGCACTTTCATGTCCATTATCCCGGTATCGGAAGAGAAATTGTAGTCTACGCCCGCATCGACAACACAGAGGGTGAAGCCATGCTGACGGCACAGAAAATTAATTCCACCCCCGTTACCTTGCAGGAAATGTAGACACTGTTGCCATGTCACCTCTTTGGGCGATATGCTGACATTTTCGTCCGTTATGCCATGGTCGGCGGCAAAGATGATATTATGCGGTTTCTGCAATGCGGGCGACAGTGTCTGCTGGATCAGTCCTGCCTGCAAAGCAAGTTCTTCAAGTCTGCCAAGCGAACCTTTGGGTTTCGCCAGGTTGTCTATTTTATATTGCAGCGCTTCCCGTATTTTTTCTTCCGGGTTATAAATTCGAAAATGTTTCATCCGTATTTTTTTACGGGCAAACATACATGAAATAAATGAACCTGCCAAACATGTCCGGCGAAAAAGTATTTTTCCCGTATAAATTTTGCCGGACATTTTTATTCGTCTGTGTGTGATTGAAAAATTTCATGTACATTTGCGTATTCTTGTGTAAAGAAAACTACATGAAAACTCTGGTTTTCCAAGCGTTCACGAATGAAAAAACTGTTTTTTTTACAGATGAAAGGTAGTGGAAAGGACGAAAAATAATAACAATAATGGAAATAGCGATCGGATTACTCGTGCCGTTTGTTGGGACTGTATTAGGTTCCGCAATGGTATTTCTGCTTAAAAATGATATTTCGCCGCGTCTGCAAAAACTATTACTTGGTTTTGCTTCGGGGGTAATGGTTGCGGCGTCGGTATGGTCGCTGCTTATACCTTCTATCGAAATGGCGGAAGAACATTGCCATTCTGCCGTATGGATGCCGGCTGCGGTCGGATTCCTTGCAGGTATGGGTTTTTTATTATTTCTTGACAGCGTCATACCTCATCTTCATATAAATTCCGATGAGCCGGAAGGAGTTAAGACAAAACTGAAAAAAACGACGATGCTTGTTTTTGCCGTGACCCTTCATAATATTCCAGAAGGGATGGCCGTGGGCGTCGTTTTGGCAGGGATGACGGAGGGGATATCAAACCTTTCTTTTGCAAGTGCGATGGCGCTTTCAGTTGGTATCGCCATTCAGAATTTTCCGGAAGGGGCGATAATCTCTATGCCGTTAAGGAGTGCCGGGCAATCCCGAAAGAAAGCATTTGTCAACGGAGCACTTTCGGGCATCGTCGAACCGATAGCCGGGATTATTACAGTTTTCCTGATATCGGTTACATTGCCTGTATTGCCGTATTTACTTGCATTTGCAGCAGGCGCGATGATTTATGTGGTGGTAGAAGAGCTGATCCCCGAAGCGCAAAGCGGACGTCATTCTAATATTGCTACCATCGGCGTTGCATTAGGATTTGTCCTGATGATGATTCTCGACGTGGCGCTGGGATAATCCCGCCAGGATCATTATAATCTCCCGATCGCCGCCGCACGTTGGTTTTTTTCCATGAAAGTATTTATTTTATTTTTACGGGAATACCGCTGATCATCAGGATGACTTCGTCGGCTTTCGACGCAATATACTGATTTATCCATCCTTGCAAGTCGGTGAACTTGCGTTGCAGTTCGTTTTCCGATACACCGCACCATCCTATTTCATTCGTCACGAAAAGAAAGATAGCATTTTGCGCAGTGAAACGGTCAAATTCGGATTTTACGGCATGCAAGGATTGTTCTGTGTCTGCCGCCAAATCGAAGAAGAAATTTGTACACCATAAAGTTATGCAATCGACAACGATCACTCGCCCGGAGAGGTCGTAACGGCTGAGTTCTTTTTCTTCTTCTATATTACTCCACTGTGGCCCACGTGATGCTTGATGGCGCAATATGCGGGTGTGAAATTCTTCGTCCCACACTCGTGCAGTCGCCAAATATACCGGATTTTCGGACAACGATAATGCCGTTTTTTCCGCATAACGGCTTTTTCCCGATCGTTGTCCTCCTGTAATAAGAATAATTCGTTTCATGCAAATCGTTTTGTCCCGGCAAAAATACGAATAAAATATAAATCCATTTCGTACACACTCTGAAATCGCAGCATTTTTATGTAGTGTCATTTTTAAAATAGCCTATTTTTGGGGTATTGAACGATGAGTTTTCGCTGTATTTTTGCCCTCGTATTTCGATAGATTTTAAACTTATGGAGTAAACCTAATGGAACAAACATAATACTGCGACACAAATGATAACCGCCAACAGTTCCGTATACTGGACATTCCTGACAGAACGGCGCAAGTCTTCGTTTGTCAATATCTTAGGGTTTGTTCCGATAAACGGTTTATCGACGGTTTCCCCGAAGTAATGATGAGATCCGCCGAAGCGACAATTGAGGATCCCCGCCAATGCCGCTTCGGGATAGCCGGAGTTAGGACTTAAATGTTGGCGTCCATATTTTTTTACGAAAGGGAATAACTCCCATTTTCCGCTTACGAATATCATCAATACGGCAGTCAGACGTGCAGGGATGTAGTTGGCGACGTCGTCGATACGTGCGGCAACGCACCCGAACAGGAGATAGCGTTCGTTCCGGTATCCAATCATGGAATCAAGCGTATTAATCATTTTGTAGGCCATCATGCCGGGGACGCCGAGTAGCATGTACCAGAATAATGGCGCGACGACACCGTCGCTCATGTTTTCCGCCAGTGTTTCGAGCGCGGCTGTCCGCACTTCCTGGGCGGACAGGTTGACGGTATCGCGCCCGACGATGCGTGCGACTTGCCGGCGGCCTTCGTCCGGCGAACGGTCGCAAGCGTGGAATACTTTGCGCACTTCGTTTATCAATGTTTTTCCTGCAAGACAATAAAAAACAAATACGGAAGCAATCGCCACCGACAATACAGGTGTCGCCGGTAATAGAATAACGGAAGTAATCAGGAATATACCGGCTATCAGGACTACGGACATCACTCCACCTTTTAAAACACGTCTGTCGCCATGATTAAAAGTATGTTCGCCGTATGAAATCAATTTACCGAAACCTGCGACAGGATGGGGCAACCATGAAGGGTCGCCGAGTAATTTATCAAGTAGCCACCCTGCACACAAGGGAATCAGGAGAGAAAGGCAGTTTTCCATGCTTCTAATGCATTTATCAGGTAATCGTTTTCATCGGGTGTCTGTGTGGCGATGCGGATAAAGGTATTGTCAAGACCGTCGAAATTAGATGCATCACGGATCAGGATCCCGACCTCTTCGGCCAGGTAGTTTTTTAAGCCATCTGCGTTGCCGATTCTAAGACGTGCAAGGAAAAAATGTGTGTCGGTAGGCCATACATCTGCTATTTTCAACTTGCTTATAGCCGTTTGCAGACGCTTCGTTTCGGATAGTAATCCATGAAGAGCAGGTTGCTGCGGGTGTGTGTTTCCCAATAGATAACGACCGGCTTCGATAGCGAGTGCATTGACGGACCATGGCATACGTTGCAAGCGTATCCGCTGCAGGAGAGCGGCTGAGGCGGTTATATATCCCAGCCTTAATCCGGGAATCGCATAACGTTTTGTTACGGAATGAAGTAAGATAACTTGCGGCATGGATACGGCTTCTGCTGCGGAAAACAGTTTTTCGAGAGTGAAATCTTCATAGCTCTGATCAATGACGAAACATACCGAAGGATGCGATACGATCCGTTCCGTAAGCGTTTTTTTCGGCCACACGGCTCCGGTAGGATTATTCGGGTTGCACAGCCACACGATATCCGCATTATCGTCGACATCATCGAGGGTATAGATGGTTTTCACGACATGTTTATGCAAACGGCAGGCGTCGGCATATTCGCTGAAAGTGGGTTGAATCACATAACTTTTCCGTCCGCGAAAAGCTTGTGCGACGAGATATATTGCATCTGTTGCACCGTTTGTCACGCATACTTCGTCCGGTTGCAATCCGTAAGTCTCCGCAACTTGCGCTTCCAGCGCAGATGGCACCGGTTCAGGGTAAGCCGACAGACAGTCCATTTGTTTTGCGAGGTATTTGTACAACTCTGACGAATCGACCCCTCCGGGGATATTCGAGCTGAAATTGGCTTTTGTATTTCTGAATTTGTACCGGTCGTCTCCGTGTCCATAAATCATATTTATTTAATCTCTTTTGGATTTGATGTATTTACAAAAAGGATATCGCCCATATCTTTAAAATCGGTAAAGAAGTTCATCGGTTCATGTTTCAGGCGATCTTCATGGAAGCCAATGATTGTCAGCGCCGCATGTGATGAGTGTTTTCCTGCTACGTCACAGAATTTATAGCCTTCGTCTATCATGATAAATTCAATATTGGCGAGTGTAATAGGCAATCGTCCTTCGGCGATCCGTTTTTCCAACACTTCTTTTATTCCGGAAAAATCCTCTTTTGTACTTGTCAGAAATATTTTCAGATGACTTTTTTTCCAATCCGGGTGGGACATGATGATATATCCCAGTAATATCATAAAGTTTGTATTTTTCCCGTCATGCTCGCGTATCCATACATGTATTCCGTTTCGAAGTTTCATGAAATGTTCCGATATAGCCAGTATGCCGACGTCAAAGTTCCCGGCGCGCACCAGGTTTACGTTGTTGAGGATATGACGTAATTCATCAGGATAACGCTTGTCGTATTCAAAAATCACCATGTTGTTTTCCATTCCCGAAATAGACGGCGTTTGTATGACTTGTGCAATGGCCGAAGTGTACGACGGGGAAATCATGGTGTCGATATAGAGCGTGCTACTGCTATTCCGCGTACTGTCAATAAGTTGTTCTTGTATGAGTTTTGATTCTTTATATGTTTGTTTGCTGTAATACCCTTCTATCAAATGGAAGTATGTTCCGAAGCCATGCCGGTAACTTATCCATTTCATCAGTTCCAGAATTTTCTCCCGTTCGAAAGAATGGGACGATACGCATATCGCGGCCGGCCTCCATTCTTCGTTATCCATACTCGACTGATGCTTTTGCATATAAACCTGCAGTTGCCGGTTTAGCTGGAACAGCGCGCCTTTGAAAATATTCACCAGCCCTTTACTATCTTTATTATACTGCTCGATAAAAAGATAAATCAGAACGATAACGCCATAAGACAACAGGGTGTAGAAAGGGTTTATCATGAACATCACCCACACCGACAACAGAAAACCCGAGAGAGATAAAAACCATCTTGACTTGAATCGCGGGCGATACGACGGGGGCGAACCGAAATGGTTGAGGAACGAATTGAGGCATAACGTACCGTACGTTATCAGGAAAAACATGGATATTATCTCCGCTACGCTGTTTACGTCGCCTAAAAGAATGAAAACCAGTGCGATTGCAAAAGATATCAGGGAGGCATTTTCCGGTTCGCGCGTATCGCCTTTTCCTCTTGCTAAGAAGATATTTAATCGCCTGAAGGGGAATGTTCTGTCGGCGGCAATAGCCTGAAGCGTGCGCGGGGCGACGATCATGGAGCCGATAGCCGACGATGATGTGCAGGCTGCTAATCCGAGCGGGATAAAGACGGCTCCAAAGAACGCTATTCTCGACATAATCATCTGATCTTCCAACAGGTCTGTTTGAAATGTGGAAACGGAAAGTTTCCAGACCACGGCAATATAGACAATAAGTCCGGTGAATGTACCGAGCATCGTCCCCAGTGGTATTGACTTGCCGGGATTGCGTAGATCTCCGCTAAGCCCTACTCCTGCCGTCATTCCGGTAAATGCCGGAAAGCAAATCGCAAAGATGACGAAGAATTTTTCTTTGTTGAAAAAACCGAAATTATTACCTGCCATTACCGACGAGTTGTCCGTAGCTTCGATCGGGTTCCCCAGGAAAAACAGTAAAAGAGATATACACAAGATAAAATTGACTAAATAAAGCAATTTCATACCTGAACCGGAGCCTTGTTTTAAAATAACGTAAGCCAGTATAAAAAGGGTAGGGATACTTATCGTCTGTTTAGGCAGGTTTATGTCGAATTGCGTTTTACACCAGTCATAGAGAAAATGGAACGATTCGGCAAAAGCAATAATATAAAAAGCAATACTGATTGTTTGTGAAAGAAAAAGCGTGATCCCGATCGTTGAGCCGATTTTCAATCCGAACGAGCGGGAGATGATAAAATATTCGCCGCCGCCTTCCACACGCGTATTCGTCGCAAGTTCGGAGATAGCCAGCGCCGTTGGTATGGTAATCATATGGCCAACCAGGATAATGCCGATTACGCCCCAGAAGCCAATTGTGCCGGTCGCAAAACCGAAACGCAAGAACAGGATAGCGCCAAGAATAGAAGATATTGACGTAAGATAAACGGCTGCCGTCCCGAATCCGCTTTTATTTTTTACTACATTATTTTGTTCCATTGAAGTTGTATTTTTAAGAGGCAAAAGTACGAAAAATAGACGAGTTTATGTCTTTAGCCTGTTAATAAATTACAAACCCTGTATCGAAGCAGTGATTTTTTGTTTTTTCAGGCCATATTACCCCATAGGAGTAGAGTGTTTAAAACTCCATTCACCTTTAAATATAATGTTTATTTGTTAAATAAAAGTAAAACCACAAAGATATATTTTTTGTTTCAAACAAAAAATATATCTTTGTAAGAAAATACCCTTTTTGTTTTATCTATAAAATTTAATTAGCAATGTGTAAGAAGAAAATTTTAGGAGTGATGGGTATAGCCGCTTTTTTAATGATGACGGCGTTTAATATCCGTTTAAG
>JAIRMH010000017.1 GCA_031258835.1 Tannerella sp.
ATACGGAATACGGTGCCTTTCGGCAAAAGCCTCTGCACTTTCCTGTTTACGCGAATAAACGGCGGAAAGTACAAAACGCCTGTCCTGACGCCCGCCGGCAATTACGCGGTCGGATATAACATTAGTGCCTATCACTCCCCATTTCAAGTGTTCCATCGTCAAAAAGCAAATGCCCAAAAGTACTCCTTTTATCTTAATATTTTTCACAGCGCCTCAAGAAAAGGATCAACCGGAAAAAACGCACTGCGTTTCGAGGTAAAACGTACTGCGTTTTGAGGTAAAACGCACTGCGTTTCGAGGTAAAATGCACTGCGTTTTGAGGTAAAACGTACTGCGTTTTTGGGAAAAGCACGCCGCCTTTTAGGGTAAAATGCACTGCGTTTTGTTGCCGGCGAAAACAGTTTATGAGGAATACAGCGACGCTACGGCCTGCGTCAAGACGCAGTTCCCCCCCCCTCTTACACTCGCGTGGCTGTCATTCCTGAATTTAACCTGCGGCGCGAATGATCAATTCACTTTTTCAAATTTAGCCCACATTTCATTCATATCAATGGTAATACGGTAATGACCTGCCGTAGATAAATGCCACTTAAATTCGCCGCCGCCATGAAGCGCTATGTCAAATTCAGGTTCATCGCCAAACCATTGCAGAATGGGATAAGTCTTACCATCTACTACTTCCGCCCCCACTTCCGGCGGAGCGATTACGACCAGCCAGTCGGTTCTGCCGTAGTAATGGCTGGCGTTCTGGTAATTAAATCTAAAATTTCCGGCAGTAAGATTTGCAATATCAAAAACATATACATAGTTATTCGAGGTGGTATGATACCCGTCCCACCAACCGGTGGGGTCTCCCACCATGGACATGTTATCCCATCCGGGATCAAAACGTACCGGTTCCTTCTCTACAGCGGATGTAGCCAGCGGCGCGTACACGGAACGGTAGAGTACGCGCATGCAAACTTTTGCATCCGGTATAATCGTAGTTTGCTCGTTATTGGGCACCTGTAATATGGTGGTATCTCCGTTTGTATTTTCATATATTACTTCGGAATAAAGAACCTCTTCGGATACGTCATTGTTCCAATAAATGACCACCGGGTTATTTACGAAATTGGAAACCCGCCTGATACTTCGACTGGCCAAGGAATTTAGCCATATATCCCCCACTACGTTGCACGAAATATTTTCAACAGGGATGGAGCTGCTTCCGAAGTTATCCGCCATCGTAATCGTAAACGAATAGGTTTTTTCCCGTAATCCGGGAATGAGAATATCAACCGAATCCTTTCCGGTATGGAATGAAACAGGTACGATGAGCGAATCCTGTCCATTGTCCCAGTAAATTTTCACCATTTTTACATTTGGCGCATTGTATGTCCACAATCTTACCAGAGCGCTGTATTTGTCCGGGAGAATTGCGATAGAATCCGGAGCGGTCAGATAAAAAATCTCGCCGCCTTCGTGAATGTACGCCTTATGTACGTCTTCCATTTTGCTACAGGCAAAGAGCGCCGGCAACAATCCTATACTGAATATAAGCATTTTCACATTTTTCATATTTCTATTTTTTTATTATTAATAATTTTTCCGGTAAAACGTCGGATTTATTGGGCATAAGAGCCGTAAAAAGAGATTTCTGCAATGAACGAATAATTGAATCCGCCCCATGTTTCCGTTCCTCTCAGCCGGAGGTAACGTACCGGTTCCATTTCACGAGGAAAAGCAAAACTGTCGCCCCTTTTTGCCTGTCGGATATCCTCGTTGGTACATCCGGCTTCGATCGGCGTTCCCGAAGGTTTTTCCAGTTTACCCTCGATCACGTGTTCCCATTCCGCCCAATTTACATGTGCGGTTGTCGGTGTTTCTACCGTGCATTTCCATACGTTGAAAACTTTCCAGTTCGCCGCATTGTAATATCCGTTCTCAAACAGTCGCTGGTGGATAACGATACGGCTCAGATTGACTTTTTTGCCCAAATCAACCGTAAGGTAGGGAGGCCAGTCCTCAGGCGTACTGTGACCGAAAGTATTCAGATTGTCGTCCAGCAGGAAAAGATCCATGCCTCCCCAGATATTAAATTCCGAATCGCCCGGTAAACGCATGAAATGGATGGCAGACTTGTCCAGTTTTTCTTCGTGGAGGGGAGTCAGCGTTCCTCCTTCGGGATAAATCAGCCCCGACTCGTTCCCCCACTGGTCGGAAATGTTGATGGCAAATTTTCGTGGCGTAGCTTCAAACCCCCGTATGGAATACACCATTGAATCAAGCCTGTTTTGGAAAACATTGGATACCATCATTACTTCCTGATTGTTTTCAGCGAGCAGGTCATAAGTAAGCAGCGCTTTGTCCTCGTTTTTCCAACTGAAGGCGGCGCCTCCGAAATCGGCAAATATCCGGACGCTTCTGATGGTTTTGCTCAATGAGGATTCGAGCGGCTTAAATGATACCGGCACGGGATCGGACAGCGCCTGCGTACGGCTGACGGAATAGAGGAGGGCTTCGTGTTCCAGCGTATCGACAAGACCTTCCAGTAATAAGGTGTCCGTATAATAGGATACCATCACTTCTCTCTGTTTTCCGTTCGACATGGCATAGACTGCTTTTATGGCCAATAAGTCGTTGGTATCGGGTATCTTGTACGACACCCTTGCGCCCCCCGAAATACTCACCGCTTTTACTTCCGTTACCGGCGGCGGCTTGCCGGCGCCTGCGCTAACAGGCTGATGAGGTTTTTCTTCCGCACAGGCAAAGCAGATAAGCGAACAAACAAATACAAACAAATACTTTTTCATCTTTTTATGTTTTTAAAATGTGTTGATTAATATCCCGGATTTTGTTTTAGCCGGGGATTTTTAATGAAATCTCCTTCAGGTATGGGGGACAGATAGTCGCGGGTTGAGAAGCTCTGTTCGTAGACCGTCTTTACTTTATAATATTCCTCTGCGTCGTTTTGCAGGGTATTCCAGCCTTGTACGGGGCGATTCAGTTCTGTGCCGGCTGTTTTCCAGCGCCGGCAATCCCAGTAATAATGGCCTTCGAGCGCAAGTTCTATCTTCCGTTCCCTGCGGATGATGTTTCGCATTCCTTTTTTGGTTGACGGAGCGTCGGGTTTGTCGGTATATCGGACATAGCTTTCTTCTATCCCTTCCAGACCGGCACGCGTTCTTATCAGGTTTACCAGTCGATAGACTTCTTCATCGGGGCGGCTTTCTTCGGAGGCTGCCGTTTCGTTCAAAGCTTCGGCATACAAAAGCAATAAATCGGCGTAGCGAATGTCGGCGGCATATTCAACCGCCGTAAAGTGTCCTGCGTTTTCAAACATGGACGAAACGTTAACCAGTTTTTTCGCGTAATAGCCGGTACAATTGTAGGCAGTGGTGATACCTGACGAATATTCGAGCCAGCGCGCCCGCAAATGCGGCGCATTAAGATCGGACGTCTGGAGGTAGTAATTACCGTACCATTTGCCGCGATCGAATCCCAGCGACGAATAAAAGCGCGGCTCACGGTCAAAATTCATGGCTGCGGTAGTTTCGCCCTGTTGAATGTAATACCGGTGTTGTGCGTCGCCGGTACGCAGGGTAAAACGATCGTTATATTTTTCCTTATTGTTGTTTATCCATTCCGTATCTTCATCAATAGGCACTCCATGATTGGAATAAAACAGTTCAACGGTAGAAATAGGCACCGATATCACACCGTAAAGTTCGATAGAACTTGCGGCCAAACGGGGCATAATTTTCCAGATGAAATCCGGTTCGCCCATCGGTATTGCATAATTGCCCCAGATAATTTCGGGATTGGAGTACCATGTTTCCGTCAGGGCGCTTCGCAAGGTCTGCACTCGCAAAGTAGTGTCCGATATATCGCCTTGCGGACGATAATCCGTTTCTTCATACAAATGAATGAATCCTTCGTTACAAGCCGTCATAGCCAGCCTGCAAGCCTCTACCGCTCTTGTCCACCGTGATGGGTCGTAAACCTGATTGAAAAAAGGTTCGTTGTTGTGGTCGAAAAAATTGTTATATTCGGCATTCCCGTTGAAAAACGAGCTTGCCCAGTAAACCAGTACTTTTGCCTTAAAGGTATGGGCGGCCGCTTTGGTAAAACGTCCCAATTCGCTGTTTTTGTTGGCTATGACAGCGGGCAGGGCGTTACTTTCGATAACTTCATCCATCAATTCAACGACATATTGAAAACAGTTATCTACCTTCTCGCGATAGGGCGCTTCAACCTCTTCGCCCACCGGCAAACTTTCACGGAGAGGACATATAGGCCCGTACAGGCACAACAGGTAAAAATGCATGTAGGCTTTCAACATTTTGGCTTCGGCAATCATCCGGTTACGTTCGTCTACCGGAAGATCTCCTACATTATTGATGTTTTCCAGCAGGACATTACATTCCCTGATGCCGGCATAAAGCGACCGAGGCCACTGGCCGGCGCCTCCCACATTGTCCCTGACGTCGTTACTCCAGTAATTGATCATAGGAATGGTGGCATTGTCCAATCCCAAAGCGACCTGCATGGGCTGGTAAGTAGCAGCCAACTGTTTGTTTACAATCATTTCCATTACTCCGCACCATGCAGGATTACCGATATATCCGCTTCTCGGTAAGGCCCAGTAACAACTGCTGAGGTACCTCAAGGTATTGTCCCTGTCGGAGAAAGCATTGTCAAGCGTAGGAATCTGGTCGGGAACCACATCCAGATAATCGCATGAAACCGCGCCTGCGCTTATCAACAAACCGATTAATATATTTCTTAGTGATGTCATCATAATTATTTTTTTAAATTTTATATACGTTCGTTCTTTTGTTAAAAACCGATATTCAATCCTGCATTGATTACTCGCTGCAAAGGATAGCCCAAACCATTTCCGCCCATTTCGGGGTCCCATATTTTGAAGGGACTGAAACAGGCCAGATTGGTACCGCTGACGTAAATGCGCAGGTTGGTCATGTACAGTTTCCTGACCAGCTTTTCCGGCAAGGTATAGCCTATTTCGACGGTTTTCAGCCGCAGGAAAGAAGCGTCGTGCATGAACCACGTGCTTGTCTGTGCATTGTTCTCTATCACGGTATTGGACAAGCGAGGCCAAAACGCATATACATTACGGTCATTTTCCGACCAGTAATCATCGGCAATAGCTTGCAGCACCGCATTTTGGCCGATGGCTCCGTCGTTGCCGTCGCCGTCGATAAAAGGCTGTACCCTTCCGTTGCCGTAGAGCGTCAGCCAAAACGACTGACGTGCGGAACCCTGAAAGAAGAAGGAAGCATCAATACCTTTATAGCCGGCAGAAAGTCCAAATCCGTAATTGATTTCAGGTACGGTAGGAAAACCGATAGGGACTTTGTCCAGTTCGGATATTTTTCCATCCTTGCTCACATCGTGGTATTTGATGTCGCCGCCCAATACCTGTCCGAATTGGCGAGGCGACTTTTTTGCTTCAATATCATCCACGAACAGGCGTTCGGCAATGTAACCGTATTGCTGGTTGATTTTCTGCCCCACTCTTGATACCCAGGGCGTTTTGCTGTAGTCGGGTTCTTCCCATTTAAGAACTTTGCTGGTGGCATAAGTGAAAGTTCCCCGTCCTATCACCCAGAAGTCGGTGGTGATGTTTTTTTCGTAATTCAGTTCCATGTCGAATCCTTTGCCTTCGGCCTCTCCCAAATTGGCTTTCACGGACGGAAGAACGCCCAGCGTTGCGGGAATGGTACGATCTAACAGGATATTGGTTCTTTTTTCGTGGAAGAAGTCAAAATTGGCGGAAACTCCGTTCATCAATACAAATTCGATTCCAAGATTGGTTTTGTAAGCCACTTCCCATCCGATGGCATCGTTGGCATAACGCGATATGTCAATACCTGTCAAATACGAATATCCGGTCATGGACTGTCCGCCCCAGTAGGACGGTTTATAGGCATTCATATTGACCTGTGCCAGATAGTAAAAGCGGTCGTTGTTGCTGCCGATGGCGTCATTGCCCGCTATGCCGTAAGTGGCTTTCAACTTGAAGGTAGTAATAAACGGTTTCAGCAATTCAAAAAAACTTTCGTTGCTCAGCATCCATGCGCCGCCTATGGAGGGGAAAAATCCCCAGCGGTGTTTCTTGGCAAACCGTTCCGAACCATTGAGTCCAAAGTTAAATTCGGCGAAATAACGGGTATCGTAGTTGTAGGCCATGCGTCCCGAAAGTCCGAGATTTCGGTTGGGCAGCGAGAGTTGCAGATTGTCGGCAAGACCTTCCTTGGACTGACGCATGATGTAAACCAGCAAAGCATTGAGGCTGTGTTTTTCCCTGAACGATTTGTTGTACTCCATAGCCGATTCCAGATAGAAAACGGTATTGATGTTGCGCCTGCCGGGGTTATAATCAATATAATCCCGGCCTTCATTGGGATTCAGACACCACAGCGTGTACGAGCCATCCGACAGATCATATGAATCAATATTGTAATAAAACGGGATGTATGCGCGTGTTACGGTAAATTCGGAATAACGGTTCATGTTCACCATCATGCGGAACGACAAGCCGTCGGTAATGAAGTCCAGTTTTTGTTTAGCTTCAAACTGCGTCAGCGTCATGTTTGTGCTGTATTCCTTGTATCCTCTCAGCGCGGCAGCATAGGGATTCAGGTAATCCCCCTGTCCGTAATTCCCGAACATCACCCGTTTCAGATTGGCGTTGGCTTCATCCGGTTCGTAATAAGGTTTGAAATACACGGGATTGGCCTGTATTGCTTTGCGATACATCTCCGCGCCACCGTCAATCGGCCCCATATATTCGTCAAAAGTGGAACTCAAGCGGAGAATCAATTCCGTCGTTTTAGTGACGTTTACATTAACATTCGACCGGACGGCGTATTTCGTCAGGCTAATATTGTTGTTGAAATTGTTGCGTTTGTCCACTTTCAGGTTGCCGTTGTCCTGATTCAGATTGGCGGCCACATAGTACCTCGCGATCGGACCTCCGCCGCTGACGCTCATGTTCGCCCGCTGATTGGTGGTTATGTCGCGAAACATGCTGTTATACCAGTCTGTGGAGGGGAAGATGTCCGGGTAACGTCCTTCTTCCGTCATACGGATCTGTTCGGGCGAATAGAGGTATCCTCCGTCAGGATCGCGGGTAATCACCGATTCGTTGTGCATACGCATGAAAGTAACAGGATTGGCGACGTCAATCATTTTTGTCGGACCGGAAAAAGAATTTTCCAGCCGGATGTTCACCTGTGCCTTGCCTTCGCGTCCTTCCTTAGTGGTGACATAAATAACGCCGTTGGCTCCTCTTGCCCCGTAGAGCGCGGTAGCCGTGGCGTCCTTCATAATGGAGAAACTGGCGATATCATCGGTGTTCATCCGTGCGAGATCGTCGGTGGTCAATTCTACGCCGTCAATCAGTATCAACGGGTCTTTCTTGGCGTCCGCCCCAAAGGTAGTGATACCGCGGATAAAGAAACTGGCATTGTCCTGTCCGGGTTCGCCGCTGGTCTGGTACGAAATCAGCCCCGCCACACGTCCGGCAAAAGCCGTAGTAAGGTTGCTCGACGGAACTTTCAGGTCTTTGGTGGCGACAGTAGTAATGGAAGAAATCACGCTCGATTTTTTCTGCTTGCCGAATGCCACAATCGTCACTTCCTCCAGTTCGTCGGCTTTGGGTTTGAGTTGCACGGCTATCACTTTGCGCTCTCCTACCGGAATCACTTGCGTTTCGTATCCCACGAAAGAGATTTCCAGCACATCTTCCGGTTTCACGTTGATAGTGAAACCGCCGTCCTCTCCCGTAGTTACACCGCGCGTACTCCCTTGAATCTGTACCGTCGCTCCCGGCATGGGCTGATAGTTTTCATCGGTAATCACACCGGTGACGGCGCCCTGCTGCGCAAACACCGAAAACGCACAAACAGCGCATACGCACGCGGACAACAATATTTTTTGCCATGCGTTCCGGCGAATAATGATTTGTCTGTTCATATATTTAAATGTATTATCGTTATTATTGTTCCTGTTCAAAGGAAAGATCATCCTTCAGGCTCATTTTGAGCGCCGAAATCGGAGTGAAAATTATTTTCACGTTTCGTATTTTGGCTGTGGAAAACTGTTCCTTCGTATCTGCAAGTCCCAGCCGCAGAGTGTCGAACTCGTCCGGCTGTACGCTCATGCCCGTCTTGAGGAAGACGGGCAATCCGTCGAGAAAGTTGTTCAGCGCGTTCTTGATGTCGCCGCGCGTCAGCGACGAACGCCCCGCTATCTCTTTGGCGAAATGTTTGATGGTGAACTTGACGGCATTCACCTGACCGGCATACCATTTTTTCGGGTCTGCCGGATTCGCGGGATTGACCCGCTCGATTAACTTGTACTTCATAGCAATAAAAAATTAAGATGATAAATTAAGGGATTAAAAAATGAGCCTTTTCCTGTTCCCAACGACCGGGACACCTGAAAAGAATAAAAATTGCAATATTGTAAAGGGAGATTCTGCCGGACGGCCATAGAAATTTTGCCGGATGGCCATAGAAATTTCGCCGGATGGCCATAGAAATTTCGCCGGATGGCCGTGAAAAAGGAATCGGGAACGGCCACAAAAAAGCCGCACATGCAAAAAACATGTTACGGCTATGTATGAGTTTTGGAAAAAGTTTTTTAAATTACGCGCGCGCGAATATATTGATTGTGTATGTGATGTAAGGTGTGTGTGTGTGTGTGTGTGTGTGTGTGTGTGCAAAAATCGTGCCAAACCACGCACGTAGCGGCTTACAGGAGGATTTTATTTGCTTAAAAATCGTCATTTTTTGAATGTTTTTCCGATAAAAACCGGAGGTTGTTTTTATTTGACAGGTCGAAATTTGATGGAGCAAATATACAACATAAAAAAAACGTTTTGCAAATTTATTTGTTAATATTTATTAATAATTGTTAAAGACATTATTTGTCGATGAAAACCAGCCCCCCAAATGGACACAGATGAATACGGACGGCACAGGGAACCTCAAGACAGTAACTCCTCGTCCTTCTGCGGATTTCCGTGCAGGGAACTTTGCGGGGTACGAAGGCATTCCGGCATGGGTAGAGATGAAGTTGTCCGGAAAACATACGTTGCGACAATTTGAATTGAAAATCGACGCAGTCAAATGCCCTCCTCTGGCCTGTTGTTTATGTGTAAAAACGTCATCCTATTGACTGTTTTAATGATAATTTTGTCAATACAAAAACTTTTTTTATCTTTGTTGCGTGTTTAATACGTTCTATGCAATGGAAAAAATAGTAAGGATTCTGCAAAAGAAAATTACCGGCCGATTGTCGCCTAACAGGGTAATACTTGTATACGGCGCGTAGGCAAAACCGTGCTGATGCAACAGATCGTCGGGGAATTTGCCGGCAAAACGCTTGTGCTTAACGGCGAAGATTACGATACGCTTTGCCTGCTCGACGAGCGTAGCGTGAGCAATTATCGCAACCTGTTGAGTGGTATTGATTTACTGGCCATCGACGAGGCGCAGCATATCCCCGATATTGGAGCGAAACTAAAACTGATGGTCGATGAAATTCCGAATATCCGCATCTTTGTCAGCGGATCGTCGTCGTTCGATCTTTACAACAAATCGGGCGAGCCGCTCGTTGGACGCAGTACGCCGTTTCACCTGACCGCCTTTTCACAGCGCGAAATCGCTCAAATCGAAAACGCACTGCAAACGCGGCAAAACCTCGAAAACCGCCTGCTGTACGGTTCCTATCCCTACGTGGTGTTGCTCGACAGCGCCGAACTGCGAAAGGAGTACCTGAAAAACATGGTAGAATCCTATCTGTTGAAAGATATTCTGATGATGGATGGCATAAAAAACACATCGAAAATGAAGAACCTTTTACAGTTGATCGCCTTACAGACGGGCAGCGAAGTGTCTTACGAAGAACTTGGACAGAAGTTGGGCATGAGCAAAAATACGGTGGAAAAGTACCTTTATTTGCTCTCGAAAACCTTTGTGATTTATCGTCTTGGCGCTTTCAGCTGCAATTTGCGCAAGGAAATTACCAAAGCCGGAAAATGGTATTTTTTCGACAACGGAATACGGAATGCGCTGATCGGCGCATTTGGGTCGCTGTCGGTCAGACAGGATACGGGCGCATTGTGGGAAAATTACCTCATCAGCGAACGCATAAAGAAAAACCTGAACGAACATTCCGACCGGGAGTTTTACTTTTGGCGCACTTACGACGGTCAGGAAATTGACCTTCTCGAAACGCAGGGCGACGAAATTTCGGCTTTCGAATTCAAGTGGAGCGACAAAACCCCAAAAGTCCCGGATGCCTTTGCCGCAAATTATCCGGCGGCAAGTTATCAGCTTATCAATCGCAGCAATTATTCGGGATTTGTGTAAAATGTCACTGCGAGACCTTATATTTTTCGGCTCTACAAGAGATGGTGTGGAAACAATTCTGATGCTTGCCGATATTCGAATATCCTTATTGCCTGTTTCCGGTTGAGTATAAAACTTTATTTCTACCTTATTTTTAAGCGTTGTGAAATAAACAGGAGGACGAAAGATGGGAGGACGTTCCCGTCATCCTGTATTTTGGCAGGTACAAAGCACACGCCCACGACGTTTCATCGCACCTCCTACCAAAGACGAAATAGACCATATTTGGCCGACATGACAGTAGTTGTCATTACGGCGATGGCCGGTTGGAACGTGAGCCGAAACCCGTTCCAACCTTCTCCAATGGTTATATATTCAGCGACCAGCCCTCGCGGTAGGTGTGACGAACATATTCTTCGGACGCCTGAATCGCATTCAGGATCAACGTGCGCGGCTCC
>JAIRMH010000288.1 GCA_031258835.1 Tannerella sp.
TTTCGAACAATATACAGGATACGGTTAAAGATTTCTTTACCACGTATGAACATATATTGCCGGATGCGGCAAAATATATTCGTCAAATAGAGGAGGAAAAACCCGGTGTCCGTTCCCTGCAGAAAGTTTTCTCTGCCGTCAATAAAAAGGTAAACCTCTTTGTTATCATCGACGAATACGACCAGTTCGCTAATGACCTTATCTCTAAACGAAAGTTTCCGGAAGAAGATATTTATAAAACCATGGTAACAGCCAACGGACTGGTACGCGATTTCTTTGAACGGATAAAAATAGCGGCAAAGACTTTTATCGTGAACCGAACTTTCATCACCGGCATCTCGCCCGTGATGCTCGACGACATGACCAGCGGATACAATATCGCCTCGAATTTTACGCTTAATCCGAAATACAACGAAATGCTGGGTTTTACACAGTCGGAGGTGGAATGGCTGATGAACGAAACGGGCGTCGATCCGGCTCTTATCAACATTGACATGGAAGCCTATTACAACGGTTATCTGTTTAACCCCGAAGGCGAAAACCGTGTGTACAATCCGACAATGGTACTGTATATTCTTGAGCAAATACTGAATTTTAAGAAGATAACTACAGTCATCGACGGAAACATAAAAACCGATTACAGTCGGTTGAAAAATCTTGTCCAGGACGAAAGCAACAGGAAAACGCTCGTTGAAATAATTGACGATGGAGGCATTACTGTTTCTGAAATCCTGGAACAATTCTCCGTTGAACAAATGAATCAACATCAGCATTTCGTTTCGCTGCTGTTTTATCTGGGATTGCTTACCATCAAAGAGCGAGACTTTATGGGAAGAATATCCCTGTGCATTCCAAACTATTCTATCAGAACGCTGTATTGGGGATATCTTGCAGAACTGATGAAAAAGACTTCTCCGGATATGAGTATCGAAACTAAAGCGATAGAAAACGCTATAACCGCAATGGCAATGGAAGGCGATTTGAACCGGTTTATCAATTACATCTCCGAAAACGCCTTCAGCAAACTCTCCGACTACGACCTGCAACGTTTTGATGAGAAGTATATCAAAATCCTGCTGTTGGCATATCTGTTTATGACCAAAACATACATATCGATGAGCGAATACGAAACTGTTCCCGGACGTGCGGATATTTTTCTGCAACGTAACCCGATATCTCCGTATGCGCGTTACGAATGGATTCTCGAACTGAAATACTGCAAAGTCTCGGAAACCGAAGCCGAAATCAAGACCAAACGCAAGGAAGCGCTCGTGCAAATCGACAAATATATCAACGCCTACCGAACGAAAGACCGTCCCGACCTGAAAGCCGCTGTAATTGTTTTTATCGGTAAAGACAAATTCGAACTGACGGAAGTTTTATAATGATAAATCAATGAATAATAATAAAAAAGATGATTATGAACGGAAATAAGACAGTAAAAATATTACCATACGGCAATTCAAATTTCAAGGACATTATACTCAATAACTATGCCTACGTCGACAAGACGCGGTATATTGAGATGTTGGAAAGAGAATCAAACCGGAATCAGTTATTTATCCGTCCGCGCAAGTTCGGCAAAAGCCTTTTTCTTACTACCTTAATGTCCTATTACGACATCAACGAAGAGGAGAACTTCGACAAACTCTTCGGCAACCTGTATATCGGCAAACATCCTACGCCCAAAAGAAATGCTTACGCAGTGATTAAGTTCGATTTTTCGGGATTGAATACGAAGAGCGAAGAGGGATTCACAAAATCATTTTCCAGCAGGGTGCAAGACACCGTCCGGAAGTTTCTCGAACGGTACAGACCTGTTTTTAGTGAAGCCGGTCTGTATATTCGTCAAATTGATGAAGAACAGCCCGGAATCAACGCGCTGTCGAAAATGGTTGCAGTCGCCACCGAGGAGATAAGAATCTTCATAGTCATTGACGAGTACGACCAGTTTGCAAACGACCTTATCGCTAAAGGAACGTCTCAGGGAAAAGACATGTACAAAATAATGGTAACTGCCAACGGACTGGTACGCGATTTCTACGAACGGATTAAAACGGCGGCGATAGACGCTGTTGTGTATCGCACGTTTATCACAGGCATCTCGCCCGTGATGCTCGACGACATGACCAGCGGATACAATATCGCCTCGAATTTTACGCTCGACCCCTGGTATAACGAAATGCTGGGGTTTACGCGGTCGGAGGTGGAATGGCTGATGAACGAAACGGGTGTCGAGCCGTCTCTTATCAACATTGACATGGAAGCCTATTACAACGGTTATATGTTTAATCCCGATTGTGAAAACCGAGATTATAATCCGACAATGGTATTGTATATTTTTCAGCAGATATTAAAGCGTAAAAAGATAACCGAAATCATCGACGGAAATATAAAGACCGATTACAGTCGTCTTAGTAATCTTATTCAAGACGAAAACAACAGACAGACGCTCATTGAAATAATAGACAAGGGCGGTATCACTGTTTCCGAAATCATGGAACAATTTTCCGTTGA
>JAIRMH010000029.1 GCA_031258835.1 Tannerella sp.
TCCTTCGCCATGAAATAATGAATTCGATGGCGCCTATTATTTCGCTGGCCGAGACGTTCTCGGCATCGGATGCGGAGTTAAATTCCGATATTATTCATAAAACGATGCAGACCATTTACAGGCGAAGCAAAGGATTGGTTGAGTTTGTTCAGAATTATAAACGCCTGACGGATCTTCCCGCTCCGCAGGTAAAACCGTTTAACGCTCGTGAGATGCTCGAAGATATAACCACATTACTAAAAGCGCAGAACATAGAGTTTACATATAATGTTATCCTGACGATTTGGTTATAAAAGCTGATAATATGCAAATAGGACAGGTATTGATCAATCTTATTAAAAATGCGTGGGAAGCCTCTTGTCGTAATGAACAACCGGCTGTAAACGTTACTGTCGGGCTGGATAATTTCCAGCGTCCGCAAATCACTGTGTCCGATAA
This sequence comes from Tannerella sp., assembly GCA_031258835.1. Lineage (GTDB taxonomy): Bacteria > Bacteroidota > Bacteroidia > Bacteroidales > Tannerellaceae > Tannerella. The sequence goes on from JAIRMH010000029.1 coordinate 439, forward strand.
TGGGGAAGGAATCCTGCCCGATGTGCATAAGCGTATCTTTATTCCGTTTTTCACCACCAAAAAGAACGGTTCAGGCATCGGCTTGAGTATATGCAAACAAATTGTCGGCGCGCATGGCGGGAACATTTCCGTCACCTCGATCCCTAACGAAGGCAGTCGCTTTACAATCCGACTGTGAATGAGCAGTACCAGTGATGGGATGCTGACTTGGCTGTCTGTATTGATATTGTTAGCCCTTCGGGGGAACCGGATTACCTGACCGGCTTACTTGTCAGCAACCCTATCCCACGTCCTTTATCGCCGGTAGCGCAATAATACATATAAAACGTTTCGTTTTTCGGATTGAAGACCAACGAAATCTTGTGTGCATACTGTTTGTCAAGTCCGGCAGGATGACCGCCTGCCTTATAAAGCGGTTCGGGATCGGCTGTCCAATGCACCAAATCGCGAGAAAAAGCAATCATAATGTGCGCTACACCTTTGCTAAAGCCAAAATAGAACATGCTCCAATGGTCGCCGTCGCGAAAAACTTTCGCGTCGGAAGCAAAATTGGAATCGTAACCTCCCGGACGGACATTGACGACCGGATTAAACGGATAACGTACCCAATGAATGAAGTCATTCGACAAAGCAAGACCCAACTTTTCGATACCCCCCTGGGCAGCATTGTAGAAGTTGTAGTAAGCCCCCTCGTGTTCTACCAGCCATGGTTGATAGATACAATCTTTTTCCCATTCCTTACAATCTTTCTGATAGACCGAAAGCACAGGTTCGTCGGAAGCCCGTATCCAGCGCAGACCGTCGGCGCTCGTTGCAACACCTTCATAACCGGGACGTAATTCATACCCGCCCTGTCGCGGATAACAACCGTAGAGCGTCCAGTATGTGTCATCTTTCTTTCGTATTGTGCGGGGCGCTTTGACGTCCCAACTGTCGTAAAGATAAGCGCCAACAACGCAACCTCCATGATCAAATTCGCCTTCTTTTCCGAAGCCCATGGCAAGTCTTGGATTCGTCCAATGGATAAGGTCCCGGCTTTCCACAACAAACGAATTGTATCCTTTCCCGTTGAATCCGATGAGGCTCATATACCAGACGTCGGGATTGTCCGCTATTTGATATACGCACGGAACATCATAACTGTTGAAATCTTCCGCTCCTGGAATCTTGTAATCAGAGGGAATGACAAAGTCGGGATAATACGTCCAGCCACGGTACGGCGCACCCCATTGTCTCATTGTTTCGGCATCTATCGCTTGCGTCGATTCTTTTGTCTGTTGAGCATTTGCGTAATATATCGAAAACGCGATGCTACATATTAGAATAAAACATCTTTTCATATTGTTGCGATTTTCTATTTATAATTTAATCAACTTATGTTACGCAGAATTAAATTTTTAAGGCATATTGTTCGTCCGCCTTTGTACTGCCTTTGTTGACATAAAACTTGGGGCAAAAATACAAACTGTTTTTCAATAAAACAAGAAAAAATTACAGTTTTTTTCGCCGAAAGAAATTTTCTTCCGATATTTGCATGATTAAGTTGCATTGAGATGTTGAATCTACACTTTGTGAAGATTAGGAGATTTTTTTTTTGAAAATCGAAAATAAAATATTAACTTTGCCGCAAAATTTTTTTCAATGAAAAAGAATGTTTCCATATTATTCATCGCTTTAGCTACGGTTATGACGCTGCTGACGGGTATTATCCCGCATCACCATCATAAGGGGGGAGCGTGTATGATAATGGAACATTGCGAAAAAGACCATGCGGCTAACGATACACATACAAACTCTCTTGCCGACAACGGCATGCAACATGAACATTCGTGCGTAGCCGAATTTGATTATATCCCCGACGCCAATCGCCGGATAAAATGCAAAGTATCCGCTTGCGATAATTGCGACGATCCTGGCCATATTCATTTTTTCCCTATTCCATATCTTGTTGCGAACGCCCTGCCATATCTTTCGGAAAGCGTAACGCCCAAACTTGAATACGAGGAATACTTATTATTTTACACACCTGCCGATGCACGCCAATCCCATGGCTTGCGCGCCCCTCCTTTCATTTCTTAACTATTATCCTGCATACATTACCCAGGATAATAATTCCTTTTCATGTGTTCGAAGACGCTTGTCCGAACGCATAGAACAGTGATTGACCGCAGAGCGGTTTTTCCTATCAATTATCAATTCAATTTAAAAATATAATAACAATGAAAACGTACATCATAAGTTTATTCATTATAATAGCAATATTCTTTACCGGATGCTTTTTCGGTAACAAAAATCAAAATTCCTCCACAAAAAATGCGCATGCGCATGTTCACTCGACAAAAGACAGACATGATCACTCGGCAAAAGATGATCACGACTGCCATGATGAAGACGGACACGACCACGAAACGCCGGATACGGAAGGCGGACATAGCGACGAAATCCCCTTTAGCAAGCGACAGGCCGAAGCCGTCGGGTTGCAAGTAGAGGAAGTTACATACGGGATATTCTCGCATGTGATTAAAACAAGCGGGCAGATACTGTCGGCACAAGGTGATGAAGTTACCATAGCGGCTACTTCCAATGGCATCGTGTCGTTTATCAATTCGTCCCTTTCCGACGGGGCATCCATACGGGCAGGCGAAGCAATTGTTGCCATTTCAGCCAAAAACCTGTTGGATGGCGACCCTGCGAAAAAAACCAAAATAGCATACGAAACAGCGCTGAAAGAATATCAACGCGCCGAAGAGCTTATTAAAGTGCAGATCATTTCTGCCAAAGAGTTTGAACAAACCCGCCTGCGCTACGAAACGGCAAAAACAGCCTACGAAGCGCAAGCGTCCGATATTACCGCAAGCGGCGTAAAAGTCGCATCGCCTGTCAACGGATATATCAAAAACCGTTTAGTCAACCAGGGAGAATACGTTTCGGTCGGACAACCCATTGCCACAGTCTCGCAAAATCGCCGCTTACAACTGCGGGCAGAGGTTTCCGAAAACTATTTCAAAAGCCTGAAAAACATCGGTAGCGCCAACTTCCAAACATCGTACGACAATACGGTGTACAAACTTTCCGACTTGAACGGACGGCTGCTATCATTCGGCAAAGCGTCGGACAGACAATCGTTCTACATCCCCGTTACGTTTGAGTTCGATAATATCGGCGACTTCGTTCCCGGATCGTTTGTATCGGTATATCTGCTTTCAAAAGCGCAAGATGACGCGATTTCCATCCCGTTGTCAGCCGTTACCGAAGAACAGGGTCTGCATTTCGTTTACCTGCAAGTGGATGAAGAAGGCTACAAAAAACAAGAGGTAACACTCGGACAGAGCAACGGCGACAGAATACAGATCATGTCGGGAGTGAAACCGGGCGACAAAGTAGTAATAAAAGGCGTATATCAGGTCAAACTGGCGACCGCTTCGTCCGTGACGCCCGAAGGGCACAGTCATTAATATTAAAGACAAAATGTTATGCTGAACAAGATTATAAAATTTTCGCTTAACAACCGCATGGTTGTTCTGATAGCCTCCTTGCTGCTTATGATAGCAGGAACTTATACCGCTATAAACATGGAAGTCGATGTATTTCCCGACTTGAACGCCCCTACGGTGGTCATCATGACCGAAGCCAAAGGGATGGCGCCCGAAGAGGTGGAACGTCTGGTTACTTTCCCCGTAGAAACGGCGGTAAACGGCGCTACTGATGTGCGCCGCGTGCGTTCGTCGTCTACCACAGGGTTCTCAATTGTATGGGTTGAATTTAACTGGGAAACAGATATCTACCGCGCCCGTCAAATCGTATCCGAAAAATTAGCGGTAGTGAAAGACGCTTTACCGGCCAACGTCGGGAACCCGACATTAGGGCCTCAATCCTCTATTTTGGGTGAGTTAATGATTATCGGGCTGACGGCCGACAGCACTTCATTGCAGGATTTGCGTACACTTGCCGACTGGACGATACGCCCCCGTCTACTTTCGACAGGCGGCGTAGCGCAAGTAACGGTTTTAGGCGGCGACATAAAAGAATACCAGATCCTGCTTAATCCCGAAAAAATGAAACATTACGACGTCTCCCTCGATGAAGTGACAAAAGCGGTAACCGGAATGAACCAAAACGCTTCCGGCGGTGTGTTATATGAATACGGCAACGAATATATCATCCGCGGCATACTCTCCGCCGGCGATGTGTCAACTTTGGGTAAAACCGTTGTCAAAAGCATAGACGACGTTCCGGTGATGCTGGAAAACATTGCACAGGTAAAAATCGGCGACAAAGCGCCCAAGCTGGGCGTCGCTTCCGAAAAAGGGAAAGCCGCCGTATTGATAACCGTTACCAAACAGCCTGCCACAAGCACGATAGAACTGACCGACAAGTTAGACCGGTCGTTAGCAGAACTTCAAACCGTATTCCCCGCAGACATAAAAGTATCCACCGATATTTTCCGTCAGGCGCGTTTCATCGACAGTTCCATCGGCAACGTTCAGAAATCGCTTTACGAAGGCGGCATATTCGTTGTCATCGTTCTGTTTATCTTCCTGATGAACGCCCGTACTACCATTATTTCACTGGTGACCATTCCGCTTTCATTGCTCGCCTCTATTCTGGCGCTTAAAATGATGGGACTAACTATTAATACGATGAGTTTGGGGGGTATGGCTATTGCCATTGGATCGTTGGTGGACGATGCCATTGTAGACGTGGAAAACGTTTTCAAACGTTTACGCGAAAACAGGCAGAAACCGAAAGACGAACAAAAAACCGTGATATCCGTCGTATTCGAAGCTTCGAAAGAAGTGCGCATGCCTATCCTGAACTCGACGCTTATCATCATAGCCAGCTTTGTCCCCCTGTTCTTCCTTTCCGGCATGGAAGGACGTATGCTGGCGCCGCTCGGCATCTCCTTCATCGTAGCATTGATCGCATCTACGTTAGTGGCATTGACGCTGACTCCCGTATTGTGCAGCTACCTGCTAGGAAAAAACCGGAAAGACGATAAACCGGAAAGGGAACCTTTCATAGTACGCAAACTGAGAATCGCTTACGAAAAGGCGCTGGGATGGACATTGAAGCGCCGCAAATGGGTTCTTGGCGGTACCGGCGCAGTATTAGCGGCAACCATTGTTATTTTCCTGACACTTGGACGAAGTTTCCTTCCGCCGTTCAACGAAGGCTCATTCACCATAAACATTAGTACGCTTCCCGGTATTTCGATAGACGAATCCGACAAGATGGGACATATTGCCGAAAACATATTACTGTCCGTTCCCGAAATTAAAACGACAGGACGGAAAACAGGACGCGCCGAACTGGACGAACATGCGCTGGGCGTAAACGTATCGGAAATAGAAGCGCCTTTTACGCTCGGCAAACGCTCGAAGGATGACGTATTGGCAGAAATTCGTGAAAAACTGAAAACGCTGCCCGGCGTAAACATCGAAATCGGGCAACCCATTTCGCACCGTATCGACGCCATGTTGTCGGGTACGCGGGCAAACATCGCCATTAAACTGTTCGGTACCGACCTGAATAAAATGTTCACATTGGGAAATCAAATCAAAGCATCCATCCGGGATGTGGGAGGTATTGCCGACCTTAATGTGGAACAACAGGTGGAACGTCCGCAACTAAAAATAACGCCTAAACGTGAAATGCTTGCCAAATACGGTATGACGCCGCCCGAATTTGCCGAGATAGTGAACATCATGCTGGCCGGCGAAGTTGTATCGCAAGTATATGAAGGCAACAAGTCATTCGACTTGACGCTGAAAGTAAACGACGACAGCCGCAAAACCGCCGAACAGATCCGTAATCTGATTGTGGATGCCGGCGGACGGAAAATACCGTTCGGTTACATTGCCGATATTTCATCGTCTACAGGCCCTAACACCATCAACAGGGAAAATGTGGCGCGAAAAATCGTTATATCCGCGAATGTCGCCGGACGCGACTTGCGGAGCGTGGTGAACGACATTCGAACGAATGTCGACGCCAATGTGAAATTGCCCGAAGGGTATCACATTGAATACGGCGGACAGTTTGAGAGCGAACAGGCAGCTTCGAACATCCTGCTCATCACTTCCCTGTTCTCTATTTTAATCATATTCCTGTTGCTATTCAATCAATTTCGAAACATCACCCAGTCGGCGGTGATCCTGCTGAACCTCCCGTTGGCGCTTATCGGCGGCGTGTTCATGATTTTTTTTGCAGGCGGCGTCATCAGTATCCCGGCAATCATCGGGTTTATATCCCTGTTCGGAATCGCCACGCGAAATGGGATGCTGCTCATATCGCGTTACAACGATTTGCAAAATGAAGGCTTATCGGCTCGCGAGAGTGTGATGCGCGGTTCGTCGGATCGTTTGAACCCGATTCTGATGACGGCGCTAAGTTCGGGACTTGCCCTGATACCGTTGGCTTTGGGCGGCGACCTTCCGGGTAACGAAATTCAAAGCCCGATGGCGAAGGTAATCCTCGGCGGATTACTCACGTCTACCTTCCTTAACGGTTTTATCATTCCGGTTATGTACCTCCTGACAAACAAAAAGACGGAAGAAAAAGTTATAAAAGACAACGAGATAACGGATAATGAAGAATAAATCAATTAAAAACAAAAATAAAATGAAAACAATAATCATAACAGTCATTTTAGCGATTGTCGGATGCCATTCGCTTTTTGCACAAAACGAAAATCATACTCAACTGTCAACGTTCAACTCTCAATTGAACAAAGTACTGACATCCATAGCAGAGAACAATACGACCCTCAGAGCGCTTCGCGAAACCGCCAATGCACAAAAGTTAGATAATAAAACAGGCATCTATTTGAGTAATCCCGAAGTGGAGTTCAACTACCTGTGGGGGAATCCCGGCGAAACAGGCAACCGGACAGACGTCAATATCAAACAGAATTTCGATATTCCTACCCTTACGGGAATGAAAAGAAAGGTTGCCGACGGACAAAATAATCTGGTGGAATGGCAATACAAAGCCGACCGCATGAATATTCTGTTGGAAGCAAAGTTATATTGCATCGAACTGATTTTCTACAATGCCCTCCGACGGGCATTAGACGTGCGCCGGCAACATGCCGAAATAATTGCCGAAGGTTATAAATTGCGCCTGGACAAAGGCGATGCCAACCTCCTGGAATACAATAAGGTACAACTCAACCTTTCGAGTGTGCAAGGCGAAATATCCCGCATCGACGTAGAACGAAGCGCCTTAGTTTCACAACTCAAAAGGCTAAACGGCGGAATCGACATCACCATGGACGATTACCAATACGATAATATTTCGCTTCCTGCCGACTTCGACGAGTGGTTTTTACAAGCCGCACAAAAAAATCCTGTATTGGAATATGCCAGGCAGGAAATTGAAGTCGGCAAACAGCAGGTGTCGCTAAACAAAGCCATGAGATTGCCTACTTTCTCGGCAGGATACATGAGCGAAAAAGTCGTCGGCCAGCAATATCAGGGGCTTACGCTCGGCATTTCCATCCCTTTGTGGGAAAACAAAAAGCGCGTGAAACAAGCCAAAGCATCGGTCGCCGCCGCCGAATCGCGCGAAGCCGACAGCCGCCAACAGTTTTATAACCACCTTAAAATACTGTACAGCCGTGTTGCAGGATTGGAGATGACAGCCCAAAAGTACCGTCAATCATTGGCGACGGTCAACAATACCGACTTGCTGAAAAAAGCGCTGGATGCCGGCGAAATATCACTGTTAGACTACATTCTCGAAATCGGCTTGTATTACGACGCGATAAATAAAACGCTGGAAGCCGAACGCGACTATCAAAAGGCATTTGCCGAAATGTCTGCCGTGGAGTTGTGTATTTCTCCGCATTAGCAGACATGACGACGGAAACAGGGATATCGCTGTCCATTGGCTATTCGATATGAGATTTGTTTTTGACGCGTTCGTCTAACAGACGAATCTCCTCTTCCGGAAAGAAATTTGACAGGTATTGCAGAAAATGTTCATAACCGACATCCGTATTTTTGTTGAGTATGAAAAAGTGCAGTATTGCGTTTTTCAACAGCGCCGGATCTGTATTGTCGGCAAACTGTTGAATGATATGAGGCCCTTTGTTGTAGAGATAATTGAACGTCTTACTGTTGTTGACGTCTATTTCATAGAGCGACGTCTCCGAAAAATCGAACTGTGACATATCCTGCGAAAAACGACCGAACACGACGTAATGGGCTACCCATTCCACCAACGATTCTCCTATGAAATATTTAGCTTTAGACGCCTTCTTCTCTCTGAACGGATACAGGATATGAATGCTTTCATGAATCAAACTTACCGTGGAAGAGGCAAACGAGGTGTCGCACAAGATAAAATTCCCGAATCCCCTGCCCATTCCGCCGACGTTCGCGATGTTCCAACAGGCGGTTACGATGTCGAACGATTTGGCGACTTCGCTACCGGCAAGTAAGACCTCCATGCCGGCGTTAAATCGTTCCCTTATCTTTTCAAACTTTTGCAACGTCGGCGAATCAATCAGGTATATCGAATAAAACACGTCGCCGACGACATGTTTCCGAATGACTACTTCGTTCGTGTCAACCAGGACGAATTGCACGTCTTTCAAGTTCTCCTCTACGTTTTTATTATCTCTGCACGAGGATAAAAACACCGTTCCGTCAGTGTCGTTCCTAACAGCGATCCTGTCGTATACAACACCCGAAGGAGGTACAAATTGATCCAATTCGTTGCTGAACCATTCCACCTTATTTAAATTATCTTTATGAAAATGCCGGAAAATATTCACAGTTCCCACAATATCATACGACAGCCTGATACGATATCCGTCTAATCCTCCGACATTGACCATTAATACCTGTCTATCAAAAGGCACAGGCCTAAAAACTACGGTCGATTCAAGGTCTCGTATGACTTTACCGGTCTCATCTAATAACTCGGCCTTACAGTTTCTTGGTCCAAAAGGAGGAAACATTTTAGACCATGTCACAAGTTTAACCGTATCGACCCTGTTGAATGATTCATTTAAATACAGTTCAATCCGAAGTTGGCGTCTAAGTCCGGCCTCATAGAGTGAATCCGGTTCATCTGACGAAGTATATACGGCGGCAAAAACAACCGAATCGCATCGAATACTACCCTGTCTGTCGTCTGCCTCCCACGAAATATCTTCTGCGTTGCCGGCGACTGCCACAAATGTCGTATCGTCGTCCTGTGCAAGCGTTTCATTAACGGCGAACAGGTTTGCCAATCCTATCAGTATGGATATAAATGTTTTTTTCATGATTTATTTTGTTTTGTTTCCTTAAATCCGCAGCCAAGAGTTACAAAGAAAAAGACAAAGCACTGATATAAAATAAATTATCCAGCGCTTTGATATGTGCAAGATTTCACCTGTTTTTGTGATGTTAAAACATAAAATAGACTTGCACAATGGGCGTAATGCTCCGGGAGCAAAACCGGAAACCACTGTCAGCAATACAAATAATGTCAAAAATAACTTTTTCATCTTTTGCCAATTTTCACAACAAAGATATATCAATTTTATAAATTTGTTTCAGGACAGGACGCTTTTATTTATATGATTTTAAACCACAAAAACGATGTAACAACCCTTTCCTAAACGTTTGGCAACGTCGTTTGCTGCAATAATCTTTTCCTGTGCAAGTTTGTAGCTTCTTTGTATATATTCGTCTCCTTTCCTGTCGAGGTTTTCCATTTCATAGTACCAGTTTAAATAAGTATATTCATATCCCCAGAGATAGATGGCATAAACAAGTTGTCCGTTCTTGTCTTCAGAAACAATATCTCCGCCTAATATGGGCATTTGAGAACCTCTTAAAAGAGTAATTGCATATAATGCATCTTTTGTGTTTAATGCAAATTCATTACTACCCTCATTAGTTTCTGACATGGGGCGTCCCACATTGCGTATAAAATTCATATAATTAATATATATTGCCCTGTTCATATTTGATCTGTATTATTACGGTTTCATATATCTATGGTTAATAATTCCATTAGGTCCCTTGATATATTGAAATACTCCAGTTTGTCCTTTATAAGTTCCTGACAATTCCAAATTTGATATATTTGTCCATCACCACCAATTTGCGTATGTCTATAACCATACTCATTAGCATATCCATCAACACTTTTTGGAAAACCGTGTCTTATATATAGTGTGTTTTCCATTTGACTCAAAACTTTGTCTGAGTAACGAGCGCCTTCAAAAAAAATCATCTGTAGTTGACTGTATCGCATGATTGTTACATATTCCACATCCACATATATAGCCATAAACTGGTGAGAAGATAAATTCCCTCCACTTGTATCTTTTTGGAGAATGATTCGCCAAGTGAAGAATTGCATTTCACTTGTATTTCATTGTCCCTATTGTATTGTTCCGAAAAAAGAGAAACCGATAAGGGCTTACCACAACTATCCAATAAGTTGATAAACTTTATCATAGTCTTGCATATTAAAATAGACCTCAAAATCATGTTCTTCATATTTCTGCCATTGAATTACAGTCTCACTCAGAATTTCCAAATAAGTTATTAAATCGCTTTCTTTTAATTTTGGAAGTTCTTGGTGGTATATTATTACTGCATTTTGTGCTATGTTTTCCAAATATGATAAACAATCCCTCAAAACATCCCAATTAAATCCAAAATATGAAGGAAACTTTAATTTAATAGAATAATCAGATAATAGTTCCTCCTTAGAATTAATACAATCAATTTTTACCAAATAAGAATTATTTTGATTGTGTAATGCTTTTTCATCTTCAATATAGTAAAATTCACCTTGTTTCATAAAAATTGTCAATACTTAAATCGAATGAACGTTCTATAATGGTCTGGAGAATAATAATATTCACCACTTCTCCCTATGATAATTCTTTGAGAGCCTATCCCATTAACCCCAGTAGTAGGGTGTACATATTCCTTATAATAATCTTGACCTTTTGAAGGTAAAATACCTTCCTTATTTTGGAATGTACTACCATCGTTCCTATGTGGATAAGATTGGCCATTTTTTATTCTTTCCATATTAATGGACTAAAATTGGTTTTCCAAATATCTAATTCAAATAAATTCCCTTTGTTATCAATATTTAAAGATACTACAACGTCTATGCCATCTTCGTCCACAAAACAACATTCACCTATTTGCTCGCCAAATATTCTGTCAGATTCATCGTTCTTATTGATAATTAATATACTTCCCATTCCTCCATCATTCATTGGACGTACAA
>JAIRMH010000341.1 GCA_031258835.1 Tannerella sp.
CCTTCAACTGCCAAACCGTCGCTGCCAATATCAGTCAATTGTCCGTTCGATTCAAAAATAATATCGCCGTAATTCAACGTGTAGTCGCTTGCCGGACGGGTGGTGTTAATGATGAAATCAATAGAATGATACGCTTCCAAACCGGTGCGCTGTGCATTGCCGCCTTTCATTGCCCAGTAGCTGTTGGCAGGGCCGGTTACGCCGGATACAGCTATTTTGAACAGGAAAACACCACCGGATGTATTTGCTGCAAAGTAAATGGAGCCGTCGCCGGCTATGGCAGGGGACGACCATATTCGGGTAGCTGTTGCGGAACTATTACTCAAAGTGGCTTTATAGAGTTGTTCCGCACCGGTGGTTTTGTCTTCGATGATATAATAATACCCTAAATCGTCGCCAAAGTGAATATAGCCTTTGTTATCAACAGCGGGAACACTTTGTGCATTTCCCTCTGTGGTAAATGTCCATTTAAGCGTTCCGTTGGGATTCAGAGCGTAAATCTTTTTGTTTTCGGAACCGGCTACATAAAGCGTTCCGTCGGCGCCGACTGTCACTCCCGACTGTTCGATTTTACTCAGGTTTTCGTCGGTGGGATATACCCAGTTCGCTTTCAATGTCGGATTAAGGTGTAAAGACACGATTTTTCCCGAACCGGCGGCAGCAAGCAAATTCCCGTTTTGGTCAATGGCAGGAGAACCGGCGGCGTAATAATTCGTTGATGGATCCACCTTGTAGTTGCCTAAGTGAGCCGGAGCCTGCTCTTCGTCAATTTCATTCAGATTGTAGGCGTTGAATCCACTGTTCCCCGATTGGGAATAAGCAATATTTTCCTGCGATACAACAATAGCACCAAGTACGCCGCCCGACGGTTTTACATACGCTTTCTGTGTTCCTGTTTCTCCATCTACCAGATGAAGAGCGCCGTTGGTTCCTTTATTACCGACCATATTATCCCCGTCTTTCGTTATGGCAGGCGTGATATAGGTAATGTTTGCCCCGGATCCGATGCTGTATTTCCATTTTTCGGTTCCATCCGGATTTACGGCATATAGATAAGCCGGAGCATCGTCGTTTGAACCGACAGGAACATAAATCGTACCGTCGTTTCCGACGGATACACTTGTACGTGCTGGATTTGATTTGGCTACATTCAATGTGAAATTCCAAACTTGCGTTCCATTTGAAGCATTGAATGCATACAGTTTCCCGTCTGTGTCGTTGACAAAATAAACGGTATCACCACTCACGCTTAATGCCGGAGAATTAGCGTCAATATTTCCCGTACCGCAATTGACTGCCCATTTGATTTCTACGGCTGGTTGAGCAAAACCTGCCAATCTTATGCTTAATAAGATTACTAATAAGAGATAATACTTTTTCATGATTATAATTTGAATTTAAAATGTGAATTTATTTAAGATAGTTTTTTATAATTTCAGGATAATCCGATTGGATTACTTGAAGTTGTAATGATTTAATTTGCAGAAGACATGAAAAATTTCCTCGTAGAATTTCGTTGTCACCCGCATTATCCAGCGTATTGGAATAGGCTACCATCTGTTTAGTCCGTGCGGTTGTTATCAGATTTGCAGCTTCTGCGCCTTTATAATCCAACTGAACAAGATGAATGTTTGAATGAACCGACCAACTGTCTATGGCCGTGATATTTGATACCCACGGAAAAACAATTACTTTGGGATTAATGTTTCTCAGTTCGCTACCTGCTTCTTTATCGCTACTAACGTAAAACAATGCCCTGTCAAGCATGTGCAGCGAATCAACCAAAGCTACCAATTTACGCTTGTTGTTCACTTCATCTATTTTGTCCAGATTGAAGAATATCTTGCCGCGTCCTGTCAGCAAGGCTTCTTCCAGTGATGGAACAGTGCAACTGGTCAGCGTACCGTTTGCCGCCCGCAGTTTATAGGATTTAAGCTGCGCCAGTGTTTTGTCTTTCACATTACCGGAGGCATTCGTCGTGCGGTTGACTGTAGCGTCGTGCATCAGGACAAAATGTCCATCGGCTGTTGTCCGTACATCAATTTCCACCATATCGGCGCCTGCTTCGATCGCTTTTTGAATGGCTTCGATCGAATTTTCAGGTATGCCGTTTTGCTTGCCCGCATGCGTATTGCCACGATGGGCGCAAAGCCATATTTCCGATGGTGTAGAAACCAAGCGTTGCAATTCCGCTTGCAAGCTTTTGCCCATCACTTCTATTGTGGTGTGAACGGTCACTTTTCCTCCTGCGCCATCGCTCAATGTGAGGGTAACGTCGTATTGTTTTTCTTCCGTAAAAGCGTGTTTTACCAGTGCATCGGTCGAAGTGGTTCCATCTCCGAAGTCCCATACGGGACTGGCGGAGACATCAGACTGGAAGTAAAACTGCACTTCTTCACCCAGACACGGTACGGGATTGGAAACCTCCACCCCGGGTACCGGCAACTCATATTCATTGTTTTGTCCTCCATCGTTGCAAGACAAAACAATGAATACTAACGCTATCAAATAGATTGTTCGTTTCATAGCGGACGAAATTATCTTTGTGTATTGGTATGCTTGCGGTTTTGTCCGCGCATGGGCCATGCGGAATCGGCAATGCCCGTGATACCCGGATCGGTCAAGGCAACCAAAGCGCTCTTGGAGGTATCGTCCGTATTGGTAATGCCGATGTAAATAACCCCGTCGTCACCGATAGCGGGAGAACTCCAGATTTTTCCTGCTTCCGCATTCCAACTCGTATTTCCGCTTTCGGCAATCAAGGCGGCAATGTCGCGTTTCACCACTAATTCGGCATTTCCTCCCGTGGATTTAATAACGTAGTAATTACCTGACTGTGTGCCGAAATGAATGTTTCCGGTCTGGTCGATGGCAGGCGTTCCACTCACGTCTTCAGGGATGCCGTATTGCCACTTAATCGCGCCGTCGGCAGGATTCAGTGCGACAATTCCGCCGTTACTTTGTCCTTCGGCACGCTTGAGGCTGATGATGACCGAGCCTTCACTGTCAATGACTGTACCGCCCTGATCGAGTTTGCCGGTTTCACCCAGTTGGGTTTCCCATTTTGTCGTACCATCGGCGGTGAATGCCAAGACTCGATTATCATCGGCGGCAAAAGTCGCGCCTACATAGATCGTTCCATCAGCGTCGACGGCAGGCGAACCGTTGGGATAATCCGAGGTCTTGTTTGGCGCGGCATTGTATATGTTCCAATTCCATGTTGTGTTGCCTCCTGAAGCCAAAGCAGTTGCCGACACGCTGAAGAAGCCGTTGTTTTGACCTGCCCAAATCAGGGTTTTGTTTTTGGTCATGACTAATCCACCCGAAACGCCTCCTGCGGGACCGCCGCTTCCGTCGGCGCTGGCCACGTATCCCTGCCGTACGCCTGTATTTTTATCTACGGCAAGTACCGATCCTGTAGAGCCGCCGTTGCCCATATAGACGTAATTTTCGTCCGCAGGACACATCAGGTAATTGATGCGTGGAGTGGAGGCATTTCCCTTGTTCCAGAATCCCGTGTTGGCATCTCCCGCTATCACCCATTTTTTCGTTCCGTCGGGATTGATGGCATACACACGACCGGTTTTACCGCTGGTTTCGCCCGTTCCGATATATATTACGCCCGTGTAGGGATCGATAGAGGGCGAACTGAGAGTGCGACCTTCGGGAGCGGCGCCGTCGGCAGTTGTCCACAGGTTGAATGCCCAGACTTGCTGCCCATCGGCATTGAATTTACGCAAGTTATGGTCTTCGGACGCCATGTAAATAAAATTATCGTCGCTTACTGCCGGCGATACGGAACGGATTTCTCCAAGCGCAACGGACGATACCCATTTCAAGGTCAAATTGCCTACACTGGGAATGGGCGCAGGCTCAATTACGATTACTTTTTGTGCAACTCCGCTCTTGCCGCCTGTATCGGTTGCGGTTAATTTAACGGAATAGGTTCCGTTGGTTTCATAGATAACAACAGGATCTTTTTCGGTCGATGTTGTTCCGTCGCCGAGATCCCACAGGAAAGTATAATTCCCTGACCCACCGCTTGTTTCGTTGATTAACGAAACCTCTTCGCCTGCATAATATGTCTTGTCTTCAACCGAAAACTTAACGATTAACGTCGCCTCTTCTTCTTCTTTGCAGGAAGAAAAACTTAGAATAAATACGGATATAATTCCGATTAGTAAATGATTTGTTTGCATAATTTTATTGTTTTATAGTATTAATTATATTCCGGATTTTGAGGATAATTGTCTTTCCCTGCCAAATCAATTTCGTTTTGAGGCACAGGGAAATACATCAGGTAATTCCGGTTGTTCAGGCTTTTGAACAGGTCCAAACGGTTGGTGCGTTTCAAATCGTACCAGCGGAACCCTTCGCCATAAAATTCGCGGTGACGTTCGTCGAGAATCATGTTTTGAAAATCCCGGTCGCTGATAGTAGCCGGAATGTTGCTGACGGTTTGATAGCGTTTATCAAGGAATGTTTTCAGCGTTTGCCTGCCGTCGGGCGTATTGCGTTGCGCTTCCGCCTGAATCAGGTGCATTTCCGCGATACGGGTTACAACAATCGGCGATTGCGAGGGGCTTTCATTGGCGATGAACTGTCCCGGCTGTCCGTTGGCAAATTTGATGGTGCGTAAATTATCGCTTGCGCTAAAGACGGCTTGGGCGCGAATGTCGTCCGCTTTTTCCGTTTTATCGGCATACAAGCCTGCATAACAGTCATCTGCCGGAGCATAATTCCATGTTGGGTCTACATCATTGATCGACTGGTAAATAAGCAAGAGGCCCGTACTTCGTGCATTTGCCAAAGCGAAAATGATCTCTTTGCTTTGTGAATTGTAAATAAAGGAAGAAGCGTATTCTTCGGAAGTGGAAGCCAAAGCAAAGTTGGTCTTTGCAATGACTTTTCCGGCATATTCCGCTGCTTTGGCGTTATTTCCCAGACTTAGATAAGTTTTTGCAAATAACGCATCATTGGCGCTTTGGGAAACATAGTATTTATCGGAAAATTCAGGCAATAGCTGTTCTGCTTTTTCCAAGTCTTCGAGAATGAAATTCCAGACTTCGTTTTCGGGCGATATGGGAACAATGTCATTGGTTCTTTTCTGCAGGACAGGCACGCCGCCCCAACGAATCGCCATGTTGTAATAAATCAGTGCGCGGAAATAGTAGGCTGTTCCGCCTGCCGTTTTTACGGTAGCGCTTTCTTGATTGTCGTCAGCTTCATACGTTTCTACTAAGAAGTTGACCTGTTTGAGCGTGGTGTATGCTTTTCGCCACAGGCTCAATACATCGCTCGAACCGGCAGTCATCAGCATCGGGTCGTTCAATGCGAATCCGGGACCTCCCTTGAAATTTTCACCTTTAATGTCGCCGTCTAAATAATAGCTGTAAACAAATTCTTCCATAGCGGCATAAATTCCGTTGACTACTTTTTCCAAATCCCGGTCGCTTAACTGATCCTGCGCGATTTGATTTTTAGGACGGATATCGTCCAGCATATTGGCGCAACCACTCAGTAACAGAAAAGCGATAACGATACAATTGATTTTCAGCATGTTTATTTTTTTCATATCCGTAATTATTTAAAATTTAAGAGAAAGTCCTGCGATGAATGTCCGGAGCGAGGGTTGCAGCCCGAAATCGATGCCGTAGTTAGCCGCTCCCGGCGTTCCGGTATAAGAGGCTTCCGGTTCGTAGCCCGAATATTTGGTAAGCGTAAACAGGTTGTCTGCCGACAGGTAAACCCGGAGGGAAGCGACTTTCAAGCGTTCCAGCCATTGCTGCGGGAAAGTATACCCCAGTGTTACCGTTTTAATTCTGAAATAGGAAGCGTCTTCCAAGTAACGGGTGGAAGTCAGGACATTGTAGTCGTAACTGTATCCGGTGTGTACGCCCAGACGGACGGGACGCGGCATGGTGTTGCTGGTTCCCGGTCCTTGCCAGTAGGTGGTTGCGGCCTCTTTGCTGATGTTGAAGAATTGCTCTACGGATTCGCCTTTGTCGGGGACTTTGACGGAAGCATAAGCCAGTCCAAGGTGTTCCGTTCCTTCCACGCCGTTTACGCCTTTCCAAGCGGCGACGATTTTCCCGCCGATGGAATATTGGGCAAAAACGGAGAAATCAAAGCTTTTGTACGTCATGTTTGAGGTGAATCCGCCCACGAAATCGGGCGTTGCTTTGCCCGTGATTTGGCGGTCGGCGTCGGTAATATCGCCATCGTCGTTGTAATCGTCGTAGCAGACATCGCCTGCTCTTACTCCTTTGGCATACAACTTGGCAGGGACTTCGTCGTCGTATTGGTAAATGCCGTTCATTTTCAACATGTAGTACGAACTGATGGGTTCCCCGTTTTTTAGGATGTGCATCGTTCCGCCCAGCAGGTTGCTGCCGCTACTCGGTACGATATATTCGTCAACGCCGTCAATAAGAGAAACCAGACGGTTTTTCACATAAGAGATGTTTCCGCTTACGTCCCACTTGAAACTGCCTGTCAGGATTTTGCCACTTACTCCAAACTCTATTCCGCGGTTTTCGATGGTTCCGATGTTCGACTGGATGGTTGTGTTCCCGGTGGTAGCGTAAACCGGTTTATTGTATAGCAAGTCTGTTGTTTTTTGGTAAAAACCATCCAGATTCAAAGCGATTCGTGCATTGAAAAGTTCAATATCTGTCCCCAGATTAAATTGGCTTGATTTTTCCCATTTCAGGTTTTGTGCATCCTGCGAAATCTGAAAACCGGCAGCACCATTGTACGAGTTACCTCCGGAACCGACCAGCGACAGGGCGGCAAAATTGCCCACGCCAGCCATGCTTCCTGTCATTCCCCAGCTCGCCCGGAGTTTCAGATCGTTGATGTATTCTTTGAAAGAATAAAATTCCTCATTGGAAATGCGCCATGCAGCAGATACCGATGGGAAATTACCATACCGTGTTTCCTTGGAAAAACGGGAAGAACCGTCGCGACGCAAGGACGTATTGAAGATGTAGCGGTTGTCCCAGTTCAGCGCGATACGTCCGAAGTAGGATTCCATGGCATATCCCGTATAGTTTATATTTCCGGGATAAATATTGGCGCCGGCATTGATTACGTTGAAACCGGCAGAGGGATAGGCGCCGTTGGCATAGTTTTCGCTTCTTGCGCCGAACTCTTCATATTCGTATTTTTCAAAGGAATGTCCCAGCATGGCCGATGCGGTCAACTTTTCCCATTCGTACTGGTAAGAAAAGATGTTGTCGATAACGTAGCGAATGCTCAGGTCTTTTTGCTGGCTGAGGGCCGACCAGCCGTCGTTGTTTTTCCGTGCATCGTGGCGGTCGGAAAGTTTTTTCGATTCGTCGTCAAAGATAGCGTAAAGGCTTAGTGACGGCGTGTATTTGAAACCTTTGAAAGGTGTTATTTCTATATTAAATATGCCTGAGAGTTGATTTTTCCGTTGAATCCAGTCTTCTTCATTGATAAGCATCAGGGGATTATGCCGTAAAATCATAGTGCCGTTTACTTTGTAGGATGTGCCGTCTTCTAGGTAAGGTGAATACCATGGCTGTTCTTCGCGGGCGGTTCGCAACACTTTCAGGCTGGTGCTTGTTTCTTCCAGAACATCCTGCCGGCTGAAGGCTCCGGCGATATTCATGTTTAATTTGAAAATATCGTTTATTTTGTGTCCGAATTTGGTTCGCACGGTGTTTTGGGTGTAATTGCTTTTATTCAGATAGCCTTCCTGATTGTTGTATCCGTAGGAAGCATAGAAAGTTGTCTTCTCATTTCCTCCGGAGATGCTGACCGATCCAGCCTGCGACCAAGCAATGTCACGGGAAATCAAATCGACCCAGTCGGTGTTTTGAATCACTGAAGGGGTATAGAATTTCAGGTTGGTTCGCATTTGGACGTTATAGTTATCTATGGCGACCTGCATGGCATTGGCATATTCCTGAGCGTTTGCCATGAGAATATCCGAACCGATGATGCCGAACCCCGTCCTGCCAGAAAAGTCAATTTCGGTTTTGCCCAACTTTCCCGATTTGGTAGTGATGATGATTACGCCCGTATTGGCGCGGGAGCCGTAGATGGCAGCCGCCGAAGCGTCTTTCAATACTTCCATGCTTTCAATGTCGTTGGGATTCAGGCGGGGATATTTCTCGCTCGGTATGCCGTCCACCACATACAGGGGTGCGCTGTTCCCGCTTATCGACCCGACGCCCCTGATAATTACGTTCGGTTCGGCGCCGGGCGTCCCCGAAGCATTGGAAACGTTGACGCCTGTGACACGTCCCTGTAACATTTTGACCGGATTGAAATCGTTGCCTTGATCAACACCGTCCATTTTCAGTCTGCTGATGGAAGTGGTTATTAACTTCTGAGATTGTACACCGTAACCGATAACCACTATTTCGTCGAGCAGTTTAGTGTCTTCGCTGATAACAATTCGCAATTCGGTGTCATTACCAAGCTTAACTTCTTTGGCTGTAAACCCGATGTAGGAAACGGACAGGGTAGCTCCCGCGACGGCTTGAATGAAAAACCGTCCGTCGGCATCGGTTACGGTTCCTGTTTTACTTCCTTTGATGCCGATACTCGCACCGATGACTGCTTCGCCTTTTTCGTCGGTAACGGTTCCGGAATATTTTCTTTTCGGAACGGCCGGCTTTTCCTTCCGTTCTCCGACTGTCAATAGAATTTGCTTATCGCTATCAATCTTATAAGCAATGTTCGTCCCTTTGAATACTTTGTCTAATACTGATTCGATACTTTCATCCTTTGCGTCCATGCTGATTTCCTTCTCCAAATCCAGTTGGTCATCGCTGTAAAAGAAACTGTAATCGCTGTTTTTCTCTATTTGAAGCATGACCTGCCTTATTTTTTGTTTGCTTGCCGACACGGAAACTTGAGCAGATAGCGTAGTCTGAAAAGTTATTGCCCAAAAACATGTTAACAGGCAAATTGAAATATTTTTCATATTATTCATTGCTATACGTTTGTTTTATGATTCTTTATGTTTTATGATTTAAGTATTTTTATTTATCTTTGCATCGCAAAAGGTACAAAAAAGACTCTTCGAAGATTTATGTCTTCAATAAATAAAGGCGTTTTCTTGTTGGAACCTGTTGCTTAAAGCGGAATGATGCGGGAACATTATTCCGTTTTGTTTTTATGTTTGTGATTATGATGTGTTCATGGTGCAGTTTTTTATTGTTTTTTTATTTATGAGTACGGGGCGGACTTTCCATAATAACGACTGTTGAATCGTTTTCCAGCGTATAACGGATGGGTGAAACAAAAGCAATTAATTGCAGGACGCTCTCCAGATTGTTATTCTTGATTTTTCCAGAGAAACGAATATTTTTCAGGTTCTCGGAAGCAAACTTTACCTGAATATTATACATGCGTTCCAATATTTTTGCAATATCTTCCATGCGTTCCCGGTCAAATGACAGTTGATTATTCAGCCATGATGTATTTCTTTCGGCATTCAACAATATGCTTTTGGCAAATTGTCCTGTATTGCGGGAGAAAGCAAGCTGTTCATTGGGGGCCAGTAAATCCGACAGCGAATGATTGCTTACCCGTACACAGCCTTCTATCAGTGTTGTAATGATATAATCATCGTCAGGGTATGCTTTGACATTGAAACTTGTACCGACAGCTTCAATGGAAACAGCGTCTGTTTTTACAATAAACGGCTTCTTTTTATCCCTGTTTACTTCAAACCAAGCTTCTCCCTGTAAGTGAACTACCCGTTCCTTTTTGTTGTATGTATTATCGTATGTCAGGGAACTCCCGGAATTAAGCCGGATTTGTGTTCCGTCGGGTAATTGCAGGCCGGCTTTTTGCCCCCGGTCTACATGAACAAGCGTTTTGTCATGAGGTTGATAAAACCTGTTTTCCGAATAATAATACCCCAAACCGGTAAAAAGCAGGGGGAGTAATATTGCCGCCGCAATACGGAAATATTTTTTCCAAAGTGGAAGTTTTACCGGAACAGCAGTGTCCGTGTTTATCCGCTCCTGCAGATTCATCCACATTCGTTTTTGTATTTCCGCATCAATAGGGGCGGATGTTGCTTCTTCCCACTTTTCCTTATAGAAGTCAGACAGCATTTCCTTTGCTCCTGTTTGATGGAAGAGTTCCTTCAAACGGATTGTTTCCTCTGCATTTGCCTGCTTTTTGAGGAATTCTTCCAGTAATATGTTTATTTCGTTTTTCATTGCTCTATAATTAATATACGCAATGGGGGCATTTCCCTAACAGCCATTCTGATATTTATTGTTTTTTAACATTCCGAAGGCTTTACTGTACACAAAGCAAAGCCATTAAAGACAGGTAATTGGCGAGATGTTTCCGGATATAATTGAAAGAACGTTTGAGTTGCATTTCAACATTTTCTTCTGAAATAGAAAGTTTTGCAGCTATTTCGGTGTTTTTCAGATTTTCTTTGAAATGCAAAAGAAACACTTTTTTCCGGGCTTCAGGAAGTTTTTCAATCAATTGCATAATCAATTCTTCCAAAGAATCGGCATCAATCTTCTCTTCAGACGAGTAATCTTCTTCATTAAAATGGCTTTTGAGATGATTTTCGTACTTGACAGTCAGCATCATTTTTTCCGTCTCTCTGTAAATTAGGTTTTTGGCAATAGTGAAAAGCCAAGAAGAAAAATTTTTACCGGGTATTATATCCTTTTTGTGTTCCCATACCGAAAGAAAAACACTCTGGGTAATATCTTCCACTAAACTTTTGTCGTACAGGGAAGCCCATGCAAAATTGTATATTTTTGCATGGTATTTTTTGAAAATAAGTTCGAAAGCATCTTTATTTCCAAGTTTTAGAGCGTTCAATATTTCAACATCCGAATTACTTGAATTAGACATTCCTTCTTTGCTTTTTGTCCGGCGAATGTACAAAATATTTTTGAGAATCTGTGAAATTTTGTCATGAAACTCAAAAAAGTTGCTTATTTTAAGGATGCTACAACTTTATGGCACATTCACTTTTATTAATTTTGAGTGCAAAGGAATTGAATTCACATCACAACAGGGTTAAAAACAGGTGACAAATTTGTTACATCATCGGTCGCAAATGTATATTTCTATCCGTCTGTCTTTTATAATGGACTTCCTATATTTATTATTTTTATTAACTTTGTCACATAGAAAATTCAAAAAACATTCATTTATGCCCTGTTATCATCCGCTTAAAAATTTGAATAAGATCGAACGCTTGCGCACAGTAAACAATCTGCTGAGATTGCGCAGTCGGTTAGACAGGGATATTCCACAAAAAACGGCGACAAACACGTTACTGCTTGCCACATGGAATATCAGAGAATTTGGCGACAATCGACGGAAAGAAAGCCTGTTTTATCTTGCAGAAATAATCAGCCGCTTCGATTTGGTTGCAGTTCAGGAAGTTTCGGCTAATCTGAACGGACTTGATGAATTGATGAAGTTACTCAACCTGAATTGGGACTATTTCGTTACCGACTCTACCGACGGCAGTGCAGGAGGCGGAGAAAGGATGGCTTTCCTGTATGACAGGAGCAAAATCAGTTTCAAAAAAATGGCAGGTGAAATTACTTTACCGTCTGAAAAACTGATTGACGGGAAATTACAGTTTGCTCGAACACCTTATTCCATCGCATTTCAGGCGGGCTGGTTCAAATTTATTTTGACGACGGTTCATATTTATTATGGTTCCAATTCTGTTGCCGATAAGAAAAAACGTGAGAAAGAGATTGATACAATTACATCCGTTTTGTCGAAACGGGCAAAAAAAGAGAATACAAGTTATATCCTTTTGGGTGATTTCAATATTCCTGAAGTAGAGGACGATACGATGAAAGCGCTGGAAAAATACGGTTTTACGGTACCGCCGGCAATAAAAAAACATCCTACCGATTTGGGAAAGACAAGCCATTACGACCAAATTGCCTTCAATCTGAA
>JAIRMH010000345.1 GCA_031258835.1 Tannerella sp.
TTTTCCATCAAGCGTTTAAACACCGTATCGTATATCGGATTCGCGATGATAAACCGTTTTACTGATTTTTTGCTTACTTCTTTTGCTTCCATCTTTCTTTATCTTCGTTATGTTATTACAAGCTACAAAATTACTGTTTTTTTCTTAAACTCTCTCCTTTTAAATCAAAACGGTGCGAAGAATGTACGATTTTGTCGAGATCACAAAAACAGGTGAAATCTTACACAAAACAAAGCGCCGTATAAATTATTTTATATCAGCGCTTTGCCTTTTATGGAAAACTATTAAGTTGCAGATTTAAGGTAATTATAATTTTCCTGTGTCAATTGTATTTTCATTTCATGCGTTTGGAAAACTCAGGCTTTTCATGTAATTTTCTTTTGAATAAAATACAGCTAATATTCCTGTATATCTATTCAGTCAATCCGTTCCGCTGAAGGCGGAACATCATCAGCCTTAGCGCCCCATGTGTAGTTGGGACGATTTCCCATGATCAATACCAACTTGCCGCCATTCCCGATGTCATCGTGACCAAACCACGGTTTGTCCCACGGTTTTCCATTAAGAGTAGCGCTTTGCACATACTTATTTTCACGCGAACAACCAACCGCTTCTATATCAAAACGTTTCCCGCCTCCCAAATCAATGCTGATTTTGCTAAACAACGGACTGCCCATATTATAAGCCGCCATTCCCGGCGTAACCGGATAAAAACCCATCGCCGAAAATACGACAAAAGCCGACAGCCCTCCGCCGTCTTCATCGCCGGGCACACCCATCAAATCGTTACGAAACCACATGCCGAGCAGCTGACGGACACGCTTCTGTGTCATCCACGGCTGTCCTGCATAATTATATAAATAAGGGATGTGCATGGATGGCTCATTTGCCATCGAATATTGTCCGACATTCCCTGTTTGGTCGGGTATTTTGCTGTAGAATGTAGACTTGCTCATACCCATTGGCTCACGGAATGTGTTATTCAAATTCCGAACGAAATTTTCGCCAGATCCCATCAGGCGTATCAAGTCGCCCGGATTATGCGGCACGTCCCAGCGATATGTCCATCCGTTATTTTCATCGTAATAATCCCTCAGTCCCGCTCCGCCGGAGAAACGATAATCGAACGGTTCTATGAAATTCCCTTCATGATCTTTGGGATGGAGAAAACCTGTCGCTTCGTTATAAAGATTGCGATAGTTATATGAAGTACGCAGGAAATAGCGGTAATCGTCCTCCAGTCCGAGTTCTTTTGCGATCTGCGACAAACACCAGTGATCGAACGACGTTCCTGTGGTAACAGCTACGGGTTGACGTTTTTCAAAAGAATTGACCTCCTTCACTGTTTCCGTTTCATCCGGTTTCAAAGCCGGAAAATAACCTTTTTGCTTGTAGAAATCGTCCAGCACGCCAGCTTCCGCCCGCACCCACGGGATAAGTGTAGATTCCATAATCGCCTTTTTACATGCCTGGTATGCCTCGTTCAGATCGAAACCCCGTAACCCCTTGGCATATGCATCCCAAACAACAGCCACGGCATGGTTTCCGTTCATGCGATGACTATCGCCCGTTACTTCGGGAAAAGTCGGCATCCAACCTTCCTGTGATGCTTGCGCCATACGGATATATGAACAAATCATATCACGTTCCTTTTCCGGCTCAATTAATATCCTCAACGGATGTACGGCGCGATAGGTGTCCCAAATCCAATCGTCCGTATAGAAAGGTGTTCCGCCATCTTCCCGAACTTTCCCTCCCGCAAAGGCATCATAATAACGTCCATCCTCCGAAATGTTTATCATACGTTCGCAGGTACGGTACAAAGAGGTATAGAATACGGTTTTTTCATCGTCCGTACCACCCTCCACACGAATTTTACCCAGCGTATTGTTCCAGATATCACGTCCGGCATGGGCGACATCCCGGTAATCGTACGTATTAATTTCGCTACGCAGGTTAGCTTCCGCCTGTATTTCATCAATAAATGAAACGCCGTAACGCAGGTGTATCGTCTTCTCCGTTCCGAAGTCAAGCGCAACGGCCTGATTCCGACCTTCCACATTTTTCCTGTTACGATCTATAAAGTTGTTTGTACTGTCATTCCGTCCCCGTCTTCCCGTCCCTGTTGCGTCCGAGGCCTGTTTTTCTTCTGACAAAACGCCGGAGGATAAGGGTTTTTCCTTCGTTTCAAAAAAGACATATACGTTCATTGTACCGCCTTTCATACCCGAAATTCGCTGGTATCCCGTCACGCCCTTTTCTGTAATATTGATTCCTCCGTTGCGCGTATTCAGCATTAACAAATGTGGTTCATCCTCCCTTTCGAATGTAATCTCGTAGATACCCGAACGGTGTGAAGGTGCAAAACGTACATCCACCTGCTGTTCATCCAAAAATACTTTATAACTGTAAGGCGTGATTTCTTCCTGGTCATAGGCATAACTCATCACAGGCAATAAATCCTGTGTACCGGAAACCGGACTAATATTAAAGGCGGAACTGCCACGATGACTTGTAACAATCACCGGCAGACCACGAATGAGGTCCGACGTATAATCGCCTCGTTCGGGATAAACTCTTAGCATACTGTACGGCAAGTGGATGGTTGGATAAGTAGGTACAAGAATGTGGCTGATATTACCCATATATGGATTCACATAATCTACAAACGATTTTACATCCTTTGTCCGACCGCAACAAGCCACAAACAACGTTATCGAAACTATCAACAGAACGCATACATTATAACGACATAACTTTTTCATAATGAATTAATCTTTAAATTTTCTGCAAAGAAAAGAACTACCCATTAAAATAACGCTTAATAAAACGCTTAATCCGAAAAATAAATCGAAAAAAAATCATTATCGTTTTTTTAAGCGTTTTTTTAAGCGTTTTATTAAGCGCCGGCAAGTCGATCGAAATATAACTGTCTACTACTGCAAAATCAGCCATTTCACGCAAAAATTTATTTTTAACTTTATCACATTTTGCGAAACCGGATTTTTTATGTATATTTGTGCGGCAAATCAAAAATAAGCAAAAGTATGTGCCATTTTCGTTTTTTTAATACTGCAGACTGTTGTTATCCGGGAAAACGCTATATGTTACCACCGAAAGACCGATTAACAGGCGCTCAACTACATTGTTATATCAGAGACGGTCTATATTGGGCGCTCCATACGCCGCGTCAGACCGGCAAGATGCCGGAAATAGTAAGTCAAAGGCTCAAGAAAGTCGTATTATTGTTCATCACACTCATCAGATTATCTTTTGCATGGGCTGATAACACGGAAAATAAAGTAGAGGAAGGGCTTTATTTCCATTCTTTTTTAGTAGATAAAGACAGCAGGACCGGGTTGGACTTGACGCCGGAGAAGCCGTTTTCATTCTCAAACGGCTTCACCCTTTCATTTGATTTTAAAATGAGACCTGAACACGATACTTACGGATATATCTTCAGGATTATATGCAATCAGAATACAAATATTGACTTGATTTCTAATATTGAATCCCCAAGTCTGATGCTTGTATCCGGTAATACTACGCTGACAAATTTCCCAACTTCCGAAATACGGGAAAACGCAAAAGGAGAATGGATAAAAACAGAACTGACAGTAGATATCGAAAACAATGAAATAAAAATCTCTCTTAACGGCCAACAGAAATCAATAAATCATGATGTCCGTCACCTGAAAAAATTCAATATCTGTTTTGGACGGAATAATGATATCAATTTTTCAACAACAGATGTCGCGCCTTTTATTTTAAAGGACGTTAGGATACTCGACTATAAGAACCGACCGATACGACACTGGAGATTAAACAGACATAGCGACCGTTGCGTCTTCGACGAATTTAAATCGGAAAAAGCCGTCGCGACAAACGCGGTCTGGGAAATTGACTATCGTACCGAATGGAAAAAACGGGCGACCATCACTGTCGCCGGCAAATATCCTCAAATCGCTTTTGACAAGAAAGACAAAAAGATTCTCATCGCAAAAGACAAACTGATTCATGTTTATGATGCGGAAAAAGATCTGACTTATGAGATAACATCCGGACATGGAACTCCCTTCAGTGTAGACATCAATCAATTATTATATGACGAAACCAACGATCAATTGATATCGTACGATTTTATAAAAAACCGACTGGGGAAATTTAATTTTGCCACACAGAAATGGGACAATGAGGATGATGCCTATTCTCCACGTCGTTTCATGCACCACAATAAATATTTTGACGAAAAAAACAGTACGGTATATACGTTTGGAGGATATGGCTTCCATCAATATTATTCGCTTTTGCAATTCTTTTCGAAAACGGAGAGTCAATGGCAAAGCATTGATTTATCAGCCGCTATACATCCACGTTACCTTGCAGCCATGGGCGTGTGGAGCGACTCGCTCCTGCTCTGCTTCGGAGGATACGGCAATGCTTCGGGAAAACAATACGAATCGCCGCATAATTATTACGATCTGTACGCAATCAATCCTTATACGCAGAGTGTTCGGAAGATATGGGAACTCCCAAGCGTCGACAAACATTTCACGAACAGCAACTCGCTGGTTGTGAATAAGGCGAACCAAACCTTTTACACGTTATCCTATCCGAACAATATTTACGAAACACAATTATTCCTGCACGAATACAGTCTGCAAGAGCCGAAATTCCGCAGGCTGGGAAATCCTATTCCGTTCCTGTTTAATGATGTGGAATCTTATTGCGACCTGTTCATTCCTGCAGACAGTTCGGCGCTCTTTGCCGTCGCCTCATACATGGTGGGAGACAACAGCATGATTGATATTTACTCTATCTCTTACCCACCCCTCGGCATGACGGAGATTTTGCAGACGGAAAATAAAACGGCCAATATTTCCTATACATTATTATATATATTACTTTTTATCGTCATGGGCATACTGACATACCTGATCGTGAAACGGATAAAAAAGATGATGTATATCAATTCCGTACTGAAAGCCGTCGAATCGGACAACGAACAGGATAAAAAAACGAAGGAGAAAGAAAACAAAGTTACATACCCCGCCATTTATATGCTGGATATGTTTGAGGCATTAGATTCAAAAGGGGCAAATATCTCGCACTTGTTCACGCCTACCATTAGTCAGATGTTCATTCTCCTGTACTTCAGAACAAAAGACGGAAAAGGCATCACCTCCAACGAATTACAGAAAAGCCTTTGGCCTGATAAAGATTGTGAAAGCGCCCGGAATAACCGTAACGTCTACTTCAATAAATTACGTCCTATTCTGAATATAATGGGAAATATCCGATTGTCTAAAATAAAAGGTTTCTGGGTATTATCGTATGACGAGGGAACGATCTATTGCGATTACGAAACGATTATGGAGAATATTGAACTTATCAGGGAAAATGCGGAATTAGACATAGAGCTACTCCAAACAACCATGCGTATTGCAAAAAAAGGGAAATTGCTGCCGTCTTACGAAATCGAATGGCTGGATAACTATAAGACTGCGTATTCAAATACTATTATCGAATTTCTGATGAGCCTGATAGAACACCCGGATGTGAAAAACAATTTGTTGCTGCTGCTGAATATCTCGGAAATCATCCTGATACAAGACAGTCTGGACGAATCAGCCATCAAACTAAAATGCGGCATTCTCTACAAACTGGGCAAAAAGAAACAAGCCCTGCAATGTTATAATAAATATACAGAAGAACATCTGAAAATCTTAAATATCAAGCCGGAACTGACTTTTGACAAGATTGTGGAATAATCTTCCGTCAAATCGTTTTTTGATATATCTATGGATTTATGTTCATTTTAGAATTTTGAACAGGATATTTAGTGGTATTTACAGAGTAAAAATAACGTGTTCCATATTTTTTTTCGCATATTTCCGTATATTCTCAGATATTAAGTGTTTTTTTAAGCGTTTTATTAAGCGGACAGGAATATCTTTGGGCGCATTAATAAAAAAAATATCTGACAATGAAACGTATCAACATTTTTTTGAGTTTATTTATTTTCCTGGTGCCCGCAATAAAAATACAAGCGCAAGCAGATACGGGTGCAGGGAAATTGTTTTTCAACCATGTATTTGCACCTTCGGAGGGTTATCTCAGTAAGATCGAACGAGCAGCCAGAGAAGAAATTTGCCTCAATGGGCAATGGGATTTTCAGGCGATGCCGCTTCCCTCCGATTATCAACAAGGGAAAAGTCAGGCGCCGGAACTGCCTGCACCTGCCATTTCGGGCTGGGATAAAACGAAAATTAAGATTCCTTCGCCATGGAATGTCAACGCTTTTGCAAACCGCAATCTCGAAGGGCCTGACCACCGTAATTACCCTTCCTATCCCGAAGCGTGGGAGCAGGTAAAAATGGCCTGGCTAAAAAGGACGGTAGACATTCCCGCCGAATGGCGCGATAAAAAGATTCTCCTGCATTTTGAAGCTATCGCCGGATTTGCGGAAGTATATGTGAATGATCAAAAAATGGGTGAAAATTTTGACTTGTTCCTTCCTTTCGATGTCGATATTACCACTGCGGTAAAAGCCGGGGAAACGGCGGAAATAAGAGTCGGCGTACGAAGTCAAACGCTTTTCGAAGACCGTTCCACGCTGGGACGGCGCATCATCCCCGCCGGTTCTATGTGGGGATATTTAGTAAATGGGATCTGGCAGGATGTTTACCTGCTGGCCTTGCCCAAAATTAATATCTGCGACGTTTATGTCAAACCGATAGTCTCGGAAGGCATGCTGGAAGTAGAAATACAGTTGGAAAATATGACGGCAAAAACGGAGGAACAAACGTTATCAGGCGATATCAGGGAATGGATAAACCGCGCCGGGACGGACGTTTTATCGGCATCCGTCCCCTCGTGGGAACTTGCCGCCAATGTATCGCTCCACATCCCTGCCCAAAAACTTAAACTTGCACCAGGTATCACCCGGACAACCATTCGTATAGCCGTCGACGGAGAACTAAGCTATTGGACGCCTCAACACCCTAATTTATACGGCTTAACACTGAATCTCGGATCAAAAAAAAATATATCCGACATCAAATACGAGCGGTTCGGCTGGCGTGAATGGACATTCCGGGGCACTCAACTGCTGCTGAACGGCGAGGTTATTCAATTAAAAGGCGATTCCTGGCATTTCATGGGAATCCCTCAATTAACCCGCAGATACGCATGGGCCTGGTTCACCGCACTAAAAGATGCCAACGCCAATGCCGTACGTTTTCATGCGCAGGTCTATCCTCGTTTTTACATGGATGTAGCCGACGAGATGGGTATTTGTGTCCTTGCCGAAACAGCAAACTGGGCTAGTGACGGGGGACCGAAATTAGATTCTCCGCTCTTCTGGGAAAACTCCAAAATGCACCTGCAAAGGATGGTGCTGCGCGACCGTAACCACCCGTCTATCTTCGGCTGGAGTATCAGCAATGAAAATAAACCGGTTATCCTCCACGTATTTAACCGACCCGAATGGTTGCCACTGCAACAACAAGCTTGGGCAGACTGGCTCGAAATTGTACGGACAAACGACCCGACACGTCCGTGGGTAACGGCAGACGGCGAAGACGATGGCGATGGTATCCTCCCTGCAACGATGGGGCATTATGGCGATAAAAATTCCATGAAACACTGGATAGAAACGGGGAAACCCTGGGGTATCGGCGAACACAGCATGGCCTACTATGGGACGCCGGAACAGGTCGCACGCTACAATGGCGAACGCGCATATGAATCCCAATATGGTAGAATGGAAGGCTTAGCTTACGAATGTTACGATCTGATTGCTCAACAACGCATAAACGGCGCCTCGTATGTATCCGTATTCAATATCGCATGGTATGCACTGCAGCCGCTTCCGTTTGGGAAAAAAGATCCGACCGTCCCTCCGACATTGCATGACGGTATCCATTTCGCAACATACCATGAGAATATGCCCGGCGTACAGCCCGAAAGAATAGGGCCATACTGCTCTACCTTCAACCCCGGTTATGACCCTTCACTCCCGTTATACCGCCCGTGGCCGATGTTCGACGCCATCAAGGCCGCTAATGCAGGAGACGCGCCGGCATGGTCGGAATGGGCGGATACGCCCGATAAAAAAGAATCTTCAAATCATCTTCCGAAAAAGAAATATGACGAAATCCTTTTCATCGGCAAAGAAACAAGTTCGCTGAAACAACTGATGCAACGCTACGGTATCGTTTTCGACAGTAAAATCAAAAATGCGAAAAACGCTCTCCTGTTGATTGACGGAAACAACCCGTTGACAGAAAAAGATGCTATTTCGATAAAAGATTTCCTGTGCAGAGGCGCTGACGCCTGGCTATGGTCGCCCAACCCTTCTACACTCGAAACATACCGCGAATGGATGCCCGACACGTTAATTCTGGAGAAACGCACAGCATCATCGTTCATACCAGTACGGAAATCATGGATGGCCAATATGGTCAATTCCGACTTTTATTTTTGCGAGATACAAAATCACGACGCTTCAACTTATGGAATGACGGGGCGTTTTGTGACGGAAGGAGAAGTCTTACTGTATGCGTGCAACACTAACTGGCGTGCATGGAACAAACGACCGGAAGAACTGAAAACAGCGGCCATTCTCCGTAGCGAGTACGAAGCGAAAGGGCCGGATGCCATGTTTGTGAAATACACCACCGACTGCAGTACATTTTATGTTAGCACGCTCGACAACTTCTTCGGAACAGAAAAAGGATATCGTACGTTAGAGAAACTCATCACCGACGCGGGAATACCCGTTCATGGGAAAACTCTCTCCCAATCGCTGATTGACATGCATGGTTACGTAGATATGAACAACCTGTTCGTACAGAATCGGAATAACCGCAAGGAATACGCCTTGTGGATTTACTGTCCGCGCCCACTGGATAACCTTTTGATCGAACCCGACATTCCGAAATTGGATATCATTGTCCCGCATGGCGACTTCAGGGTGCTGCTAAACGGCGCTATATGCGAATCAACAAAAGCTCTTCCCTTGAAACAGGGTTGGAATCGCATCGTTTTTTCGCTTCCAAACCAAAGTATGCCGCAAAAAATACAGTTTGCGTGTGAAAATAACATTCACTTTGTAAATCAATTGCAAACATCATTACAGAATCCAAACGAATAACCGGAAATAACGAAAGATTTATCCGGGGAGTTTTCGCTTGGATTCTGTTAGAGGCTGTATGTTCGGCAAAAATAATTGTTTTGCCGAACATACTTTTTATCACGGCAAGGTTATTGTATGATTATATTCTGTCCTGTGCCGTTGTTTAGCGTGACGATGTAGAATCCCTGCTCAAGTTTGATTTTTGTTATGCCGCTGACGATGATGGCGTGCTGTTTGTAGTGGGCGCCGTTTATCTTATATACACGGACAACGCCGCCGGCCTTGGCGGTGCGTATGTACAATTCGTCTCCGGACGACCAGATTTTATCTTTACGGACTTTTCTCCGGGAAATATCTTCCCGTCCGCTATACAGGAAATTTGCATAAAACTCAAGTTCGCCGGTTGAACCTTCGGGGATCGTCACCGTTTTTTGCGGCTCTTCATCGTCCGACCTTGTCCATCCGACAAATATATCTCCCGCCTTACGGGGCGCTTCGAGCGTGAAAGCATCGGATTCTACGGTATATACGCTGGGATTGTTATCCGCATTTTCGCCGCCATTCAGGTAATAATAAATCGGATACTCTTCCGGTTCAAAGTTTGCCGTAAGTTCGATATTGCCGAGAATCGGCAGCGTATCGTAATACATGATCCCTTCACACGCCTGCACCCGTTCGCCGCGAAGCGAAACATAGTCGTTATGGTTCCAGCCCGAAAAGACATATCCTTCGTCGGGAACTACCAATACTCCTTCACGAGCGGATGTTTTATAATCAAGAACTTGCGGTTCGGCATTGTATATACTGCCGCCACGGGCAGCCGAGAAGGTGACAACACCGGCGCCCGCCCCCTGGTGACAGGTGCTGTTTCCCGTTTCCACGATAAGCGTATCATTTAATGTAATCCAAGCCCGGTTTATAAACATCGGCTGCGAGGCGCAGACACCTTTTTCCGGCGTAGCTTCATACTTTAATATGCTGGTATTCATGGGAATTACATTGGTAAGCGTCCATGTTAACACATCCCGAGCAGGCGTTCCGCCTGTCCTGACACCGGCGAAACCGGTGGTCGGCGACGCCGTTCCCGCGACGTAATTCAGATATTCCGGCAGTGTATCGACGACTATCATTGTTCCGGTATGACTGCTTGCCTGGACAGCGGTTATTTCATAGTTTACGCTTTCATTAAACAAAACCGATACAGGATTGGAATAATAACCGTTATTTTGTACGGAATTAAGCGTTGCATTTTTTTTCATCAACAGGGAGAGCGCCGGGTTACGAATCGTCAATTCACTGCTGCTCGTATCACATTCCGGTTGGTAAGGAAACTGTCCGTTACGGTCGTTAATACGGGCAATGATATTCAAAAACGGTAGATGCCGGTTAATATCCGGGACGCGAATCGTTACATATCCGGTATCTCCCGGATGAATAAATCCATTTAAACTGTCGATCGCAATGACGGCTCCGGAAACTGTATCTTTGTAAATCGTCACATAAACCGGAGAGCCTATCGCGATGTCTCCTGTGTTTGAGATTCCGACTGTTATGCTTGTCGTGTCGTTCGATATGGATGTCTTTACCGTTTGTTGGGGGATAGCATCGGGGGCAGGCCAAACAGGTATTCCGAACCTGTTTAACATACTCTGTTGGCGGCGGCAGGCGTTATAAGGCCATATATCGTCGGCGGTACTTAATATTCCGTCGGGGCCTGGGAAGGCGGCCGACGGGCTTAATATGTATGGAGGGATGGTCAAATCTTTATTTACATAGTTTGCATTATAACCGTATTGGTTCCAGACCGTCCGCGCCGGCGCCCATGGTGAACCGTTTGCCTTAAATACGCGAAGGTAGCCGTTTTGAGCCGTTGCAGATCTCCCGCCTACGCTATTAGGCATTCCGTCCCAACCGGTTACGATAATCTCCGCCTGTCCGTCATTGTCCACATCGGCGATAACCGGAAACTCCATGAAAGCTGTGGATTGTACATTGTCAAAGGAAGCATATACGGTTGAGATCGTGTCGCTACCGCGTCCGTCAATGATTCTTAATTGCGTCTTGTTCCGATAAACAATCTCAGCCTGTCCGTCCTGGTCAAAATCAAAAAGCGTAGCTCCCGTACAGCCCGAATCGTCCGTAAGAGGGAAAACCCATTTGGATCTAAGTTTATTCCCGGCTGTTCCGGAAGGGTTGTACTTCACGGCTTTCATGAAGATTTTTCCGGAATTTTCAACATATACGATTTCAGGATAGGCGTCATTATCAATATTCCCTATTGCAGGTATGCCATGGAGGACGCCCGCCTGTGGCTGCCTTATCGAGCCCAAGCAGTAAGAACGCCCGCCGAAAACAGGTTTCCATGCGTAAAGTACTATCGAACTTCCATTCAAAGAGTATACGACGACTTCCATTTGTCCGTCATTATCCAGGTCGGCGACCTGTGTCGCTCCATCTTCAGTGGCGCTGCCTTCTCCCGCGAATTGCCATCCCGGCAGGGTGTCAATTGAATTACCGGCAGCGCCGTTATTATTCGTAATACGGACTTTATAGATGTTTCTTCCGGCAATGATTTCCGGCGTCCCGTCTCCGTCCATATCGGCAACGGCGGACGAGTGTCCAATGCCCTGAGGAAGTACGCCGGAATGAAGGGTTGTCCCTCCGTCGCACAACTTTTTGCCGTGCGTCAAAGAGAAGATCTGGTTGCCGGTATATACTTCCGGTACCCCGTCGTTACTGAAATCGGCTATGCCGAGGATGGTTCCGTAAGTGCTGCGATATTGCGCATCGGA
Source organism: Tannerella sp. (assembly GCA_031258835.1). Classification (GTDB taxonomy): domain Bacteria; phylum Bacteroidota; class Bacteroidia; order Bacteroidales; family Tannerellaceae; genus Tannerella. The sequence continues at coordinate 11,932 of JAIRMH010000345.1, forward strand.
TTTCCAGAGGTATCCGCCCTGTGCATCGTAGGCATACAAATATCGGTCGGTTCCCGCAACAACGATATATCCCTGACCGTTGTAGCGGGCGATAGCCATCGCTCCCCCAAGCGTTGCAGACGTGACGCCGGAAGAAGAGGCGAATGAAAATTCTTTTTTTAATTTTACCTGATTCGCTCCGGCGTCAAAATAAAATATTTTCAGTCCGGGGCTTTCATAGCCATTCGCCGTATGATTATTGGTCGTATCTTTGTATCCGATTATATCCACCGTTCCGTCGTTATCAATATCCCCGACCGTTAAGGGGGCATAATTGTGTATTAATACCTGATTGTTTAATACGGTTTCACGAATACCCCATGATGTTACGGGAGGATGCGTAGCGGAACAATGAACGTCCGTTATGTCGTCGAGTTGATCGTGGATGAGAAAATATACGTATGCCGTATCGGTAACGATCACATCGTTGAGTTCGCATTTAATGAGATAACACAGGGTATCTTTGACGCCATAGCCTTCTAATATAACATACGTCAGCAATGAATCTGCATTGATTTCGGCATATCCATATCCGGGACTTTTGACGATCTCGGGCAGAATATGACAGATCGCATTATCGTTCTGCCGGACATCGAACGTCATTACGTTCTTATCGGTAATGACATAATAGTCGTCGGTAGCCGCAACTAAGTAGGTCTGACTGGCGTTATTGGTCGGATCGCAGTCCATGAACCCGTACGCCGGGAATAACGTCATGGCGTCATCCACTAAGCGTGCATGCAGGATCTTCCCGGCTTCGGCGCCCGGTATCGTGAAAACCATATTCTGCCGTTCGCCCGGATAGATATCCAGGTTTAACGTGGTGGTGTAAGTATTCAGTTTGTTTGTCGAACCGGGCAACGTCATGTGGAACGTTATCGGCGTGTTTGTATTGCCCGATGCGGCGCCCCTGTTTTCGATCGTGAGGCGTACGATCACACTGTCGGGATTTGATTTTACGCCGACAATCTCCATACGCTCCAATGACAGGTCCGGCGTGAATAATACGGGAATATAATTGTTTTCACGTACAATCGGTTGTTGCGCCCAATTAACATTGTACGGTTCCACCAAGATGTCCGTATGACCCGGACGTCGGGAGATAAACTTTGTCAGCGTAGAAATGGGGCGGCGTGGCACGGTGAGGTCGTCATTAATTTGTAACGAATAATACATGCCCTGGTTCCATACCGGTCGCGCCGGCGCCCACGATTCGCCATCCGCTTCAAATGCATAAAGATATCCGTAAGATCGTCCGGACGATTCGGCAGAAGGATAGGCCAGCGTCAGGATGTCCGCGCTGCCGTCGCCGTTGATATCTGCGATCACCGGCGCTTCGAAGCCTGTATAGGAACGAATACCAGCTTCCTTGAACCGTATCACGCCGTTTTGAGCATC
>JAIRMH010000053.1 GCA_031258835.1 Tannerella sp.
ATGTACGTAAGTTGATTTTCCGGTTTGCCCCAATAATGAGTTTTCATAAATTGATACGTATCATTATTAATATTCCTCACATATTGACGCGGTACGGTTCTTTCCTTTTTTGCCTTCACGTCCGGTTGATCGTAACAAAGTTTTAGGAGTACTTCTTTTTGTTTTTTTGTAAAAACATCAATCAATTCCGGCTCTAATTCATAGTGTCGCAGCACCTTTTTTGCGACAAGATAACAGCGTTCTTGCTGCGATCGTTCAACCTTTTTTGACGATCCTCTTCTATTTGGTATATATTTTTTATTCTGTACCATATATCATACTTCCTTTCCAATGTTCATAACAATATTCGTTTTATTAAATGCAAATTTAAGAAAACTATTTTATAAGCCAAAAAAGTATGCCGCAAAATCGATTATCGCAGACTGTCTCCTGATAAAATTGTCGACCTTTTTCTCCCTCTTTGTTGCATTCTTGCAAAAAAGTCGCTCAATGAGCGGCTTCAGCGACTACTTATCAGGCTTTCCGGGCGAGTTTGTTTCTCATTTCTGTGGGCGACATATGGAAATGTTCCTTGAATGATTTTGTGAAGTAGGATGGGCTGGAGAATCCTACCTCGTATGCTATTTCGGAAATATTCATATCAGTTTCGGCGATATATTTTGCGGAAAACTGTAAGCGGGTATTACGAATCAGTTCGCTTGGATTCAGATCCGAGAGTATTTTTATTTTCCGGTAGAACGTGGAGCGGCTCATGCCTATTTCCTTGTATAAGAGATCCATATTCAAATCCGGGTCGGTCAGGTGTTCGGTGATGAAGTTGTAGATGGTGTCCATAAAACGGCTGTCAACTTGCGACGTCGGCAAATCGGGGAATGTTGGAGACATTTTTTTTCCGAATAATTCCCGGAGTCGTTCGCGCGAGGCTATCAGGTTTCGGATGCGCGTCACCAGCAATCCGGCATTGAACGGTTTTGTGACATAGTCGTCGGCGCCGGTTTCAAATCCTTCCTGTACTTGTATGACCGTAGCGCGGGCTGTAAGCAGGATAACCGGGATGTGTCCCGTGCGGAGATCGTTTTTTAACATCCGGCACAACAGGATACCGTCCATTACCGGCATCATGATATCGCTTACGATCAGGTCGGGCAAATATTCTACTGCCATATCGAAGGCCTCCTGCCCGTTGTTCGCTTCATAAACAGAGTATAATTTTTGCAGATGCGACCTGATGTAATGGCGAACGTCCATGTTATCTTCCACGATTAAGACCGAATAGGGTAATTCCGGCGCGTCGTGTTCCGGTGGTACGTCAGGATACGTTCCCGAGCCTTCGGGAATCATATAATGGCTCGGATCTTCGCTGTTCCTGAACGAAGGATCGATGTCGCTTTCCTTCAAATGCGCTTTCCCCAAAGGTAGCGCTACGCGAAATACGGCGCCGCCCTGTGTGTCGGTCGTATTGTCGGCCCAAATGACACCATGATGCAATTCGACGACGCCTTTGCAGAGATTCAGTCCGATGCCGGTGCCAAACGGTTGTGACATCTGCGCTTTCGTATGATGTATCTGATAAAAAGGATCGAAAATCTTTTCCAGTTCTTGCTCAGGAATACCTTGTCCTGTGTCGCTTACCGTTATCATCGCAAAATCGTATATAGCGGATGATGACGCGAATTTTTCGAAAGCCTGCTTTAGTTCGGATAATTTCCACAATGAGAGGGATACGGTGATAAGGCCTCCGCCGGGCGTATTCTTGAACGCATTTGACAGGAGGTTGAATAATACTTTTTCGAGCAAATCGTGGTCGTACCACATATGTAATTCTTCCATTCCACACTCTAACCGCAGATTGATATCCCTGTTGCGCGCCAATTCGTTGAACGCCATAAAAATTTCATTCGTGAACTTCACGATATTCCCTTCTGCCGCACGAAGTCGTAAATGTCCCGATTCTTTCTTACGGAAATCCATTAACTGATTCACTGTGTAGAGAAGCCTTCCGGCATTTTTATAGATTAGTTTCAACGTCTCATGCAACGATGGAGAAAGATGGTTGTTTTGCAGTATTTCTTCCAGCGGATTGAGGATCAGGGTAAGCGGTGTGCGCAGTTCGTGCGAAAAGTTGGTGAACAGGTTGATTTTTGTCTGATGCAGTTCTTCCATCTTTTCTTTTTCCATTTGTTCGATACGGATATTCGTTTCTAATCGGTTTTTTATTCGTGCATAGCGGACAATGAGCAGTAACCCCGTAGTGAAAGCAGCAACATACAATGTCCACGCCCACCATGTATTCCATGGCGGTTGACTGATGCGCACCTGTATGGCTGTGGGTAGCTCGTTCCATACGCCGTCATTGTTTGAACCTTTGACGAGGAAGGTATAGATGCCTGGGGGAATGTTCGTGTAATAAGCCACGCGTCTTTTACCGACATAATTCCATTCGCGGTCGAAGCCTTCGAGTTTGTAGGCATACTGATTTTGTTGGGGATAAATAAAGTTAAGGGCGCTGAATTCGACCGTCATGTTCGACTGCTTATGGGTAAGCTGGAGCGACTTGTCGTGTATTGCGACATCTAACTCCCGATTGTTGATTGATATTTTGGTAATCAGCACCGGAGGGATGTAATTATTTTCCCTGATCTGGTATGGACGGAAAGATACGAAGCCGTTGTTCCCGCCGAAAAACACTTCATTGTCTGCGGTGACGACGCCAGAGCCGGGCGTAAATTCGGCGATGAAGATGCCGTTGTTTTTATCGAAGTTTGCGAAGGTCTTTGTTTCGGGATCGAATTGTGATATTCCGGCATTCGTGCTTAACCACAGTTTCCCGTCATGGTCTTCCAGCAACGAATAGACGGTTTCGTTTGCCAGTCCGTGCTGTCGTCCAAAATTCTCAAAACTCCCGGTAGAACGGTTTAAACGGCTTATCCCCCTTCCGAACGTACTTGCCCAGATATCGCCGTCACGCGTTTTGCACAACGACGTAATCCTGTTGTAAGCAGAGTTGTCGTCCCGGTCTTTATGTTGAAGTGACGTTACCGTCCCGGAGTGTGAATCGTAGAGATGTATGCCGCCGCTGAAGGTAGCGATATAAAAAACACCGGGACTGTCTTCCAGCATATACCGTACGTTTGACGGCCTGAACGACTGTCCGCCTTGCAAAGGAAGAGGATGCACAAATTCGTTCCGGCAGGTCATGTATCCTAATGAGTTACTCCCGCTTGAACCGATCCATAAATTGCCGCACCGGTCTTTGAATACGGTGTAATGAACCGATCCCCACGGAGGTGAAATGTTACGTATAAACATGCGGTTTGATATGTCGAACAGGTAGACATTGTTGTTCGTGGCGCCGATCCAAAGTTTGTCGTTTTCGAGGAACAGCGATTTGACGATATTCTTGCTGAAAGAGTTCCGTGTAGCACCGGGAAGTAAATAATAATGATATGATTTATGCTTCCTGTCGAAGAAAAGTAATCCGCCGCCTTCGGTACCGATCCAAATTCCGGAGGCATGCTCCACGATCGGACCGACAATACCGAACAGCGTTTGCCCGGAGTTGCCCGGATCATGAAACCGGAAACACTGATTATACGGACTGTAATAACTCACTCCTCCCGAATAAGTTCCAACCCATACCGTTCCCGCACGATCGCAAAAAACGGAATAAACGGAAAAATTATTCATCGGTATAGCATCGGAACGGTCGCCGTCTATCGATATAAACTTCCTCTTTTGTTCCTCATAACGGTTAAGTCCGCCGAAACTGCCGACGATGATGTTTCCGTCTTTATCTTCCTTAATGCAACGGATATAGAGATTATTCAATCCGTCTTCCCTGTCGAACCGGATAAAACGATTACTTTTGACGTCGTGCATATATATTCCGTTTTGATATAGCCCTATCCACATTCGCCCATTGGAATCGCAAAATAAAGCGGAGATCCTTTCCGGTACGGTATTTTGCGGATGTTGTATTTTCCCCGAACAGGGATCGTAAATATATAAACCGTGTTCGGTACCGATCCACAGGTTTTTATCATGGTCTTCCGCCAATGCGTATATGGAAGCGTCGGAAGGTAACTCGTCAAATGAGTATCGCTTAAAATTATCTGTTTCGGGAAGGTAACGATTAAGCCCGTGCATGGAGCCAATCCATAAGTCGCCCCTGTGGTCGCGAAGCAAACAGACGATGTTATCATGAGAGAGTGTTGAATCATTATTCGTATGATAATATTGTATGAAACGCCCAGTGCTGTCGTCATACCTGTTTAGCCCGCTCCGTGTGCCTGCCCAGAGACGATTTTGACCGTCTTCGGCGATACACTCTACATGTCCGTTGCTGATATACTTGTCGGCATCCGATTCCCGGAAAATTTCAAAGTTATATCCGTCATACTTGTTCAGGCCATTGCGTGTCCCAAACCACATAAATCCCTGTTGATCCTGAAAGATCGCCATGACGGAAAGTTGGGATAGCCCGTCTTCCACGGATAGATGCTCGAATTGAACGCCTGTGCTTTGCGATAAGACCGGGTGACAGCATAAGGCAAACAATATCCAAAAATTGAAAACAAGTATTTTCATCGATATCAAGGTCTTCTTTTGACGCAAAAATAATGAATTTCCCGTAAATGGGAAAAAAAATCCGTAAATGGAGGAAAATTTCCCGTAAATGGGAAAAAAATTCATGCAATTGAGACAAAATTTATAGTTTGCCCTGCCGTATTGGAATAATTTTGCCCTGCCGTATTAAGGTTCGTCCGGTCAGATAGCAATTTATCGTTAGAATATAGATAGTAGATTTTTAATAATCAATTAAATTATGAATGTTACATGTTATAAACAGAAAGAAGAGACCCTTTATGAACGTATGGTTAAACGGTCATGGAGGATGTTGTACGTGTGTTTATTATTGGCGGCGAGTCTGCCGGTAGCGGCGCAAATCGGTATTTCCGGCACGGTGACCGAAGTCGGCGGCGATCCTTTGCCGGGAGTAAACATCACGGTAAAAGGCACGCGGACGGGCGTAATGACCGGTAGCGACGGTAAATACACGATCTCTGCGCCGGGAGAAACGTCGGTATTGACGTTTTCTTATATCGGATATACAACGCAGGAAATCACTGTCGGCTCAAAAAGACAGATAGATGTCACGCTGAGTGAAAGCGCCACAGAGTTGGAGGAGGTGGTGATCGTCACTTATTGGTCGCAAAAAAAGACCGATATTACCGGTTCCATCACTTCCGTAAACGAGAAGACGATTTCCGAGAGGCAGGCGGTGAATGTATTTGACGCCTTGCAGGGGGTAGCGCCCGGCGTACAGGTATTAAGCGCTTCCGGAGCTCCGGGCGGGGATATGACCATACGTATTCGCGGTGCATCCACACTTTCGGATGCAGGTGTTAACCCTTTGTATATTGTTGACGGGGTTCAGATGAGCGATATCAGTTCCATCAACCCGGACGATATCAAATCCATGGAAATATTGAAAGATGCGGCTTCCGCTTCTGTGTACGGGTCGCGTTCCGCAAACGGCGTAGTGTTAATTACTACGAAGAAAGGCGAAATAGGAAAACCGCGATTAGATGTGAAATATCTGAACAGTTACAGCCGGCTGTCGCATAAGATTCCTCAAGCCAATCGCCTGGAACGTGAAATATTCGACCGCTCGAATGCCACCCGGGGAAACGAATCTATCGGATTGGCGCCATATCCCACCGATTCTACGGCGCTTAACCGTAATGCCGATAATGATTATCAGGATTTGATGACGCAGACCGCCGTACGTAACCAGATAGATATGAGTATATCCGGTGGCTCCGATAAGCTGAAATATCGTGGCAGCATGCAGTATCTCGATGATGAAGGGATTGTGCTGAATACGTTTTTCAAAAGATTAAGCGGACGGTACAATATAAACTATCTTGCAACCGACCGACTGACATTAAATACCCAGTTTAATCTTGCTTATACGGACAAGAACAATACGAATGAAGGCAAGGTGATTCAACAGGCATTGCAGAGGCCTCCGCATTTCACGCTCTATTATCCCGACGGAACATGGATGTATGATAATGGGGGACGTAAAAATCCTGTTGCAGAAGCCTATCTTCGGAAAAACGAAACAAAGCAATACCGGGTTACCGTATATCAGGATATGGATTTTAAACTAACCGGCTGGCTGAAGGTGCACGGTGATTTTGCCCTTAATATAGGCTATGACGATACGGAAACTTTTAACTCAAAATTGCTGGAAACGGCTACTCCTCCCTTGAATAGCGGCGCTGCTACGTCCAAATTGTCCCGTTATATGCAAGGTAATATATTGTTGGCTGCCGATAAGATGTTCGGGAAACATCGTTTGCAACTTTTTGCCGGTGGGACTTTTGAAAAGAATGATATAAAAAATATGAAAATCAGCGGAAGAAATTTCTCGACAGAACTGATCACGACGATGAACGTAGCCGGCGAACTGCTTCCGGCAGATACCTATACGAACGGGACGGCAAACGCTTTGGCAGGTTTTTACGGACGGTTGGGATATGATTATGAAAGCCGGTATCTGCTGAATGCCACAATCCGGACTGATGGATCTTCAAAATTCGGCAAGGCCAACCGCTGGGGATCTTTTCCCTCCGTCAGTTTTGCCTGGCGTTTCTCGGACGAAGCGTTTATGGACAGGGCTGATACGTGGCTTAAAGATGGTAAGTTGAGGGCCAGCTACGGTATGACCGGGAATCAGGCGATCGGTGATTATGATGCGCAGACCGAATTTGTGCTCGGATCGTATGCTTATAATGGCCAAAGCGGGGTGAGAACTTCCTCCAAGATGGGTAATCCTTTGTTGAAATGGGAGGTCACCGAACAATACAATGCCGGTATCGACCTTACCGCCTTGAATGGAAGATTCACCTTTACGGGCGATTATTATGTAAAAAATACGAGCGATTTGCTTTATGACGCCGACCTGCCTTTTGAAGTAGGTTATTCCGGCGGTGTGAGAACTAATCTGGGTGAAGTGCAGAATAAGGGAATAGAACTGATGCTTTCGTATACGGTATTTGACAGCCGGGATTTTTCCTGGACGACGACCGCTTCGTGGTCTACGAATAAAAATAAAATAACGACATTGCCCGGAGGAGACCGCGTGGACGACATATGGTGGATAGGAGAAGGCTCCGAAGCCGGTACGTTTTATGGATGGAAACAGTTGGGAGTTTATTCCTACAATGAATCCAATGCCTGGACGGAAGATTACCTGACAAGGCTAACGCCTGTTTTCGCCCTGGATGAATTTGGGAATGTAGTTCTTGATAAGCAAAGGAATCCGACATTGTTAGGGTACCTGTTACCCGACGGAAACGCTTATAACGGCACTGTACGGCAGCAGACTTCCAGCGGAAGCATATTAGGCGCCGGCGATCTTATATGGCAGGAATTGCCGGATGAAAACGGTGTTATCAATGGAGACGTCGGCAACGAAGATCGACAGGTGCTGGGCAGCGGGCAAGCCTCCTGGTTCGCCGGATGGCAAAACAGTTTCAGATACAAAGATTTTACCCTTTCCTTTAATTTTTATGCAAGTTTCGGGGCGCATGTGTATAATGAAGATAAAAGGAACAGGGCAGTATATGCTACTACCAATGTAACTCCCGATCCTTATATGGTGTTGAATATGTGGAAATATCCCGGTCAGAATACGGATGCATACCGTCGGGGTAATTACACCTACAATACACGGCGGGGCGGCGATTATTTTTTGGAAGACGCTTCTTTTATACGATTGCAAAATCTGCGCCTTACCTATAATTTTAAAAAGAAATGGATACGGAAAGTTTTATTGCAGAATCTGCAATTATACGTTTACGGGAACAATTTGCTTACATGGACAAATTATACCGGTTTCGACCCCGAAGTCAACCAGACAAGTGTGTTGAAACCCGGAAATGACAACGGTAGATATCCCCGGAAGAGGGAAATGGGATTTGGTATTAATGTAGCTTTTTAAAAAATAGATTATATGAAAAATAGAAGTCGGATTTTCAGGATTTATGTACTCATCATCATTGCGACATCCTTAAGTTTTAATAGTTGTAATGATTTTCTGGATCAACAACCGATCTCCAGTTTGTCGCCGGACGTTTATTGGCAATCAAAAGAAGACGCCGACAACTGGATTGCGGGGATATACAATCAGATGCAAAGAACGCTTCAAAACAATTGGTTCGACTGGGGCGAATATCGTTCCGATAATGTGAGAAGCGTCGGTACCGGAACGGCACAGACGATTATGCTGAACAACCAGCTAAGCAGTACCAATCAGAATAGCGCAACCAGTTGGGTAGAGTTGTATACTACTATATCGCTCTGTAATTTCGGTATTAAATATTTACCGGACATGATCGACAGAAATATTGATGGCTCTTCGTCTGTTTATCGGGAATATATCGGACAGTGCTACGCTATGAGGGCGCTGATGTATTTTTATGTATTACGTGTTTGGGGAAGGGCGCCGCTTATTACCGAAACGATAGAAGGGCTGAATCAACAGACCGAATACCCCCGTTCTTCCATTGCACAGGTCAGAGAGCGTATCATTACAGACGCCGAGACTTCGCTTGAAACGATTTCCGATATTACATCCGACCCGGCAAAGAAATTCTACCTGAGCAAAACGGCTGTGTATGCCCTGCTGACGGACGTATATGCATGGTTCCAGGAGTACGACAAAGTGATAGAATCTTCGGATGCCTTGATGATGAACGCGAATATTAAATGGATTGCAACCCCGGACGACTGGAAAACGCTCTTTACAAACCCTGCCGACCCGAAAGCGACCGAAAATATTTTCGTAATGTATTGGAACAGCCTCGAATATAATGGCGGAATGGGATATGCCTCGCGGTTAGGCAGCAGCAGTAATACAAGTAATGTGGGAATAAAACCGGCGATATTCCAAAGGCTATGGGAACGGTATAACCCCGGAGACCTGGGTAAATCGGATGCGCGTTGGTGGTTTTGTTTCGATACGGTACAGTACAAGAGCGCAGAGGGATATGATACCGGCGGCGAAGCAGGCTCGAATGCCAATGCCGTTAAATTCGGGAAATGCGTCCCCTGGGATCCAACGGCTCCAAGCGGACCGGATGGCGTACTTGGAAACCTCGGCGCTTTTATATACGAAGCTACGAACGTTTGTAATACGAATATGCCGATATACCGGTATGCCGATGTGATGACATTAAGAGCGGAAGCGTTGGCGATGACCGGGAAATACAACGAAGCGCTGGAAATATTGCGGAAAGTACGCTCGCGGGTAGGGTATACGCCGGAAGAAGCGGACGATCCGACTAATTTCATGGCATATTATGACGGATTTGCCGGTAAAGGTGAAAAATTGCAGGAGGCGATACTCGATGAACGCCAGTTGGAATTTCTGGCCGAAGGTAAACGCTGGTTTGATCTTTGCCGTGCAGGAAGAACGGTTTTCACAAAACCTTACTATGACGAAAGCGGAGCAAAACCCTACAAAATACCGGACACGGGTTATTACGAGTACCTGAAATTAAAAATGAATAACAGTACTACCGGATTTGTTAATTTTGAAGGCGATAATATGGGTCGGATCTTTTTCCCGATCGTATCGGGTGCCTTCACGGCTAATTCACAACTGAGGGGCGACCAGAATCCTCCGTACGATGAATAATATTAAAATCTTAAATAGTAAAACGATGAAAAAATATTGTAACATATTACTTTTGTTAGTTTGTGCGACTTTATGCACGACTACGGGTTGTACCTTATTCGGGTTGGATCTGCAGGAAGATTACAAATACGAACATTCCCGGTATGACGCCGAATTAGACATGGATGCATGGGAATTTATCAATTCACGTCCCGATATATTCTCCGGCTTGCTGGATGCCATCGAATATGTAAAAGACGTCGAACCGGGTATTGAAGATATGTACCGGCAACAGGGCAACACTTATTTGTTGCTTACCAATACGGCATTGACGGATATTCAGTCGAGTATCGTTACCACAGTTCCGTCCAGCAATCCTCCTAATATCCTTCGTTACGGATCGTATTTTATGATAAATAAAGTTTATCGTGACGGGCAATGGATTTTGCCTTCCGGATGGGATCAGTATCCGAAACAGCAGGTAGCCGAATTGCTGAAATATCATGTTGTCAAAGATATGGTAGGTTATGGCTATACGGCCTCTACGCCTACATGGTACGATACGTATGCGTCGGGCGATACCGCGAAAATCAATATTTATATGTATGACGGCCGCGAAGCGTATTTGTATATCAATAATTACGCAGGGAATCCGGGCGTAACCGTTGCCGGAAGCACAACAGTCGTCCCGCTTTTGATGGTTGTCCCGCGTACGCATAATCTGATTGCAACCAACGGACTTATACATGTGGTAGACCAATGGTTTTTACCGCCAGGACGCAACGTTTTGTTTTGAATGTAGAATGTAGAATGTAGAATGTAGAATGTGGGGGTTTAATAATTTTAATAGATTGAGAGTATGAATAAATATATTATTTTGATGTTTGTAGTGGCGTTATTGGCTGCTTGCGAAAAAGAACCGGTGACGATACTCACATTGGGCAAAGCCGGAGATTATTTTTATTTCGGCGAAAAAGTTCAGGTATGGACGGGAGTTGATGCGGATCTGCATCATGTGACGTATGATTGGGAATGTACCGGCGGACAGTTCGACGGCGTTCGTACGCAGCATCTCTTTGAGAATTTGTGGATAGCTCCGGATCAACCGGGTGAATACCTCATAACCGTTACGGCGCACACTGCTACCGACTCGGACGTGCGGCAGACGAAAATGAAAGTGACCGGCTATTTTGCCGAAGATTTTGATTACGGCAGCAAGAATCCTGCCGGATGGGCAAGTTCTAATACGACGTTGGCTTATGAAGATTTAAATGTAAACGGCACGGTCGACAAGGTAGTGAGAGTGCCGGCTACAAGTAATTCGAGTAATCCGCAATTGCGCAGGAGCATGACCGGCGTCCCGTTGACGCCGCCGTTCTCCGTCAGGACAAAGATGATGTACGCCGGGTATAAGGCGGTGACGGGCGCTAATGATGTGACGACAGCGAATTACGCCACCTATCTGAGCCTTACCTTTGTGCAACCGACAACAAACCCGGAAAAACCATATATCCGCGAAATTCGCTGGGAGTTTTGTCCTCCTGTCGAAGATACGAAGAAAAATTGGCGTTTACGCATGGAAAGCTATACGCCCGCAACCGGAAAATCGGCCTGGGCGACGGCGAACGGGAACAACATGGCGAATCCTGCACCTTTCTTCGCCAATACAATAGACGGATGGAATGAATTGTTCAGTTTCGCTGCAAATACATTTCATACGTTTTCGATGACAATAGACGCCGATTGGAAGTTTTCGGCTTACGTAGACGGCATCGCTTTTGTAGAAAAAAGCGATGCCCTGAAAAGTTTTGTGGCGGATAATGTTTTGATGCACTTAGATATGAAGGTTAATCAATTTCAGTTGAATGTTCCCCGCAAAAGCGCATCGTCGGCGCCAAACACCGAAATGGCGTGGGTCGTTTCCCGCGTAGATATTAATGACAAAAATTCTGCTATCGGAGGAGATGTGAATAATATTGGCTTTGAGGAACTGAAATGAACAGGCTTCTCCTTTCGGAATCCGACCGGATTCCGAAAGGAGAAAGCGTTGACAGCCGCTCAAAAAAAACAGTCGGAATAGTCTCAATTTACTATAATCATTCACTATAAAAAGTATCTTTATGAAACAACAAATTTCTTTACAAGACATTTTTAAGCAAAACGAAAAAAAAACAGGTAAGGCAATCCTTTTTTTATTGTTAATTATTCTTTCTATGCCGTGTTTATCGGCACAAACGCCGGAACAGGCAGCTTACGACAAAAAAATGAAATGGTGGCGCGAGGCGCGGTTCGGGATGTTTATACATTGGGGGCCTTATTCGCTTTACGGAGGCGTTTATAATGGTTTCAACCAGCATCGCGGTGGCGCTGAGTGGATTATGAACAGATGTAAAATTCCCGTAGCAGAATACCGCGCCAAAGCGAGTACGTTCAATCCGGTGAAATTCGACGCGGAGGCCATCGTATGCATGGCCAGGGAAGCCGGTATGAAATACATCGTTATCACAACGAAACATCATGATGGCTTTGCCATGTTCAAAAGCGATGCAAGCGAATTTAATATCGTCGATTATACACCCTATAAAAAAGATATTGTCGCCGCTTTAGCCGAGGCTTGTCGCCGCCATGATATGAAATTGGGATTTTATTATTCGCAATCGCAGGACTGGTGTAATGCCGGAGGAGCGACGGCGCGTAAATTAATGTGGGAAGGATGGCCGAATCCCGATTCTGTCCGTATAAACAATTTTACGGAAGCGCATGGAGGTGCATGGGACTGTCTCCAAACAGACGCCACATTCGAAGAATATTTTTATCGCGTTTCATTGCCGCAGATAAAAGAATTGTTGACGAACTACGGCGATATAGCCATTATTTGGTGGGATACGCCGATATCTATTTCGGATCAGTTAGCAGGTGAAATGAAGAAGGAACTTGACAAATATCCGCATGTTATCACAAATGACCGGCTGAAACGCCCAAACTTCCCCGGAGATTTTAAAACGCCGGAAGGTTTGGTGCCCAAAACCGAAGATATTGAAGGCGTAGATTGGGAAACATGTATGAATATCGGCAGTTCATGGGGATATAAAAGTTGGGAGAAGAATTGGAAAACGCCGGAAACATTGATACGTAATCTGGTAACAATTGCAGCGCGGGGAGGTAACTATCTGTTGAATATAGGCCCTGATGCCGAAGGTGTAGTCCCCGGTGAAGCGGTCGCCAGCCTGCAGGATATGGGGCGATGGCTGAAGGTGAACGGCGAAGCGATTTATGGGACGGAACGAAGTCTTCTCACGCCGATATGGGGCGAATGTACCCGTAAAAGCGAAAAAAGAAATACAATCCTCTATTTATGCGTCTTCGACTGGCCGGAAGACGGCAAACTCGTTCTTGAAGTTAATTATAAGGTAAAAAAAGCGAGTATTTTGCACGATGGAAGTCCGCTGACGACTCGGAAAACATCTCAAGGTGTCGTAATAGACATCCCTGCATTGATGCCGGATAAAATAGCATCGGTGATTAAATTAGAGTTAAACGAAAAACTGCCGCCCATAGAAATAAAATCCAACACGGCAAAATATTTCGAAATAGCAGACGAGAAGAACTAATAGAATTGAAGCGGCATGTCGGCAACGGGAATAAAGAGAGGCTGACGCGGTTTTGAGACAGCCCCATCAAAAAAATCACCACTAAATTCCGAATTACATGACAATAGAAAAAAACAAACCGCATCAGGTCGGACGCAAACCCAAAGCCGATCCCTGCCGTCATCGTCTGTCGTTCAACCTGAACGATACGGACTACCAGGCGTTCCTGACGCTCTTTGAAAAGTCGGGACTGCCCGACAGGGCGCGTTTCATAGCTTACTGCGTGTTCAAACGTGAATGGAAAGTCGTAAAAATCGACAAGGCGGCGATGGATTATTACATGCGCCGTAAGCATCCGGCCAAGTACATCTTGTGTAGTTGATACGGCAGTATTAGTTTTGCCGTCAAAAAGGTATGTCAAAACAAACAGGCGCACACAAGTTAAGCGAAACGGAAGGCTTAGCTCATATAGAATCATATCTGTCAAGCGGCTTACGCCCGTCGGAATATTACCGCAAACATAATCTTACGGAGTATCAGTTTTATAATTGGCGTATACGTTATCAGTCAGTTCATCCAGCCAGCAGCGCTTTCTGCGATTTCATCCGTCGGGAGAGCATATTGAACTTTTTGCCCGGAAACGATCTGTTTGACCTTGCAGCCGACCACGATATTTCGACCGGCATTTGACGGAGAT
>JAIRMH010000169.1 GCA_031258835.1 Tannerella sp.
ATGAGCGATATACAGATAAAAAAGACGTTAGCATTGTTAACGCCAACACTTTTGACGCCGACGGTATCCGCTGGATGCTGATGCGGTTTTTTAATACACATTTCTCCGGGATAAACGTCTCCGGGGTAAACGTTGAACATAAAAATTTAATAATTATGGAGATGAGTATTTTTCGATTGGACAGTTCCTGATGAACCAAATGACTTTTTGGACAGGCTTTATGTGGAAAAACAAAGTCCGCAGGCGCCTGTTCATTTTAACCGTGAGTAAACATTTATGCTTAAATGCGACAATTAAAAACTAAAATCAAATGCTTTTTATGAGTAAAAAAATTATTGGGTTAAACTTGTTAATGAAATTATTATTAACAGGATGTATCCTGTGTGTATGGTCATTCACCATGACGGCGCAGGAAAATTTCACGGTTACGGGAACGGTGACCGATGAAAATGGAGAAGGGATGCCGAGCGTGGTCATAACGCTTCAAGGCTCTACTCGTGGCGTAACTACCGATTTGGACGGGTCTTATTCTTTTAATAATGTAACGTCTTCGGATGTGCTGGTTTTTTCTTATATCGGATATAAGAAACACACGGAAAACGCGGGAAACAGACGAGTGATCAACGTTAACATGGAGGTGAGCGCGAATGAGTTGGACGAAGTGACTATTGTGGCATTCGGAAAGCAGAAAAAAGAAAGTGTGATAGCTTCCGTAACGACGATTAATCCGTCGGAGTTGCATGTGCCTTCAAGCAATCTTACGACTTCTTTTGCCGGACGTATCGCAGGATTGATATCTTATCAGCGCACGGGAGAGCCTGGTCAGGATAACGCACAGTTTTTTATCCGTGGTGTGACAAGTTTTGGTACCGGCAAAAGAGATCCCCTGATTTTGATTGACGGTGTGGAGATGGGTACGGAAGAGTTATCGCGCTTGACCGTTGACGACATCGCCGCCTTTTCGATTATGAAAGACGCCAATGCAACGGCGTTGTACGGTGCGCGCGGCGCAAACGGTGTCATTCTGGTCAACACGAAGGAGGGACGCGAAGGAAAGACTAAAATACAATTCCGCATGGAAGGTTCTTTTTCGCAACCTACCGAAAATGTGGACATTGCCGACCCGGTAAGTTATATGAAATATCATAACGAAGCGGTTATTACCCGCACGCCGGGTAGGACTTTGCCGTATGATCAAAAGAAAATAGCTTATACCGAAAGAGGTATGGATCCCATCCGTTATCCGGCGAACGACTGGCAGGAATTACTTTTCGACAAACAGACGTTCAACCAGCGTTATAACCTCAATGTAAGCGGCGGCGGCACGGTGGCGCGTTACTATATCGCCGCGTCATACGCCATGGATCAGGGTATTATCAAAAATGATCCGAGGCAAAGTTTTAATACCAACATTGATATTAGAAAATATTCTTTGCGTTCGAACGTCAACGTGAACCTGACCAAAACCACCGAGGTCATTGTCCGGCTGAATGGCTCTTTCGATGATTATGTAGGCCCGTTAGACGGCGGAACGGATTTGTACAACAAAGCAATCAATGCCAATCCTGTTTACTTCAGGCCTTATTATGAGCCGGACGAAGCGAATATTTTTACCAAACATATCCTTTTTGGAAATTATTCTTCAGGAGATTATTTGAATCCTTATGCCGATATGCTAAAAGGATACAAGACCGAAGACCGTTCCAATATGTATGCGCAATTTGAATTGAAGCAAGACTTTGGCTTTCTTCTGGAGGGGTTGTCTGCTAGAGGACTGTTTAATGTTGACCGCTATTCGCTTCTGCCTATCAGGAGGCAATACACTCCGTTCTACTATGCGTTGGCAACAACCGCCGATCCTGACGAATACAGGCTTGTAGCTATTAATCCCGATTCGGGCACCGATTATTTGGATTTTGTGCCTTCCGACCGGCAACTGGAAAGTACGCTGTATTTTGAAGGCGCCATTAACTATAATAATACATTCAAAGAGAAGCATGCTGTTTCCGGTTTGTTGGTAACGACGATCCGCGAGATGCACGACGGTACCACCAATGATTTTCAGTTGTCGTTGCCGCACCGCAATCTCGGATTGGCAGGCAGGTTTACGTACAGTTACGACAACCGCTATTTCGTAGAACTCAACTTTGGCTACAACGGTTCGGAACGTTTCCATTCCAGCCGGCGCTGGGGATTTTTCCCTTCGGCGGGATTAGGTTATATTCTTTCCAATGAAAAATTCATGGAACCCTTCAAGGACGTGATCACGAAATTGAAGCTGAAAGCAACTTATGGATTGGTGGGCAATGATGCCATAGGCAGCGATTCCGACAGGTTTTACTACATGTCGCAGTTGAATATGAACGACGGCGGCAGGGGGTATACCGTAGGCGACGAATTTGGGTTTAGCCGGAGCGGTATTTCAATTCAACGTTATGCCGACCCTGACATTTCGTGGGAGATAAGCCGTAAAAGTAATTATGGTCTGGAATTAAACCTCTGGAATGACCTTGAAGTGCAATTCGATTATTTCAGGGAACAAAGAACAAATATCTTGCAGGAACGTTCTTCCATACCTACCACTATGGGATTGCAGGTAACGCCGAGAGCCAATATCGGCGAAGCCAACGGAAGCGGTTTTGAAGTATCGGCAGATTATAACAAATCATTTACGAAAGACCTGTGGATGGTTGCAAGAGGTAATTTCACTTACGCCGCCAGCAAATATAAAATTTATGAAGAACCGGATTACGATGCCGCCGGCGCTCCATGGCGTTCGCACATAGGACAAAAACTTTCGCAGACGTATGGATACATCGCCGAACGCCTGTTTGTCGATGACGAAGAAGTGATGAATTCGCCTACGCAAACTTTTGGCGAATATGGCGCCGGAGATATAAAATATAAGGATATCAACGGCGATATGCAGATAGATCAAAACGACCAGGTTCCTATCGGATTCCCTACGACGCCCGAAGTCATCTATGGGTTCGGATTGTCGGCGGGGTATAAAAATTTCGACCTGTCTTGTTTTTTCCAGGGATCGGCGCGCTCGTCGTTTTGGATAAATCCATCCACTACGGCGCCGTTTGTATCAAGTCTTTCCGGCGGGGATCGCGCCATGTTGCAGTATTACGCCGACAGTCACTGGTCGGAAGACAACCGCGATATTTATGCTTTGTGGCCTCGCCTGTCCGAAACCGCTATACCTAACAATCAGCAAACAAGCACATGGTTTATGCGCGACGGCTCGTTCTTGAGATTGAAAACTGCCGAAATAGGGTATACGGTTCCTGTAAAAACGAGCCGTAAGATATATTTGGAGAATATTCGCCTGTATGTTTCCGGCAGTAATCTTGCGGTATTTTCCGCGTTCAAAATGTGGGATCCCGAAATGGCGGGGAACGGATTAGCTTACCCCCTGCAAAGGGTATTTAATATCGGCGCTAATTTCGAATTTTAATAATCAATAAATCAGATAATATATGAAAATTTTAAATTATATGCTTTTACTTTCCGGTGCGATGTTGTTCGGCAATTGTTCGGATTATTTGAATGTTGTGCCGGATGGTACCGCAACTTTGGAAACAGCGTTTTCAAACCGGATAAACTCGGAAAAATTTTTCTACGGCTGTTATAATTACTTGCCCAATATGGCGGCGCCGTTTGACTATCCGGGTTTAATCGCCGGCGGCGATGAAATATGGTGGGACGTCGACAATAACATGAAAGGCAATACCGGCGCTCGTATTGCGCAGGGTGAACAGAATATTACCGATCCATACCATAATTACTGGGACGGAGCCGGTGGCGGTAAACGAATGTGGATAGGCATCCGCGATTGCAATATCTTTTTAGAAAACATCGACAACGTTCCCGATATATCGCAGAATGAAGTGGTGCGATGGAAAGCCGAAGTGAAAATCCTGAAAGCCTATTTCCATCTCTTCCTCATGCAGTTATACGGTCCGATTCCCATTGTAGACGATAATATTGACGTTAGCGCCTCGCCGGAAGAAGTGCGCATATTCCGCGAGCCGGTAGACGACGTGGTCGAATACATCGTTAATCTGGTAGATGAGGCCACGCCCGACCTGCCGCCTTCGATTACGGAAGTAAGTACCGAAGCCGGCAGGATTACACAGGCTGTCGCGCTGTCAATTAAAGCCAGAGCCTTAATATGGGCGGCGAGTCCGCTGTTTAACGGCAGTTATGTTTTTTATCAGGATTTCAAGGACAAAAGAGATGTGCAACTCATTGCAAACAACAATGATCCGGTCGTTATCCAGGCACGCTGGGAAAGAGCGGCAGCAGCAGTGAAAGATGCTATCGATGCGGCGCATATTGCCGGGCACCGTCTGTTCAAATATCCGGTCGGATACGATATCATGTCCGACACAACCGCTCTGAAATATACGCTTAGAGGGTGCATTACCGAAAGATTTACCACCAACAAG
This sequence comes from Tannerella sp., assembly GCA_031258835.1. Lineage (GTDB taxonomy): Bacteria > Bacteroidota > Bacteroidia > Bacteroidales > Tannerellaceae > Tannerella. The sequence continues at coordinate 4,458 of JAIRMH010000169.1, forward strand.
GAAATCGTATGGGCTTGTACCAATAACAACAATCAATTTCAAAACTGGTGTACGCCGAAAATTTATACCAGTTATGCCGGTACGGCCGAATTGAGCGCTACCCTGAAAATGGCAGAAACGTATTATTCCAAAAACGGTATCCCCATCGATGAAGACCCGTATTGGGATTATGAGGGCCGCTATGAAACGCAAGCAAACCTTGCGACCGAATCCGGGGAGGAGGTTGACCCTGACGCCGAACCCGATTCCTGGACATGGCATCGCCATTATATCGGAAGCGGGGAAACGACGGCCAAATTGAATTATTACAGAGAACCCAGATTTTATGCACATCTCTGTTTCGACAGGGGAATTTATGAACTGCTGGCGAATCCGGATGACGGCCAGGAATTGGTGATCAAGAACCGGTCGGGCGACATGCATGGTTTGGTGTTTCAGGATTGCCATCCTTCAACGGGATATTTCATAAAAAAATTAGTGAGTTTCAGGATCCCGACAAATACTCAGTCTCCTACTCCTTATCGTTTTTCCATGCCGATTATACGTTTGGCAGATTTATATTTGTTGTATGCCGAAGCCCTGAACGAAGTAAAAGCCATTCCCGATAACGATGTTTACTGTTGGGTGGACAGCATAAGGTTTCGCGCAGGACTGAACGGAGTGTTAGAATCGTGGAAATATGCGAAAGACCCGCAAAAACCGGCAGACAAAGAAGGTATGCGCGAAATCATCAAACGGGAACGCCTTATTGAACTTTCCTTTGAGGGACAACGCCCTTTCGACCTGCGCAGATGGCGCGACGCCGAAAAGTACTTGAACGAGCCGGTACGTGGTTGGGACTTTCAAGGGCAGAAACTCGAAGATTACTATCTGACAAGAGTTTATTTCAGTAATCGACAGTTTACTTATAAAGACTATCTCTGGCCGCTACGCAGCAATACTATTGTAGTGAACAGCAATTTGGTGCAAAATCCGGGATGGTGAAAAAAGAACAGTCTATAATATATAAAAATGTATCATTATGAAACAAATAAATTTATACAAACGGAACTATCCTGTCGGAATGAGGATAACAGGATTACTGTTGCTGTTATCTGCGGTGATATTTTCATGTTCGGAGATTCCGATAGGACAAACGCCCACCGATAAGACCCCGCCCTCGTCGCTTAGCAATGTCAGAATCACTCCTACTAACGGCGGTGCTTATATTACCTATTCCTTGCCGAAGGAAGATGATATCTCTTATGTGAAATGTGAATTTACGTATGCCGGCATAGCCCGCACGGTACGCTCTTCCATCTACAAAAATCACATGGAAGTGGAAGGGATAGGCGAGCCGGAGGAAATAGAACTTCGACTTTATGTCGTTGACCACAGCGAAAACCTGTCTGAAGCGTATGTTGAAAAATTCGTCCCCCTGGATCCACCCATGAAAGCGATATTAAATTCATTCAGGATAGAGCCTACTTACGGCGGCGCAGTAGTGACATGGGAGAATCCGGCAAAGGCGATGGTGGGCATTTCATTTCTGGCCGCCAACGATTATGGAGAATTGGAACTCATAGATATGGTATTCTCATCTCTGCCGACAGACTTTAAAAAACTCAGGCCGTTTGACACCAGTAAACGCCTTTTCGCACTGAGTATTACCGATAAGTACGAAAATGTTTCGGATACTTTTAAGACCGAAATAGAACCGTTCTACGAGGTGATGCTCGACAAATCAAAATTCAGTAGTCCGGCGCTTGCCGGGGACAATGTTTCGGTGAACGATAACCGTCCTATAGAAAAGATATGGGACGGCGTTCTTGACGACCCTGACAAATACCACGGTTGGCATACCGATGCCGCAGCCGGTTACACAATTCCGCAACATTTTACGATTGACCTCGGTGTCATGGCGCAACTAACCCATATTACCATATTTGAACGCGGTGAGATTTATCCGTTTGCACAGCATAATTTGAGACTGTTCGATATATGGGGTACGGACGAGTTGGCTTTCCCGAGAGATAACGCGGAATATTTTGATACCAATGAATGGAAAAAAGACTGGACGTTACTGGCGACATGCGAAGTCGTTAAACCTTCGGGTTCGCCTCCGGGAACAAATACCCCCGAAGATATGGCAGCCCACAATGCAGGGTTTGATTTTGATTTCAGACAGGATGTCCCCAAAATGCGTTATATCCGGTTCGAAGTACATGACACATGGGCGCATACTCCGGCAATGCACATGGCGGAATTGTCGGTATATGGAGATGATAGATAAACAGGTTGATTTACTTAATTTTTTTAAGATGAAAAGAATAGATTTTAAATTTCCCTTTTTGTCGGGAATAAAGGTTATGATGGCGGCTCTTTCCGCAGGTTTTCTGTTTTTAGTTTTTTCGTGCGAAAAAATGACGGGCATACATGAAAAATATCTCGACCGCGGCGAAACATTATATATCGGCATCGCGGATTCGGTGAAAGTGCATCCCGGATTCCATAAGATAGGATTTGAATGGAAAATAAACGCAGACCCGCGCATTACAAAAACTGTAATTTACTGGAACCGGCGGGATACCAGCGTAACTGTTCCCGTGGTAAGAACTTCCGAAAGCGAAATGTGGCTAACGACTCTCGTGAATGACATAAATGAAGGCGAATATGTTTTTGAATTTGAAATGCAAGACGATAACGGCCATATTTCCAAATCGATCGAAGTTTCGGGATCCGTGCTGGGCGATACTTATGTGGAAAACCTGCGCAACCGCGGTATCAAAGAACTTGCCAAACTCGTGACCGGCGATATGCAAATTACGTGGGAAGCCGTATCGGTAACGGCAAGTTCTCTTATGTACTCAGTGATAGAATACGTCAATTCCGACGGCAATCCGGTAATACTGGAAGTCTCTAACGATGAGGAAATAACATTGTTGCAAGGATTGGAAACAGGCGATGAAATAAATATTTACGCGATTCATTTACCGGAAGACGGCCTCGAAACCGTCATGTCGCTGAAACGGCGGTTTCTTATGCCCAAGTTTGAACGGGAAATAGCAAAATCGCGCTTTGTAGCTGCATTCAAACCGGGAGACAATACCACGCCTCATCCGGGTGGCGGCGATCAGGATTACCTCAAGCCCATTACTGATTTTGGCGTCGGACAACGCAGCCTGGCTAAAATCTGGGATGGAGGCGCTGCAAACAATACGAATGGCATGACTATTTTACATACCGAAGACCAGTCGGGCAATGCCGGCGCCCGGTTTAAGTTCCCGCATCACTTTACGTTTGATATAGGCGTCCCGGCCACACTTAGCAGACTGCATATATGGTGCAGGGTAGATAACGGCGCCTTCACAGGCCATAGCCCCAGGTTTTTTGAATTGTGGGCTACCGATGCGCCAAAGGAATTGGAGGATTTTCCCTCAAAAGATGATTTTGAAAGATATTACAGGACAACCTACGTCGTGCAAAAAAATCCGGATGATTATCTTTCAAGCTCTGCTCCCCAGTACGTCGACAAGGTGACGCAGGCGCAGGCCAACAGCAGGAATTATGTCTCTCCGGATCCCGAACCGGGCATTCATAACTGGCAGGAAGACTGGGTAAAGCTGGGCGACTTTGAAATAGAAAAACCCTCCGCTTCCGCTTACAATACGAGTAACGATGCCGATAAAGCCTTGTGGTCGAGCGGCTCTGACTTTAACCTTATTGAGGTGGGCAAAAAAGTCAGATACCTTCGTCTGGTGATCAAGTTCCCGAACTGGCAGAATACAAACTGCATCAATCTGGGGGAAATTACGCTTTACGGCGATGATATTTGACAGGGTGAAAAGATTTTTCAACGTAGAGATGAGGCATGCCTCGTCTCACGTTGAAAAATTTACCTTACCTCTGTAAAAAAAACGTTTTTCATAATAAACAAAATCATAACATATCCATATTGTATGAGAAGCACAGTTATTTTATTTTTACTGATTTTTGCCGGTATTCCTTGTTTTTCCCAGACGGGAGCGGAATGGAAAATCATCCGTTCGGATTATCCGTCGGAAGACGTCGGTGTAGCGGCATTTACCGACGAAAGCCTGCCGTCGATTGACAAAACAGGCCATTCGGACTCATACGCGGGAATACAGGAACTGCTCAACCGGCTCGGTAGCGCAGGCGGCGGTGTACTGTATCTTTCCGAAGGAAAATACAAAGTAAGCGAAAGATTACTCATTCCCAAAGGTGTTGTCCTGCGCGGCGACTGGAGAAAACCGGAAAAAGGCAAACCTCTTGCAGGAACGGTATTAATGGCGTACTATGGCCGTGGGACGGAAGACGAAGCCAACGCCTTTATCACCACAGAGTCGTCCACGGGAATCTATAACCTCTCCATCTGGTATCCGGAACAGGATGCGGAGAACATAACGCCCTATCCGCCTGCCATACTTTACGGGAAACGCGGTTACTGGGGTAACGATTATAATAATGTACGGAATGTTACGCTGGTGAACGCCTATTCAGGCGTCATCCTTTCCCGTATCAACGGAGGTGGCTGCCCGAATGTGTTTAACCTCTATGGAACGCCCCTGTCGCGGGGTGTTGAGATAGACAATATTGCCGATGTAGGACGTTTGGACGGGATAGACTTTTCGCCGGATTACTGGGCGGATTCCGGACTTCCCGGCGCTCCGGCAAAAGGCAGCGCATATAGCCGCTGGATACGCAACAACGGTACGGGCATCGTGATGCGCCGCAACGACTGGTCTTACGCCTGCCATGTGCACATAGACGGCTATTACCGTGGGTTTCATGCCGCCCCCTCCATACCTTCCGAAGGTTCCATGCCCAACGGACACAACTACGGCATGTATTTCAAAAACTGTGAAACGGCTGTTTATATCGAAGCTGTTTCCAATGCCGGAATCATGTTCACCCGCATCACGACGGAAGACTGCGAAAACGGTATCGTCATTGCCGACGGCGCCGGCTCGACCGTACAGTTTTACGCCTGCGAAATTGCCGCCTCTTCGGATGCCATAAGGATCGGTCAGGAGGCATCGACAAAAATGATGACTCAGCAATGTACGGTTCTCTCCGGAAAAGTGAACATACTTGGCGGCTTATATACTTCGGAGGACGGCGATTTCAACAACGACGCCCCACAGGTCTTCGTCAATGCTTATGCCCGGGTCATCCTTACGGGAAACCGCTTCGCCCAAAGTGTCGATATCACGAACAGGTCATTGTTTGAATGTAAGATCGACCACAGTCCGGTTTCCGTGAATCGGTTGCCTGATTTCCCGGATATTATGCCACGGAAAACAGGCCCTGAAAGGAAAGTTTTGTATGTAGTAACCGACGGCGAATTTGGCGCCGTCCCTGACGCCGTTACCGACAATACCGCCGCCATCCGCCGCGCTCTGGAAAAAGCCGGTAGCGAGGGCGGCGGCATTGTCTTCCTTCCACCGGGAAAATACAGGGTGAATGGCGACCTGACAGTCCCCTCTGGCGTGGAACTGAAAGGCGCTTCCGACTTGGCGTCCGTACCGAAAGGGCAGGGGAGTATCATCGAAATATATGCGGGAAAAAATGACCCCGATGGCGTCCCCTTCCTTAAACTCTCCGAAAAAAGCGGTGTCCGCGGGTTGACTTTCAATTATCCCGAACAGCGCTCTTCATATACGAAAAATCCTGCCACCATGCCGCAGTATCCGTATTGCATCCGGGCGACCGGAAAAGACGTCTATGTCGTCAATATAGGCGTCAGGGCGACATGCAGAGGCATTGACCTGTTTACTCATCCATGCGATAATCATTATGTGGATTATTTTGCAGGACATGTCTTCATAAACGGGATACGGGTTGGCGGCAGATCGAAAAACGGCCTGATAAGCAACGTACAGTTCAATTCCATCGTGATGGCAAGCGGATATGAAAATCCCAAATTCGGCGCATGGCCTAACTCCGACAGCGATGAGGCCTCTCGCAACGCCGTCTATAACCAGAACTGGCTTGAACTCGAATTTATGATACTGGAAGATTGCGAAGACGAAATACTGTACAACAATTTTCATTATGCTTCCCACAAAGGACTTGTTTTCAGGCAAAATAACGGCAAATCGCCTTCGGGCGTCTCCCTCGGTATGGCGCTGGACGCTTCCCTGCGTTCCGTCTGTTATGAGAGCATCGACGCGGACAGGGGATTTGATTTAATCAACACACAGGTAGTTTCGGTAGCAAGAGATGTATATGCGGATACGAAATATGTCGAAACCGCGCCCGGATTTTCCGGGACAGCCCGTTTGTTCGCATCGGATTACTGGGGAAATGCAAAATACGGCGGCGTGCTTGGCGGCGGCACGGTACACTGGATACTGGCGCATTTCGAACAGTACGGCGCTACCCGTTTCATGGAGATTTCGGGAGATGCCGAAGCAAATATTTCGACGTCAGATGTGAATGCGACGAATTTTGTCAATAGCGGGAAAAGCGGCCAGGTATCCCTGCGATCGTCCGTTTCGGCGCTGGCTTCGCCCACCGGCTACCGGTCGTGGTTTAATAACCTGACCGTCGCACCCGTATTTTCTTCCGGCTCAACTTTGCCCCGTACCGGCTGGATTGCTTCTGCAAGCGGCGGAGATGCTTACCTGGCCATCGACGGAAATGCAACTACACGCTGGACAAACGGGTCGCAGCTCAATCCCGGACAATGGTTTGCCGTCAATACGATCAGACCGCTTAAATTCAATACCGTTATCATGGATGCCTCCAACAGCGCAAATGATTTCCCGAACGCTTACGCCGTTTATATTTCGGCAGACGGTGTGAACTGGGGAACTCCCGTAAAAACCGGGGAAAAACCGCCGGCGCTGTCCATTATTACCATCCCCGAAGTTACAACCCAATACGTGAAAATCGTACAGACCGGCAGTGGAAAAACACAGTACTGGAGTATTCACGAATTTTACCTGGCATACATAGACGGCAATAATTCCGCCAACCGGAACATTCTTACCACGGACCCGCTTGTTCTCTTTCCCAATCCCGTTTATGGCGGAATATTGAACGTTCGACATGCAGAAGACATGCAATCCGTAAGCATTTACAGTCTCGACGGACGTTTGCTCGGCGTTGTGCCGGCAAACAATAACAGGCAAATCGCAATTCCCGTCGATAATTATCCTAAAGGGATATATATTGTCGTTATAAAGACGGCAAACGAAATATCAATACGAAAAATTATTGTCGGATAATCATGTTGACATGAACAGGAAAATAATTAACATAATAAGAAAATGAGAGCAAAAGTTTTGACCGGTTTGGTTTTCTGTTTGTGCTTGGGAACATTGTTCTTGAGTTCCTCCCTGTTTGTTAATGAGCGGGTGACACCCAAATGGTATTTCGCCGTATTTATGGGAATGATACTGGCGCTGACGGCAATTGCTTTCCTGTTTTTCGGGCCAACCCAACAGTCGCCGTACCGTTTCTTGCTTGCTCACGTTTACTTTATAATTACGATCCTGTGCACTGCCCAGGCAGTGTATGGCCTGCTGCAATATTTCGGCGTATTGCCTGTGCCTAACGGCTTCCGCATTACCGGCAGTTTCGACAATCCCGCCGGCTTTGCCGCATCGCTGTG
>JAIRMH010000290.1 GCA_031258835.1 Tannerella sp.
CATCATCGAACAGGCCGACGCGCTGCTCGCCATAGACGGATGCCTGAACTTCTTCGCCGGCCCGGCTAAGACGGATTTCAAAGCACCGTTTAATTTCTACAACGTACATTACGCAAGAACACACATCGTCGGCACAAGCGGCGGAAACAACGACGACATGGTCGAAGCGCTCGAAATGATGAGCAACGGCCTCGACCCGGCCGGACTGGTAACGCATATAGGAGGTATAAACGCAGTCATTGATACAACCCTGAACCTGCCCAACATACCCGGCGGCAAAAAACTTATATACACGCATATCAACATGCCGCTCACTGCCATTTCGGAGTTCGAAGCCAAAGGACAAACCAGTCCCGTATATGCCGGACTGCATAAACGATGCGCCGCCAACAACGGACTATGGAGCGTCAATGCGGAAGAATACCTGCTCACGAACGCAGATAAACTATAGAAAGCACCGCAACCGTAACTCCATTACACCGTGACTTTGAATGTTCCTGCGTTATGACGACGCTGTTCCTTTCGTCCTTCCCCTTTTTTCCCTATAAAATGGGGGCGGGTCTCGCAATGATACACTGCGTTTCGCACGGGAGGAACTCCGGACAGGATGCCATGCCTTCCGCCGTGTTTGTGAACTTCTTTGTCCGCACTTTTCCATTTTCTCTGTACGCCACGTCAAAACTTTTTTTGCTGACGTCTATTCCCGTAAATTTTTTTACCTTTGTCATGACCCAATTAATTTTAAGTAGTTGCTCCTTAAGATTCATTTATTTTCCTGATTGTTAATAAAATATTGACAAGAAAAATAGTATAAATTTGCAAGATTCCGTATCTTTGTGGCAAGAAACCTTGCAAAAAGAATCAAAAAATGACAGGCAAATTACCCGACAAAAATCAAAGAGAGCTGTTCCGCCCGCTGTTGGTGGATATGATAGACAAGCGCCATGAGTTGGCGCTGTTAGCTGATACGATAGACTGGCAATACTTCGAGGAGGAGTTTAGTCCGCTATATTCGGAAGTCGGAGCTCCGAGTGTTCCGATACGGCTGATGGTGGGCTGTCTACTTTTGAAGCATTTGAAGAATTTAGGAGACGAGTCACTCCCCAAAGCATGGATAGAAAATCCCTACATGCAGTATTTTTGCGGGATGCGCTGTTTTGAGCATTCGTTTCCCTTTACCCCGAGTGATTTTAGTCATTTTCGCAAGCGGATAGGCGCGGGAGGTTTTGAGAAGATTTTTGCCTGTAGTGTGAAGCTGCATGGCAAGGAGGTTGAGCGGAAGTCACGACTGGTGTTGTCCGACACGACGGTTCAGGGGAACAACACGACCTTTCCCACCGAGGCGAAGTTGTGCAAGAAAGTGATTGACCACTGCAACCGGATAGCCGATCGGGAGGGGATTGTGCAGCGTCAGCGTTACACACGCGAGGGCAGGCAGTTGTTGCGCGACACGTACAATGGTAAACATCCCAAGCGTGCCAGGAAGGCGAAGCGGGCGGTCAGACGGTTAAAGACGATAGCGGGTCGTCAGGTACGTGAGTTGAGGCGTAAGTTGAGCGAGGGGCAAAAATCCCGTTATGCCGGCGAATTGGAGCGATATGACCGGGTCATTCATCAGGGGCGGTATGACAAAGATAAGGTTTACAGCCTTCACAAGCCCTTTACCCGCTGTATTGCCAAAGGGAAGCCGCAACAGCCGTATGAGTTGGGCAACAAGGTCGGGTTGATCACCACCGGCCGTGCGGGAAAGAAACTCATTACCGCCGTGAAAGCGTTCCCGGACAATCCATACGACGGTCATACGATAGCGCCGTTGCTCGAGCAGATGCGCGCTAACCGGTTGCCGTTACCCCGGGAGCTTGTCTACGACCGTGGCGGCAAAGGCAGCAAGGAGATCCATGGGGTAGAGATTATCCTGCCCGCCAAGCCGAAGAAGAAAGACACAGCGTATCAAAAACGTGCGAAGCGTAAAAAATGCCGGTCACGGGCAGCGATAGAGCCGATTATCGGACATTTAAAAACAGACTTCCGGATGGCGCAGAACTACCTGCATGGCGAAGCTGGCATCCAAATCAACGCCCTGATGGCGGCCTGCGCATGGAATTTGAAGAAAATGATGGAAAGACTTACCGAAGAAGTCAAACGACTCTTTTGGCTCATCTTTTCTCAATACTTTTTCCCGAAAACTTCTGCCTGAATGCCGCTTAATTTACATTTATAAGGAACGACTAATTATGTTGGATTGGCCGCTTATTCTCAAGACAATCAAGTGTATTTGCAAAAAGCAGAAAAAACAGGCATATTCATAATGCCTAAAATCCCGTTATCAGACATGGCCTCTTCAGTAGATACATCTTCAAAAAATTGGGAAAATCGTAATTCTAATATAGAGTATAATATTGATTTTGTAAAAGAAGAGGACGATTATTTGCTTATTAAGGGATGGGCATACGCAAAAGAAACCTCGATGAATTTCACGGATATTTCTCTTTATTTCTTAAGTGAAACTCGTGAAATCAGAATACATCCTTATTTTGAAAGGCGTTACGATATTTTTAGAAATAACCCCATCAATAAGGATAAGGTAGAATGTGGATTTTTTGCTATTATACCTACAAATAATATTCCCACAGGATCTTATTTTTTAGGAATAGAAATACAAAAACAATATATTATACCGGTAAAATCATCAGTTAAATCCATAGAAACTGATGTGAAATTATCAATTAATGTTCGAGACCAAAAC
>JAIRMH010000305.1 GCA_031258835.1 Tannerella sp.
ACCGGACAAGCGTTCCGCGATATGGAACTTGAAAAAAAGGTACTTGAGGAAGCGTATAATATCGGTTTGGGCGCTCAGTTCGGCGGTAAGTATTTTGCGCATGATATTCGCATCATCCGTCTGCCGCGTCACGGTGCTTCTTGTCCGATAGGAATGGGGGTGTCTTGTTCTGCAGACCGCAATATCAAAGCGAAAATCAATAAAGAGGGGATATGGATAGAGAAACTGGAGGATAATCCGGGACGTTTCATTCCGGAAGAATTACGACAGGCAGGTGAAGGCGATGCGGTGAAGATTCATCTTAACAGGCCTATGGCGGAGATCTTGGAAGAACTCGACAAATATCCCGTTGCCACGCGTTTGTCGCTGAACGGAACAATTATCGTAGGCCGCGACATCGCACACGCCAAACTGAAAGAACGCCTTGACAGGGGAGAAGGGTTGCCCCAATATGTGAAAGACCATCCTGTCTATTATGCCGGCCCGGCTAAAACGCCGCAAGGTATGGCTTCCGGATCTTTCGGCCCGACCACGGCCGGACGTATGGATTCGTACGTAGACTTGTTTCAGTCGCATGGAGGAAGTATGGTGATGATTGCCAAAGGAAACCGCAGTCTGCAAGTGACGGAGGCCTGCCGGAAATACGGTGGATTTTATCTGGGCAGCATCGGCGGTCCGGCAGCTATCCTGGCGCTAGAAAGCATTAAGAAGGTAGAATGTCTCGAATATCCCGAATTGGGAATGGAAGCTATCTGGAAAATAGAAGTGGAAAATTTTCCGGCATTCATACTCGTCGATAATAAAGGAAACGATTTCTTCAAGCAATTGAAGCCTTTACGTTGTTGTAAATAATTTCTTACTTAATAAAAATACAGGATGAAAACTTTAAATATACCTTATGTGCCGACGCTTGACGATCTTGAACTAAGACACGTGGCCGAACGTATGGAAACGGAATCTTTGAGGCAGAGTATAGACGTCGTCAACTGGAACGAATATTCCTACAAACCCATTGCGGTATTTGATATTGCCCGCAGTGAAAAAGATTTGTATATACATTATTTTATAAGGGGGTTATCGCTACGCGCTATGGCGGACAAAGACGGAGAGTATGTTCACCCGGACAGTTGTGTTGAGTTTTTTATGCGCCGGAAAGAGGACTTGTCCTATACAAATTTTGAGTTTAACTGTATTGGGACTTGTCTTGCCGCCCGCGGATCAAACCGCAATGACCGGGCGCCTTTTGCGGCGCATGAATATAGAATGATACGACGTTATACGACTGTTCAACGCGAGGCTTTCGCGGAAAAAACAGGCATTCACGAGTGGGAGTTGACCGTTGCCATACCATTTGAACTGATGGGGCTTGAGGCGTCGAACCTGCCGGATATGATCAGAGGCAATTTTTATAAATGCGCCGATGAAACGGCAAATCCGCATTATGTAACATGGAGTCCCATCGATCTGCCGTCGCCGGATTATCACTGTCCCGAACATTTTGGAGAACTCCGATTCTGAATTTATGTCGAATCTGAAATCGAAGATGACGTCTGTTCTTTTCTATAACGAAAAAAAACAGACGTCATCTCCTTTTGAATGGAAAAACGATAGCGGTTTTTGTTTATTTACCGTCTACGCTCATGACTTCTATTTCAAAGACAAGCGTTGAATATCCTGGAATAACACTCTGATAGCCTTCTCTTCCATAGGCTAACTGGTAAGGTATCCAGACTTCCCATTTGTCACCCTTAACCATCCCATAAAGCGCAGTTTTCCAGCCGGTTATAATACCTGTGGAAGTAAGAATTAAACCAAAAGGAGAACCGTCGTCAAACAATTTTTGATCGAACACGTCTCCTTTTTCAATATTAAATTGGGGATAATCTGCAACAAACCAGCCTTTATAATAGCAATAGACCGTACTTGTATAATAAATGGAATCTTTTCCATCCCCTTTATTGAGCACTTTATAATAGATGCTGCCTTCATTCCCGGGGGATTTTATTTCCTTATACTCCGGGTTCGACGTTATAGCGTTCATAGCCTGTTGATTTGCTATCATCCATTCATTCAGATGGTCTTCTTCGTCGTCCTTATTGCAGGAATTTACGGCAAGTAATGCAGCAACTGTCATCATCAAATATAATCCGTATCTTTTCATTAACCGTAGTTTTAAATTTGTTTTATTTTAATTTCTCAAGGATACCACGCATACTCACCTTATCGGATATAATAGCGTGCAATTTTTCGATGGGAACACGATCCTGTGCCATCGTGTCACGGAAGCGGATTGTCACACAATTGTCATTGAGCGATTCATGGTCGACCGTAATACAATAAGGCGTGCCGATTGCGTCTTGACGGCGGTAGCGTTTGCCGATAGAATCTTTCTCGTCATATTGGCAACGGAAATCGAAGCGTAACATGTGCAAAATTTCGTTCGCCTTTTCGGGAAGTCCGTCTTTACGTACCAGAGGCATTACGGCCAGTTTTACCGGAGCAAGCGCCGGAGGCAGTTTCAACACAACGCGAGTTTCACCGCCTTCCAGCGTTTCTTCATAATAGGCGCCGGCAAGCAAACTCAGGAACATACGATCCACGCCGATGGATGTTTCGATGACATACGGAACATAACTTTTATTCAGTTCCGGATCGAAGTATTGTATTTTCTTGCCCGAATATTTTTCATGTTGCGACAAATCGAAATCCGTGCGGCTGTGTATACCTTCCACTTCTTTGAACCCGAAAGGCATTTCAAATTCTATATCGGTAGCGGCGTTTGCATAGTGAGCCAGTTTGTCGTGGTCGTGGTAACGATATTTCCGATCACCCAAGCCAAGCGTACGATGCCATTTCATACGAATCTCTTTCCATTTGGCGAACCATTCGAGTTCTTCGCCCGGACGCACGAAAAATTGCATTTCCATCTGCTCGAACTCACGCATGCGGAATACAAACTGACGCGCTACAATTTCGTTGCGGAACGCCTTCCCTATCTGTGCAATACCAAACGGAATTTTCATGCGCCCTGTCTTTTGTACGTTCAGGAAGTTTACAAAAATTCCTTGAGCCGTTTCGGGGCGAAGATATATTTTCATCGCTCCATCGGCGGTAGACCCCATTTCCGTAGCGAACATAAGGTTGAATTGACGAACCTCCGTCCAGTTGCGGGTGCCGGACATCGGACATACAATTTCACAATCGACTATTATCCGGCGCAGCTCTTCCAGATCAGAATCATTCAGCGCTTTTGCGAAACGTGCGTGCACTTCGTCCCGTTTAGCCTGATTTTCAAGTACGCGCGGATTCGTTGCACGGAACTGTTGTTCGTCGAAGGCGTCGCCGAAACGTTTTGCCGCTTTCTCTATTTCTTTATTTATCTTTTCATCGATTTTTGCAAGATGCTCTTCGATTAAAACATCTGCCCGGTAACGTTTTTTACTGTCTTTATTATCAATCAGCGGATCGTTGAACGCATCTACATGTCCCGAAGCTTTCCATATGGTCGGGTGCATAAAAACTGCAGAATCGATGCCAACGATATTTTCGTTCAGCAACGTCATACTGTCCCACCAGTATTTTTTTATGTTATTTTTCAACTCGACGCCGTTTTGACCGTAATCATAAACCGCCCCTAATCCATCATAAATCTCGGATGACGGAAATACAAATCCATACTCTTTACAATGTGATACTAATTTTTTGAATACATCTTCTTGTTGTGCCATATGACCATTTTTTTTCAGAAGCGACAAAGATAGTACAAGCCGGGAGAAATACAAAATAAGTTTGCTTATTTTTGTTTGTTTAATTTTTCGTCAATAAATTTGATTTTCTTTTCCGACCTGACTTTCTCTTTTTGCATTGCGTTTATTTCGTTCAATACCATTGCTAATTTGTAGGTCGCTTTGATATCTTTTTTATCATTGTCCGAAAGATAAAGCGAGAATGGTTTTCCCCCTGTATATTCCGCTTTGATGCGTTCTTTTTCATCCGTAACGGATACAAAACCGGCAATCGTTTTGCAGTTTTCTCCTTTGTAAGTCACAACTTCCGTTGTGTTGCCCATATCATTAAAACGATAATTTGTTCCTCCGTCATGCGGAATGGAGGGCGTTTCGGCAAGCGTCCCGTCGCCGACTGAAAATTTAAGTCCCGTATGATGGATCGGGTTACTTCCGAAATATACGCTTGCGATATACATTTCACCTTCTTCGTTTACACCGCAACGAATATAACTGCGTTCTACATTACGCTCTATCGTCATCGTTTTCCGGACATACTTACCGATATTGTCATAAGCAGTATCTTTTTCAAAAGCGAACCCTTTTTTCAAAAATTCCGCTTCTTCGAGGCAGATCGGGAGCACGCTGTCGCAATATGCTATGTTCCGCTCACATTCGCCGCGTTCTACAAGACGCATCAGTGTAAGCGCTTCTTTCCGTACCTTTATCTCGTGCGGATAACAAAGATTTATTGTATCTATAAGGCTTTTTGCGGCAGCAAACGCTTTGTTTTCATACATCGTTTTCGCTTCTTCCAGACGTCGTCCGGCTTCTTTTCGTTCTCCACAAGTTGCGAGAAGCATAAATATCAGTAATATAACAGGACTTGATTTTAATAATTTCATTATTTGTATTATAAAATGCTACTTTGTTGAATTTGCGGCAAATATAGATGAAATTATTGATATTTCGCGCAGTAAAGTTCATTTTTATATCGCAGATTCAACCATCAAATGCAACAAAAAATCAAAACTCCGCTTGTCGGAATTGAATTGAATATTAATTTTGACTAATATCATGATGCGATATGATTTATAATTATAAATGCTTACATTTGCCGGCAAATAGTATTAAAGTGTCACAATGTGAAAACGTATGAATGTAACAAGTGAAACTCTAAGGGAGTTAAAGAAAGGTGATCATAAGGCATTTGAAGCTGTATTCCTGTCATACTTCGACAAAGTAAAACGTTTCATCGCCGGACTTGTCCGTTCGGAAGATGATGCGGAAGATTTGGCGCAAGATGTTTTCGCCAAGTTGTGGACAGAGCGAGAAACCATAAATACACAATTTTCATTCAACGCATTTCTTTACACGATGTCCCGTAACGCCGCATACAATTATCTTAAACACAAACTCGTGCAAACTAATTATGTGAATGAATACATTCAACGGGAAGAAACGGATACGCCGGAAGAACTCATGTTTGCAAAAGAGATTGACCTGTTAATTGAAATGGCTCTTTGTCGCATGACGGAAAAAAAGAGAGAAATTTACCGGATGAGCCGCAACGAAGGTCTTTCCAACGACGAAATAGCCGCCCGACTGAATATTTCCCGCAAGACGGTAGAGAATAATTTAACCATGGTTCTTAGAGAAATACGCAAGATAATTCTCCTCTCAACCGTTTTTTTTATCTGATTTGCATATTTTTTTCGGGAGTTCCAGTCTGTTTGGTTGTATATAATAAAAATATAGAAACAGATGGTAGAAAAGAATCGCATATCGGAAGTTATCACACAATACCTGCTTCACCGTTACGGACGCGAAACGGAAGAAAAAGTGCAGCGGTGGCTGATTGACGAAACTCATGCCGGCGAAAAGAACCGGTCGCTGGAAGCATACTGGAATACCATACCGGAATGTGCCGGCAGAGAGACTCATGCTTCGCTGGCACAGCTGAAGGCTCGCTTGGGAATGGACGATATTCCAGCTGTAATACCTCGACGACGGTTATGGTTGCGAGTTGCTGCCGTGCTGTTGCCGGTTGCCTTTTTGACGGGTAGTTATTTCCTGTTGAAGAATATACCTGCAAAACCGGATACGGTTGTGAATATATCCGTCCCGTATGGCGAAAAGAAGGAGGTCAGACTGCCTGACGCATCAACCGTATTTCTAAATGCCGGAAGCAGCATACGGTATCCGGCATCTTTTGACGGAGATGTGCGCCGTATCAGATTAAGCGGCGAAGCTTATTTCTCTGTTAACAGGGATGCATCAAAGCCGTTTATTGTTGAAACCGAACATCTGTCAGTCGAGGCTTTAGGGACGGAGTTTAACGTGAAAGCCTACCCGGATGAAACCCTTACAACCGCTACGTTAATCAACGGAAAAATCAGGGTGGAAACAGAGACCGTGCAGTCGCACGTTTTAACCCCCAGCCGGCAGTTGTCCTACGACAGCAGGTCGAAGGATCTGCATATCGCAAGCGTAAATGCCGGAGACTGTTCCGGCTGGAAGGAAGGTCATTTGATATTCGACAAGATGTCTTTGCCCGAAATCCTTTCGGCTGTCGAACGGAAGTTCGACGTATCCATCCAACCATCCGGCGCCGTTGATACCGGCAGCCGTTATTCCGTGAAGTTTGTGCAGGACGAAAGCCTCTCCGAAGTAATGAAAATTCTGGGAACAACCTGCGGTTTTTCTTCCCGCATGCAGGGCAAAACAATTCGGATAACGAAAAACTGAAACGCAATTATGGCCGGCGGACGATTGTTGTTATTCATTTGCATAGTATTTCCCTGTTTTATAAAAGCGCAGGAACTCGTGATTCCTGAAGACAGCATAACGATTGGCGGTTTCTTCAGGCAGATTGAAGAACAGACGCCTTATACGGTTGCTTACAGTCATGCGATTATTGACCCGGCAAAAAAAATATCCTTACCCTCCTCTATCGGAAATATCCATCT
>JAIRMH010000317.1 GCA_031258835.1 Tannerella sp.
ATGCCGATAAACATGATGAGGGCCGACAGCACAATGCTGTTTTTATAGGCGGCGAGCATTTTGCGGCGATAGGCATATTCATACATCAACCCTTCGGTGATGAAAATGGTATAATCATCGCCCTGCCCAAAGATAAACGTCGCTAAGATGATGTTGACGATATTGAACCGGATATCGCCTAATTGCATCAGTCCCAAAATCCATATCCAACCGATTGCCAGAGGCAGGAACGACAGCACACTCAGTTCAATTCGGCCGAAAGAGAGTGTGAGGACCAGGAACACCATCAATCCGCAGAGGTAAAGCACGTAGTTAAAATCGCCGGATAGTGCATCCACCATGCGCTGCCCGGCGTCGCGGGAATCGAACACGAAAGTGTTGCCGGACGCTACCGCTTTTATCGTGTTTTCCAATTCGGCGGCTTCCCCTTTTTCACAATACAGCAAATGGATAAGCATTGTTTTGCCTTCCTCTTTTATCAGGTAGTTCTCTGCCAAAAGCGATGTGACCGGACTGAAATAGCTTTCATCCCGGGGAGTGAAATCCGTTTCGAGCAATTGGAAAAACGGCGCAAAAGAGCCGGACTTAAAGCCCTCTGTCCGGGCTGTATTTTCTACCTGTTTGAATAAACTTTCCTTACGGGTTTCCCAAAAGTTGTTCCATCGTTCCAAACGTTTTTGTTGCTCCGCTTTGGAAGCCAAAAAAGGACCGGCGCCGGAAATGCTTTTAATCTTTCCTTCCTGCAGTAGGTCGTGAAGCAAGGCGGCGTTTTGTTCGTAAGCACCCAAAGCACTGTCTAAAGATAGCCCTTCTGAAATAAAATAAACCACCTCTTGCTCTTTTTTCTCCAACGATTGCCACAGGCTTTGCATGTCTTCGCGTTGCTGGGCGGTCATGTAGTTAATTTTGTTCATATCCGCATCAAAAGCGGTAAATTGGCTTAAATACAAGAATAAAACCGTCAATAGCAATACCGGGATTACCACCCATTTCCTCTTTTCCGGAGAAAAAGCAGACAGGCGCCTGAAAGTTGAATGTGTTTGCACTGTGCTGCTGGCCTGTTTTTTTACGAGATGTGGCAGAAAAATCAACACAAACAGGATGGTGCCGGCTAATAACAGGGAGCCGAATAACCCCAAATCGCGCATGGCGTCCGAACTGAGGAATACCAAACTGAGAAACGCACTCACGGTAGTGATATTTCCAATCAATAGAGGAGGCGTAATTTCTTTCAATGCTTGTTTGATGTTGGGTTGGTGTTTGATGTGGTCGATAAGATGCAACGGATAATTGATGGCGATGCCGATGAATACCGAGCCAATACCTATGGCAATGATGGAAATACTTCCCTTGAAAAGAGCTAATAAAGCCAGCGCGAATAACCAACCGAATAAAACGGAAAGGAATATCAGTCCTATATTGCGGGCACTGCGAAAAAAATACACTAACAAAAGGAGAATCAGAACGGTCGAAAGCGTGATGGCCAACAGGCTGTCTTTTTTTATTTGTCCGGCATTGGTTACAGCAATGGCAGGCGCACCAAAACAACTCAACTTTATTCCGGGAAAATTTTGTTCAACTTCTTTCCCGATTTCGTCTATCATGGACAAAAGCGTGCCGTTTCTTGCTGTTTCGCTAACGCCGTAAGGAGAGGTCAGGAAGACCATTCCTTTTTTTTCGTCGGGGGAGAAAATGTACCCGTCGTTCAAATTCGATGTTTCCCCAGCTTGAAAATTCTTCAGCTTCAAGGGCAGGGATGAAAAGAGATTCAAGGGATCAGTTTGAATATGCCGCTTCATGATGCTTCCCGAAGGAAGCATCAAAAGGCGTTTATCTTCTTTGATTTGTGAGGCAATCCATTGCTCCGTCAGCAAGGTGTCCAACCGGTTGTAGTCTTCTTCCGTAAGGAAATAAGGCGCATTTTGCCGGATAAATTCCGTCAGTTCCAACAGGCGGCTTTCGTCAATTTGCGAAACAATTTCCGGGATGTGGTGTACGCTATCGCGTTCCGTCAGCAAGTGCGTAAAGTAATCAATCGCTTCGATGATACGTTCCGTATGGTTTCCGGTTGTACCTGTCCCGGTAAAATGGACGATTAACCGGCTTGAATTTCCAGCATGTTGATAAACCGCATTGATGCGCTTATTTTCTTCCCTGTTGGGGAGAAATTCGGCGATGTCTTCCTTGTAGTCCAACTGGAAACAGGCAAGCGCCATGCCGATTGTCAGGCCTGTTACAGAAACGAAAAGAAGTTTCCGGTGCGCAAGGAAATAAGCGTATATGGAAAGAAAAAATCTTATCATAACATTAGCATAACAATCGTTTTGAATGAAAGAAACGCCGGATGAAACGGGACGGATAACCGTAGCAAAGGGCTAAAAAAACAAAACAGGTATTCAGCAGGCTGATGCGTAAAAAATCAACACTGGGGCGAAAATGTGTGGTTCGTTCGGGAGGATAATGCACTTGAATGGGTACCGGAATTTGGGGAATATTCCGCCATGCCGAACGCACAAGCAGCTCCAATTCAGCTTCATAGCGGGAGGTGAATGGACGCATTTTCTTCATTGCGGCAAGCGGGTAAAGCCGGAAACCGGTTTGCGTATCCGGCAATTTTCTTCCGGTTTGCAGGGTGAACCAGAAATTGGAAAATTGGTTGGCAAACGTGTTTTTCCTTGGCATATTTTTCTGTTTCAGTTCCCGACTTCCGATGATCATTGCTTCCGGATGTTTTTTTATTGCTTCAAGGAACAGGGGCAAATCGCTTATTGCGTGCTGTCCGTCCGAATCCAGCGTGACAGCATAACGGAATCCAAGTTCTTCCGCTTTATCAAAACCCCGGCGGAGTGCGTATCCTTTGCCTTTGTTGTCCCGGTAAGAAATAATTTTCAGGGAAGTTTGGTAACGTTCCAGCACTTTGCCTGTTTCGTCCGTAGAGCCGTCGTTTACTACAATGACGGATGAAGTATGGGACAACGCGGCGTCCAATACAGACGGCAGAAACCGGCTGTTGTTGTACGTGGGGATGATCACGCAAACGCCCAAGTGCTTCATTTCATTTTCAAGCAGTAATTCCATTGTCCGGTAAATTTAAGTATCGGTAGCTTGTAAGTACAGGCTCAATTTTGTAAAGACAACGGTTCCCCGGTAAACCGACGCCGAAAGTCTGTATCCGTCTTCCACGGGAACGATTTTAGTAAACGCCACTTGAATACGATCTACGACAAGCGGATTGATAATCGACAGGAATTTCACGTTTTCTGTTTTTTTCAGGAAAAACGATCTCCCCATGCGGTGTTCCATCAATTCTTTGCAGAGCTGGATGATGCAAACACCCGGAGTCACCGGATTTCCCGGAAAATGCGCGCTGTAAATGTAATGATCTTTATTCAGCAAAAGGACATATTCAAATCCCGTTTCTTCGCCGTTCTCCTGTTCTATTTGGTAAAAGTCATGGATTAGTTTCATTATTTAACCGGTTGAAATAAGTATGTTATATGGCGTTTTTCGTTTTTCAATAAAAATGCTCCGTCCGGCAATCGTTCTATGCTTTTCCCTTTATCCGGCCCTTGCCCGGCGTTCCAAAGCAGGAAGGCAAAATCGGAAGCAATAGTTCGGCGAATATACCACTTGTCCAAAAGCGGGAGGATGTGCTGCAAGCGGCATTTTCCCTTTGTCGCTGTCAAATCGAAAACTTTGACGCCAAATTCATTAATTAAACTTCCCCGCCATTCGTCCGCCATGTATTTCAGTAGCATGATCCCGGTTACTTCCGACTGATTGACTTTGATCAGTATTTGGTAACGGGAAGTTTTCCCTTTGTCCAAAAACTGGCTGTCTTCGCCTGCTGAAGCACTGTTGGTGGAAACACAAGCGGCAAACAGCAACAGGCACAGGCTGAATAAAACGGAGTTAATCAATAGCGAATTTTTCATCATCAATTTTCAGGTTGAATTGTTTATTCCATAACCGGATAAGGGTGGTGTCGTCATTAGGCTCTTCCATTTTTACCTGATCAACGGTATAATCTTCCACATTCAGTATTAACTCAATCAATGAGAATATTTTCTTCATTTCTTTTTGGAGCGGAATAAGGATGATTTTCCATTCTTTCTCACCCCGGTAATAGGTGGCGTGAAAGTTTTTCGTATCCGTTAAGCCCTTGCCATTGACGCTGCTCATCATGATTTTGACTACTTCTTGAAAGAGCTTGCTGGATTTTACGTCCACCACATTCCGGCTCTTTTCGGTTTGCATCAGGATTTTTTTATCGTTCAAAATAAAAGTGTAAATATACGGCGAAAGATATTCCCACCGCAAATAACGGTCTTGCCTGTAAAACATTTTCCCTTTTGAAATCATTTTTTCGTCTAAGAGCGACAATTCTTTCGTTTGTTCAAAATCACAAACCAGCGTGTTCATTTTTGCAGAAGAAGCCTCTATTTTTTCCAGCATGTATTGCTGTTCATCCTTTGTTGCAGGAACAGCTTGCTGTGCTTGCAAGTTTGTGCCGGAAATAAAAACGGCAATGAGCCAAAAGAAATTTTTTATCTTCATATTTTTAAAAACTATTTCGCAATCAAAATTACCCCGCCCACAACCAGCAAAAGGCCTATCCAGCGGGTAAACGGAACGGCTTCCTGAAAGATGTAAATAGCGGCCAACATTCCAAACAGGTAGCTGATGCTTGTCATAGGATAGGCAATGGAAAAATCAAAATGCTTGATGATGTACAACCACAAAAAAGTGGCGGCAAGCATGCTGATTCCCGAAGCAAGCAACCACCAGTTGGTGAATTGTTCCCGGAAGAATGTCCATGTAAAACTAAACTTGTCGATCCGGTTCATGGCAAATTTTAAAAAAATCTGCCCGCTCGACAAAAATAAACATTGTACGATTGATAATAGAATTATTTTCCACATGCCGATAAAAGGATAAAAGAGTGATTTTTATTCTCAAACTGATTATAAAATAAAATATGTTTTACGCCTTGCTGTTCTCCGCTTTTTTCGTTGATGAAAAGGTGTGCCGGAATGCGTTGCTGGTGCAGACAAACAGCGGCGGCATGTACTCCCAGCCCGGAAGCGGTGTATGATTCGCCGAACAGGTGCTTGTAGCGAAGTAATTTCTTGCCGGGGAACAATATGGGGCAATTTTCCAAATAAATCCGGTCGTTCTCTTCCTGTCCGTTGTGGCCGATCATTACGGCGTCAATATCATCCAAACAGCAATGGGATTGTTGCAGCAGATGCGTCAGGGATTGCTGCAGGCCGCCTTTCTCCGGACGGTATAAAAACGCCATTTCCCGTATGCGGCAAAGGGCGTTTTCCCGCCATTGTCTGCCCAAAAGCATGCTGACAGCGGTTTCTCCACTAAATCCGCTTCCGGAATGGCCCAAATATCCGATACGTTTCAACAGCACGAAATAGTTTGGCGTCATTTCGTCGTGGGCGCCCACTAAGGCTGTTGCTATCTGTTCGTTTTTTAATTGGAGAAAAGCATCCAGCAACGCACATTCAAATGAAATTCCTTTGTGGGCATACGTCGTGTTATACCCGTGGCAATGGACGTCAATGGCGATGAGGGAACTGATGGTGTTGTGCGTGGATTGCATGAAGTACGTGGGTTTAAGGAACGTTTCTCCTTCCCGCACCAACGCATCCAGAAAAATTTCGGTGTTTTCCACACAGCCCAGCCCGGTACCGGTAATAATTGCGTCGGGATGGGTAACACCGGTTTCTTCCATGACCCGGCGCGATGTGAGCAAAGCGCGTTTTAATATTTTTCCTAAACGACGTACAGTGTTCGGGGGAAAATATTGCTTGTAGTCCGGATCGATGGAACGCACATAAGGCTCCGTATAATATAGCGGCTCATCCATCCAGTCTTCACACAATGGCGATTGAACGGAAATTTGCCGGGTAGCCCATAAATATACCTCTTTTGCCATACTTTTATGTTTTTGAAAAAATGAGGGACGTATCATTGCCTCCAAAGCCGAACGAATTGGACAAGACATGA
The DNA here is from genome assembly GCA_031258835.1 of Tannerella sp. Classification (GTDB taxonomy): domain Bacteria; phylum Bacteroidota; class Bacteroidia; order Bacteroidales; family Tannerellaceae; genus Tannerella. Next base: position 6,022 of record JAIRMH010000317.1, read on the forward strand.
GACAAAGGAACGAAAGACTCCCTTCCTGTGACCGGAGTAAAAGACAATTCACGCATGGGCGTCGAAAAATTCAGGTTGACCGGAATGAAATTGTGCTGCAAGGCCAAGAGGGAGATCACCGCTTCTACGCCGCCGGCAGCGCTTGTGGTATGTCCGGTAAATGATTTGGTGGAAGAAATCGGCGGCATTTTTTTCTCGAAAACACGCTGTATGGCGATGCCTTCGCTTAAATCATTATTTTCCGTTCCTGTGCCATGCGCATTGATGTAATCAATTTCCTCAGGGCTTAATTGCGCTTTTTCCAATGCTTTGAGCATGGAAAGGCGAGCGCCTTCCCCGTCGGGAGAAGAAGCCGTTTGGTGAAAGGCGTCTGAGGTATTGGCATAACCAGAAAGACGGCACAATGGCTTTACATTCCGCTTCCGCATGCTTTCTCCGGTCTCCAACACTAAGTAGCCGGCGCCTTCCCCGAGATTTAAGCCTGCCCGGTGTTCGTCGAACGGCTTACACGGTTCCTTGTCCAATATCATCAGGGTATTGAAACCATTTAAATGAAATTTGGTGATACATTCACAGCCGCCGGCAATGACGACGTCCGTTCTTCCGTCCTGAAGCAGCCGGGCGCCGGTTATAACTGCATTAGCTGCCGACGAACAAGCGGTTGAGATTGTTTCTGTGATTGAAAAAAGCCCGAAATAATCGGCGATCATTTCTGTACAGGTGCCACAATCATGGATAGCGATATAAGCGTTTTTCGTATCGTTTTCTAAATAATCTAGATAATACTGCTCGCTTTTATCCATGCCACCGACGGTAGTCCCGGAGACCAAAGCTATCCGTAAGTCGGTTTTTCCATGCAGGGAAGCCTGTTCCAAGGCTTCGCGCACAGCCAGCATCCCCATTAACGAAGTACGTGTTGAATTTTCTGTTTCGGGAATATGCAGCATGCGGCACATTTCTTCGTTGCTCCGCTTAACTTCTCCTACCGGAAATTCGGTATGAATAGTTTTCAAATAACAAAGGGGAGCGATACCGGTACGTGCCTCCTGCAAGGCAAACAAAGTCTCTTGCTGGTTTATTCCTATTGCAGAAATAATACCCACACCGGTAACAAAAACGTCTTTTTGCATATTTATTTTGTCCGGTTTGTTTGAATGTACTCCGCCATCACCCGGATCGACCGGAAGACTGCCTGGCCTTGTGCAGGGTCTTTCAATTTAATCCCATAGTTCTTTTCCATGAGGACAATCAGTTCCAAAGCGTCAATCGAATCCAATCCGAGACCTTCGCCGAAAAGAGGAGCGTCATCAACAATGTCTTCCGGCTTTACGTCTTCCAAATTTAATACTTCAATAATTTCTTTCTTTAAGTTTAAAGTTAATTCATTCATATAAGTGTTCATTATTAAATAGTTCAGTAATACATTTAATAGAAAAAGGAATGGCGTCTTTTTCTGTCTTTTTTTCTACTAACAGCATAAAAATTTCACAGGATATTCCATAAGATTCGACCCATGAAACGAGTACAAAATTAGTTTTATTATTTTGAAAAGCAATATTTACAGTTTTAAAAATTTGTTCCGGGTTGAATTTCTCTGAAATATAGAAAGACGTTTCACCGAAAAATTTGTTCCGGATGGCAATTTCTCCCGTCACAATGTTAGGGAGTGTGTAAACAAAAACAGACGGGCTTGGGAAAAAATTACCGGATTCCAGAGAAGATTGAAACAGAATATCGGTTTCCAGTGAGGAGCTTCGGTTGAAGCAAATGATCACCCCGTCTTCCCTTGGAATGAAGCGCTGTTTGTCGTTTTCGAAAATTAATTCGGAGGCTAAAAAACCGAGTTTTGAAAGTGTATCCATCTTGAAAAATTTGGGATACTCAATATTCAACTTCCGGTAAAGCGCCGTCAGGAATTTTCCTTTTTCCGGCGCTCCGGTTACAACCAGTTTTTCCCCATTCACCGAAGCAAATAGCCGGTTGATGTACGTGTATTTGCTAATATTCAGTTCCATTCTTTTTCTTAAATAACAAGGCGGCATTACATCCTCCGAAACCGGAAAGCGTTTTTACAAAATGAGGTTTCTCCGCAGGACTTATTGTGCGGACTACTTTCAGCGGATATTCCTGTTCTCCGTTTTCAAAGCCATGCGTGGGAAGGACGATGCGGTCCTGCAAGGCCTGCATGGAGATGATACTTTCCAACACGCCGGCAGCGCCCAGGGTGTGCCCGAAATATCCTTTCAGGCTATTGACGGGAACCGTATTCAATCCGGCGCGTGTAATGGCAATGGATTCCATGCGGTCGTTGTAACTTGTGGCGGTGCCATGCGTGTTGATAAAGGCAAGGTCTTCGGGCGTCAGGTTTTCCAAAATAGCCTTCAACGCAAGAAAGCTGCCTTCTCCTGTCTTTGACGGGCCGGAGATGTGGTTGGCGTCGTTACGTATAGCTCCTTGCAGCAGGACAATATCCTCTTTGTCGTCCGCATGGGCTCTTTTGTAAATCAATGTGGCGGCGGCTTCTCCCAAATTCAGTCCTGACCGGGCAACGTCAAACGGCCTGCATATTTCTGTCGATAAGGCTTTTAAGGATTGAAAACCGGACACCACGAACTTCGACAGCAGATCGACGCCGGTTACCACAGCATAATCGCCACGTTCTACCTCCAACTCCCGCATGGCGGCTATCTGTGCCGCCGCTCCGGAGATGCAGGCATTGGAAATGACTACCGGCGTATTCGGATTGTGAAAATATCCGGCTACCACTTGAGCGGTATGCCAAAGGTAGATGTGGTCGCGGCTGAATCCGCTTTCCTTTTCGCCAAGCAAATAAACATTTCCTTTCGTGGACGAAAAGAAAAACAATACGCGCGGGTCGGAAAGGTCAATACCGGATTCCTCCGCAGCTTGCGACACCGAAAGAATGGCCGCCTGCTCAAGCGGAGTATAATTTCCGGGATGCTCGCAAATTGCCGCAAAGCAATTGTTCAAGCGCTCTTTGTCAATCAATGAAGCCCTAAGCGGCTCCGGCAAATCCAGACAGGAGTCGTAGAAACGCAATCCCGTTTGTCCGGATTTTACGGCTTGGTAATTCTCCTTCGTCGTAAATCCTAAGGAAGAAATAATATTGTCGCCGATTCGTGTGATCATGACAGTAATCCCATTTTTCGCTTC
>JAIRMH010000008.1 GCA_031258835.1 Tannerella sp.
TAATAGGTGAATTTCGTATACATGTCGATATAGTTCGAAGCGACCACTGCCAGTCCTCCGGATTGAATCTTTGCCCCTGATGCATCCTCGTCGAAGTTGAACGTCAGGTCGCGAGCGCCATTCGGCGTCGTTTTACAGTCGCCCGTAAATCCCGAACAGTCCGAACCCTGGCAACCTCTGTACAGCAGGTGGCTGTTGCGGCGAGGCGTATAACCGGGAGATCTGTAGAAGAGATAACCGTCCTTATTCACATTGAATGTAGCAGCGTAGAGGCCATCAATAAAACCTTCATAACTCGTATGATAATAAGGATTATTGACAACCGTATTCACCCCGGCCACATCGAAGTTCCCGGGATAGCCCATGCCGCCGTTTCCATAGTTATTATACGTCAAATTACTATTTCCGTAATTCAGCATGATATTATCGTCTGCGCCAAAAAACACGCTTCCGCTGTTTATTGTCGGCGTATATCGAAAATCGCGTTCACTAACATCTCCCCAGTTATTTTCACGGGCTTTTGACGGATTATCCATTCCGGCATATTTCAGCAAACTGCCTTCCATATTAGCCACCGTAAAGGCATCGTAAGTATCGATATACCCTTCGCGCGTACGAAATACGGCATTACCGCTCCCGTTATTAAAAGTCAGCACAGCCCCTTTCATCATAATATTACCTGTACGCCACTCGCCACCGTTGCCGCAAGCAAACGGCACGCATGTATTAAGGATATTTTCATGACCATTCCCATTTCGGGAAGAGCTAAAAGTCGACCATAGGGTAGCGCGAAGCGTGTCTTCGAGCGAACCCATTCCGGCGTCGACAAGCAGGTCACCGTTCCATGCGCTAAAACTAAGGGAATCTTTGCCCCAGATATTACCGTTCGGCGTCGAGATCTCCAGATAACCGCCAACGACGTGATTACCTTTCGCCATTTCAGCTTTCATATAATCAAATGTAATATTACCTCCATAACCTTTACCGGCATCATTCGGATGATTTTTGAACAGGTTGGCGCCGTTTACTTTCCCTGTAACCGGATTATCGGCAAAACCGTCATATCCTGCCCGGATATAAACATTTGCGCCTGCGGTATTCGGGTTACCTTTGAAATTGAACACGACGCTGTCATTACTCTCGCTCGCCGAATGATCCGCACCGTATCCAAGCACGATATGCCCCTGGTGGACGCCAGGCCCGCCCATGTATGTGTCGTAATCGCCACAAGCGACTACAGCGCCGCTATCATTCCTTTTAATTTTACCGGTTGTAATATATACGCTTCCCGTGTCCGTCAGGTTATTATACGATAAATTACGTGTCTGGATAGAATCGAAAGCATATATACTGAATCGTCCGTTTTTTAACTGGTCGGCCGTACGTCCGTTATATTCCATTTTATCATGAAGTTTAATATCCATCGCTTCCAGACGGACAACGCCGGTTCCCGTGTAATTGAAAACGATTGGAGCGTTGTGAAGATTTGCCGTTCCGTCATATCCTGCAGCAGTAGCATTTGCAACACGTGCATCATTTCTGTGAAGATAAGGATCGCTTTCAATATTTCCATTAAGCGCCCTCATTATGATAGCGCCATTGCCTTCATATTTAAATTCAAGAGAATCGAACAACAAAATACTGCCTTGTCCTTCACCTCCTTGTGCAAAATCACTGGTACCGCGCATTACTCTTGGGGTAACGCCATCCGTTTCGACGAGGCTTGTACCGGTTTCACGCATTTTACAGGACACATCCGACGCGGTTTGTGTAGCCGTATTTAAACGTCCTGCCTGAAGTAAAATCTGATAGGCTCCTTTTCCAACGTTTCCGGTATAGGCAGGATCACCCATGCCGGTATTTGGGCCGGCAGCTCCGGCAAAATCAAACAGCATTTTAGCATGCGTCTCAATATGACGCCCAGCAGTCAGCGCTACGGAATCTATATGATTCGGATGATTATAATCAAACAACATCGAAGCATGTACTTGATTTTCAATATCACGCGACGAAGATAAAAGAGTATATCCAAGCCCGTCATGTTTAATTCTAAAAGGTTTATCTATCAATACGTTTCCATCAAATTCAGCGCCCGGCGAACTTGCCGACTTTCGCGAAGCGCCTTCTATGGTCGCATCATTTATCGACCCTTCCTCCCATACCCTGTTACCGGCTTGAAGCCGTACCTCCGCCGTATCGGAAGATTGTGCAACAGTAAACATAACGGACGAAACATCCGGGTCAACAAGCGCTTCAATATTTCCCTGTTCGGCAAAAAGAAGTGTGTTGCCTCCAACACTGGAACCGGACTGATTATATACAAAATTTGAATCAATATAAATAGAATTTTTTGCACGTAATACTGTCCGGATTGTATTCGCACTTTCATACAGGTTAATAATAGCATCTCCTTCAAACCATATATCGCCTCCTAACGCGTCGGCGCATGCTGCACGGTCGCCATAATTATGAGGAGCAGGAGCACCTTTGTCTCCTGTTCCCCAGAGACCTGATATATTCGAATACAAATCAATATTGGCGGAATCGCCGAATGAAGCGTATCCGGCTTTTAGAATTATATTTCCGGCAGTAGCCTGTTTCCGATCAAATATAAGATCCTGTTTCGTATGGATGGATTGTTTCGCTTCAAGCAATATAGCTTTTTCTCCTCTTTGTTCGAATTTTATTTGCTTACCGCCATCAACGTTTGAGCCATAGATATCCTGGCCGGCCTGAATCATCACTTCGCCATTCACTCCCGCCGCTGAAGCATTTTTATATAATAAGCTATTTTCGAAAAATATATCGTCATGTTCCGAGCGCAAGAATGTAAGTCCTTTGCCGGTTAAAGTTATTTCTACGTTATCGCCAAAGTAAATCATACCTGTCTGAAGGTTTCCGGTATCAGGAATGCATGAACGGCTAAGGGAATTAGTATTCGCCCCTTTAGCCCATAAAATAAGATTACTGTCCGCCTGATTAAATATAAATGCAGGATTAATCAAAATAGAGGCTGCGTCGGAAAGTATGCGAACCTCATTACTGTTTGCCGTAACATTCATCTTTATCGGCGGAACCGAGCCTGCGAAACGCACGTCGCCGCGCGCCTGAATATGCAAAGCCCCTTTGGCGCCGGCGCTATTCATTGCATTATTTAAATTCGTGATCGCATCATTTGCAAAATTAATATCGGCAAGATATCCTGCATTTCCGTTATTATTACCATAATTCAATATATATAACGCCGTATCACCATCAATTTTAAATACAGGGGTATTTTGATGCCCGTACACTCCAAAATTTATCGGGAAATTATCTGCAGGACCATTACAACTTTCAAAATTTTTGATAACACCGCCCGAGTACACGTAGAATTTCTCCTGTCCTAATGTCTGTGGACCTACTTCTATGACACCGTGGTTATTTATGCCGTCGGCAGTATGTATATTCGCTCCATTTGCGGCATCATAATGGTAGTTTCCATATATACCAAATAACGCACTGCCTACGGTATCTATCGGCGCAGGAATATCTATTTTTTTATATGCACCCGTTCCTATACTATATGAATCAAGATGATAATTAGGATTATATGTTATCAAATGATGCATCGGGATTTCCTGACGATTCCCTTTTAGATAAATATCGGCGCTTGGGTTGGGAAAATCCTCCGCAAGATATTTAAGATTCTTGCGTGTTGAGAATTGCGCTCCCGATCTATTTTCCTGATAAATATTTACATGATAATCGCCTTTTGTTCTCATCGCCCAGCGAGAGGAATCCGGAACAACTATCAGAGCGTTTGTTTCCTTATACTTCCCCACTACATTATCGTCGCTTGATTTAGAAGCGATATTTCCGGTTTCATCATTAACATCGCCCTCTACGCAAACAACGGCTCCGTTAATTAACTGAACGGCGGCGTCAAGACGAGTGTCCCCTTGCTTGTTTTGCATGATCCACGTATCAATATTGGTAGGAGTAGCGTACACATAATCGTTATGACAACACGGCCAATAGTCGGTACGCATATTACCGGTAGAATAATTCCCGTTAATATTATAGGTCCTATACCACCATTCAATATTTTTAAATATTATATTCTCATATGTATTGGATACGGTAGACACCGTCGTAGGACGCAAAAAAGAGATTAATGATCCCGAATTTTGCCCTCCTGTCGGAGTTGCGACTTCTTTAGCGCGCAAGTTCGGGTCACTGCTATAATTCAACTTTAAATTATCTGCTATGGTTCTGTTTTTAACCGAATCTCCGTTAACCTGAAGGAGATGTACCCCGTTATCCGTAAGACCCTTGATATAAGCATGACCGATAAAAGCCGGATTGGCAATAAATGTCGCCGTATACGGAGCTACGCAGGACAATTTTTGCGTCGTCGCTTTTCTCATTCCCCCATTAGTCGATGTACTATGGTTTTTGTAATGTTCATAAAAAGCTTCAATTCCTCCCGGGAAACCCAGCATCGCCGGTTCTATTGCCGCCCAGTTATTTGCTATAGGAGGAGTTGCGGATCCAAGATCGGCGAACACGTGATGCCAATATATAAGATTTATATCGGTAGCCGTTTCCCATGAACCGCAATAGAGAACATGCGACTTCATGGAAAGCGGAATGTCGTCGTGTCGGAATCCTATGGAAAAATGCGCCGTGCCTTCCCCTGAGAAACCAATATTATTACAAGTTCCCCCGGCTGCCGGCGCTCGTTTATGGACATCCAAATTTATCCATCCTGCCGCAAAGCCTCCGCCATTATATGAATGTATAACAACATTCCGGGAACGTTCACTTCCTAACTGAATAGCAGGAATGGGTAAATTACTAACAACATTCCCGCTCAAAGGCTCCGATATCCGTAAATTTTCAGCAATAGTAGCTGTTTCACCTGCTCCAAATTCATTATTGACATCCGCATCTCCCAAAATATTATCTATAGTCCCCCCGCTTCCACGTCTTGGAGTAATTTGTGACGTATCTTTTTTTTCCTGAGGGATTACAGGCATGATTGTCGCTTGCGCCCGTATCCGCTGCAACGTTGCCTCTTGCTGTGCGAGTTGTTCTTTCGTCAAAGACGCATGATCATGTTCACAACTTTCATCGTGCACATGTTCCCGATCTTTCGGCAATAACACTCCATTTTGTCCCATAATATCCCTGCCACACAATACCATGACGGATGCGTAGCCAACCAATAGTAAAATTCTCTTTTTCATACATTCATCATTTTAAGTTCAAACTTACCAGATTTATATTCCCTTTGTTTTTTCACCCAATATTCAAATATCAATATATCACCCTATATAATCCATATCCATGAATTATCATTATACTTATATACACGACATAAAACGCGACAAAGATAGCATAAAAAACAATATAAAAAATTTAAGGCGATTTTTTTTTCTCCCACTTTGTTGCTTTTACTAATTGAACTTACCCATCAAACCGGAGTTCCTGCAGAAGTATATTGATTTGACATTTGAAGCATGCGCCCACTGCAATGCGGATTAACCGAATTGTATTTTTTTATCAAGCATTATGTAACATTAGCACCCTACTTTTGCCGACACAATCATAGAGTATTATATATAATAACTTAATTGCTTATGGAAAATGAAAAAGTGAATGAGAACCAAACAACCAAAATCGGCAGTTGCTTGTTACCCGCCTGCCGACAGCTAGTTAACACAATTAAAACAAAATGTATTACCAAACTAATAATATGGCAAAGATATGAAAAATAAATCATTGAAGGAGGAATTTTACCTCCGAAAATTACAATCTGAAATTTTTAGAATTATGAGAGTGGCAACATTTTTGCTTATGATATGCGCAGGGTATTCTTTTGCAGAGAATACGTATTCGCAAAATGCAAGAGTGACCGGCGTGCAACAACAGTCCGGCAAACGGATAACGGGTATGGTGACCGGCGTCTATGGCGAACCGATCATCGGCGCAAATGTCGTCGAGAAAGGTACGACTAACGGCACGGTGACGGACGTGGACGGAAAATTTTCGCTTGACGTACCCGACAATGCCGTACTCCAAATATCATATATCGGATATATCACGCAGGAAATCGGCGTATCGGCTATGGGAGAGGACAAAAACCCAGTAATCAGATTACGGGAAGATACGCAGATATTGGATGAAGTAGTCGTAGTAGGATATGGCACACAGCGGAAAGTAAACCTTACCGGAGCCGTCGATCAGATCACTTCCGAAGTGTTTGAGCATCGCCCCATCACGAACGTCACACAGGGACTGGTAGGCGCAATCCCCAACCTGAACATTACCATGACGGACGGAAAACCTACACAGTCGCCGTCGTACAACGTGCGCGGAACAACTTCTATCGGACAGGGCGGCAGCGCACTGATCCTGATCGATGGCGTGGAAGGCGACCCACGTATGCTGAATCCGAATGACATCGAAAGCGTATCCGTACTGAAAGATGCGGCCTCGGCCTCCATCTACGGCGCGCGTGCCTCCTTCGGCGTAGTGCTGATCACAACCAAACCGGCGGCCACTGGGAAAACGACCGTGAACTACACCGCCAATTTCTCGTCCAAGTCGCCGACGACCGTGCCTGACAATATCGTCGATTCATACTTGTGGGCGCAATCTTTCAGCGACGCCTGGTCGAGATGGAACGACAACGGTACCACGCCCACGGCTGTCAACAAGACAATGGCTTTCTCACCCGCCTACTTAGCCGAAATCAAACGCAGATGGGAAGATCCCAGCCTGCCGCGTATCGAAGTCAATCCCGTAACCGGTGCATACGAATATTATTACAGCACGGACTGGTATAAGGAACTGTACAGGGAGAGTTTCTTCGCCCAGGACCACAACGTGACGGTCACGGGAGGTAACAGCACAGCCTCATACTACCTCGCAGGACGCTACAACGGCGAAGATGGCCTCTACCGCTACAACACGGACAAATACTCCATGTATAACCTCCGCGCGAAAGGCGCCGTACAGTTAACGGAATGGTTGCAGGTGGATAACAATACCGAATATTCGGTCATGGGCTACCACCAGCCCATCAACGTGGGCGAAGGCAGCAACATCTGGCGTAACATCGCCGACGAGGGGAATCCCCTGGCGCCGCTGCTCAATCCCGACGGTACACTTTCGTTCCCCTCCGCATACACGGTAGGCGACGGATATCTGGGAAAGAGCGGCGCCGACTTGCAGCAGAAAGTCTTTAAAAACAAAACGGCGCTCAAGGCCGAATTTTTGAACAAAAGCCTCACGCTGCGCGCCGACTTCACCTTCCAGAATACCGAATACGGACATCAGCGGGTGCGCGTACAGGTGCCATACAGCCGCTACGAAGGTGTCATCGGCTATACCGGCACCAATACCAACGACCTGCAGGAACAGAGAAGCACAACCGAATATATGGCCACGAACATATACGCCGACTACGTGAAGTCGTTCAACGGAGCGCATAACGTCAACCTGCTTGTCGGATACAACTACGAGCAGTCGGTATATAAAAACGTGACCATGCAGCGCAACGGCATCGTCTACGAAGACGCCCGCGACATCAACCTCACGCTCGGCAACAACATCAGCACCACGGGCGGATACAGCAAGTGGCGCATTGCCGGAGGCTTCTTCCGCGTGAATTATAACTTTAAAGAACGTTATCTGCTCGAAGTGAACGGACGTTACGACGGCTCGTCGAAATTTCCCGACAACCAGCAGTGGGCTTTCTTCCCGTCGGTATCCGCCGGATGGCGACTGTCGGAAGAATCCTTCTGGCAGGTCGATCCGCACGTCTTCTCGAACATCAAACTGCGCGGTTCTTACGGCTCGTTAGGTAACGGCTCCATCTCGCCCTATACATTCAGCGAGAATTTCAGCATCGGACAGTCGGAACGTATCCTCAACGGCATACGACCGCAACGCACAAGCCAGCCCAACGTGATCCCCAACAGCCTTACATGGGAGACGGCTACGAGCGGAAACATCGGACTGGATGTCAGCAGCTTGAACAGTCGCATGTCGTTTTCGGGAGACTTATACCGCCGCCGGACGAAAAACATGTATACCGTCGGACCCAGCGTCCCCGCTATCTTCGGTACGAATGTCCCAAAAGGTAATTATGCCAGTCTGGAAACTACCGGCTGGGAAGTTTCGCTGAACTGGGCAGACCAAACCGCACTTGCCGGTAAACCGCTTCAATATAATGTGCGGTTCACGCTGGCCGATTCCAAAGCCATCATTACCGACTATTACAATCCGGAAATGAACCTGAGCGACTATTATGTCGGTCAGACCATCGGCGAAATATGGGGTTATAAGGTGGAAGGACTTTTCAAGTCCGAAGAGGAAATCGCTAACTCGCCTTCGCAGTCGAATATTCTGGCTCACAATACGCGGAGAAACTACGTGGGAGATCTGAAATTCAAAAATCTTGACGGCGACGACGTGATTTATCAGGGCTTGAACCGTGCAAACGATTCGGGCGACAAGACGATTATCGGAAACAAGTCACCCCGTTACGTGTACGGTCTTACCATGGGCGCAGACTGGAACGGATTCTTCCTTACCGCCTTCTTTCAGGGCGTAGGGAAACAGCAATGGTACCCGTCGTCGGAAGCGCGCTTCTGGGGCCAGTACAACCGTCCGTACAACGACTATCCGCGCTGGCAGGAAGACCAGCAGTTCCGCCCGGAGTTGCAGAACTTCGACGCCTATCTGCCGCTGCTCTCAGGCTATAATGCCCAGAACGGTAACGGCCAACTACGTTTGCCCAACGACCGTTACCTGCAAAACGTAGCCTACATCCGCCTGCGAACACTGAACGTGGGATACACCGTGCCCGCCAAAATAACGGGGAAGTTCAAGGCCAGCGACCTCAGAGTATATGTTTCGGGTGAAAACCTCTGGACATGGTCGCCGCTGTACAACCGCACGAAAGATACCGACGTGACAAGCATCTGGGACGGCGGTACGCAACTCACGGGCTTCAACAGCAATGATGTTATGGGCAACGACGGGTATAACTATCCCATGCTCAAGGCTATCACTCTCGGTTTATCTGTAAGTTTTTAATGAATCACATAAATATGAAAATTATGAATAGATATATTCAGTACATAATGGCCGGCATACTGTTGCTGGCAGGCGTTGCCGGATGCGACCTGAACGAAATGCCGCAGGCCACTGCATCCAAACAGGCCATATTCGAATCGAAAAGCGGCCTGGAACTGTATTCAAACTCTTTTTACGAACTGCTGCCTACGCCATACGACGGCGTCTTTCAGGTAGATGACAATTCCGACCTCGTAGCCCGCAATGGTGTGGATACGCGGTTTTCGCCCAATGCGCTAAGCCCGGTGACCAGTTCGGGATGGTCTTGGACAAATCTTCGCAATATCAATTATTTTATCGAGAATTGCGAGAAAAGTTCCGTGTCCGAGAAAAACCATTATCTCGGACTTGCACGCTTCTTTCGTGCATACTTCTATTTTGATAAGGTAAAACGCTTCGGCGACGTGCCGTGGATTGACCGTACTATCGACGTGAACGACGATGAAACACTCTACGGCCCCCGTACCGACCGCTTCGAGGTGATGGAACACATACTGACAGACCTGAATTACGCAGTAGAAAATATTACGACCGAGTCCGACCCGTCCTGCACAACCATTACGAAGAATGTAGTAAGGGCGTTCAAAACGCGCGTTTGCCTGTATGAGGCTTCGCTGCGGAAGTATCATACCGGTTACAGCAGGCAGGGTACGGCGGATACATGGTTCCAGGAAGTCGTGAAAACGGCAAACGAAATCAACGGCTTCTCCCTTCACCAGGGAACCGGCGCTTACCGCGAACTGTTCCTTCAGAAAACACCCTATGCGGACGAGACCATCCTCTGCATCGCGCTGGACGCCGCACTGTCGACCTACAGCTCGCGCAACCGCAAGACCATCAGCCCGACCTACGGAAACAGGCCATCGCTGACGCGCCGATACATTAATTCGTTTCTGAACGCCGACGGTACGCCGTTTACGGACAATCCCGGCTACCGGACGATGCCCTTCACAGAAGAAGTAAAGAATCGCGACCCGCGCCTGCAGCAGACCATTCGTCTGGGCGACTACAAACGTACGGAAAACGGCTCTCCTGTTGTAGCGCCTCCCAATCTCGACCAGTCGTACACGGGCTACCAGATCATCAAAGGGTGCTACGACGAGCGTTTCCCTTACGACGATGAGAGCCGCAACGAAAATGCGCATCTCATCCTCCGCTGGGCGGAAGTGCTGCTGAATAAGGCAGAGGCTTTGGCCGAACTTGGACAGATGACCGACGCCGAATGGACGGCCACGGTTGGCGCCATTCGCGCACGTGCAGGAATTACCGGTGCTTCGCTGACGAAGATGCCAACTGTTGCCGACCCTTATATGGCGGCCTTTTACAAATACAGGTTCACCGACCCCGTCATGCTCGAAGTGCTGCGCGAACGTGCCATAGAGATGATATTCGAAGGATTGCGACCGGACGACCTCGTCCGCTGGAGACTGGGAGAATTATTCCAGGATGCGGAGATGAACGGCATCTACGTGCCTGCGCTGGGTGAATATGACCTTAACGAAGACGGCGTGCCGGATGTCTGCTTCTATCAAAACGAACAGCCTTCGTCTTCGACATCTTCCATCATCTACGTAAATGTGACGCCTTCGAGCGAATCGGGAACACGGCAACTCTCCAACGGCACGTCGGGCGAGTTGATATGGAATCCGGGGCCGCGCGAATGGCTCGATAAAAAATATCTGTACCCCATCCCCGAAACCGACAGGATAAAAAACCCCGCACTGGGGCAAAATCCCGGATGGGAATGATTCATGCCGAAAAACAGGTTGTCCGAACATCCGCCATGCGGTTCTCGGACAACCTCTTTTTGCTGTGTCGTACATGGCGATTCATAATATACCGATTTTATTTTTAATACTGTAAAACCACATGAAAAAGTCTGCTTTTCCAAGCGCGCATGAAATGAAAAAAGTTTTTTTACGAATGAAAAATAATACTTTTTAGGTCATTATGCGGGTATTAATACTTTTTCCCAAAAAAAATAGCCGTTTTTTTTGGAAGTTTGAAATATGTATCTATCTTTGCGGTGTACTATTATACCAATACACTATTAAATATTGAGACAATAGTATAATTATCAACCTATTAAAAACATTACAGACTATGATTAAAGCAGAAAAAATTACTTTCAAGTACAAAAGAAACGCCGTCTTTAAGGAGTTTTCCTTATCCATTGAAAAGGGGAAAACGTACGGACTACTTGGTAAAAACGGAGCTGGCAAATCGACGTTATTGTATTTAATGACCGGATTGCTTCATCCTCAAAAAGGGAAAATATGCTACGACAACGACGACGTTTCGAAACGGCTGCCGTCCGTATTGAGCAAGACCTTCCTTGTGCCCGAAGAATTTGCGTTACCCTGTATTCCGCTGAAAAAATACCTGTCGATCAACCGATTTTTTTATCCTAAATTCAGCGAGGAACAGTTAAGGCAAAACCTGACCCATTTTGAACTGGACGCCGATTCGAACATCCATCTCGGAGCGCTCTCTTTGGGGCAGAAGAAAAAGGTATTCATGAGTTTTGCGCTGGCTGCCAATACGCCGTTACTTATCATGGACGAACCGACGAACGGCCTGGACATCCCGGGGAAAAGCCAATTTAAGAAATTTATCGCTTCCAACATGACCGACGAACGTACGGTGATTATCTCCACTCATCAGGTGCAGGACGTCGAAAAGTTAATCGAGCAGGTGATTATTTT
The DNA here is from genome assembly GCA_031258835.1 of Tannerella sp. GTDB lineage: Bacteria > Bacteroidota > Bacteroidia > Bacteroidales > Tannerellaceae > Tannerella. The sequence goes on from JAIRMH010000008.1 coordinate 11,835, forward strand.
AGCGCATAATTCGATCCTGTTCAATGCTTCGGTCGCCGATATATGCCGCCATTTGTATTTCGTCAACGCCGCCGACCGCGTAGACCGCAAAAAAGCGTTGTACGTATCGCAGACCTTTCAGGGGTATAACGCCCTTTTACCAAACGAAGGGGAAGAAGAAACAATCCTGAACCTGGAAACCCTCTTCAACGCGGTAACGGAAAATCCCGGCAAAATAAATACATTACTCCATTGATTATGTTTCACCATTCAAAAAAATTATTCAAATTATGAACGACACTTTTAACGCTAAACGATTCGGATTTGTTTTCAGAAAAGATATGCTGGAAAACGGGAAACAATATACGCGCCTATTCCTGACCATGCTTGGCGTCATGACCATCCTCTTTCTGTGGCAATCCTTCGATTATTACCCTTCCAGATCGCATTACAGAGATTTTAATGTTGACTTATTGACGTCTGCATCCATCCTGTTTGCTATACTCGGAATCCTTTTCGTCTCCACGTTCATGAGCCCGATGAGCGACAAAACCAAAAGAATTGCTTACCTGACGTGTCCTGCTTCCCACTTCGAAAAGGCGCTTTCGCGCTGGCTTATCGTCACGGCCGGATACATCGTCGCTTTTTTCGTCGCCTTGTGGATAGCCGACGCTTTACGCGTCGGGATATGCGCTACACGCTATCCCGACATAGACGTGAAATTTTTAGACCTGGGCAAGCTGTTTCATCCGGGCGACGGTTTTGCAAAAGGGTATCTCTTCGACAACGCATCTGTTTTTATTTGTGTCCTGAGCGCTTATCTCCTGATACAATCACTCTTTATTTTAGGCGCTACCTTTTTCGAAAAAGCGGCTTTCGTAAAAACCTTTATTGCCGTATCCGTCATAGTGCTCGCATTTATATTCATCTGCCGCTGGACGATTCTGCTATCATACGGAGATTTCTACGGGTTCGAGCAGGTACTCGACTCTTTCATTGATGGAAATGAAATAACCCCGAAACAAGCGGCCGTAGCGGCAACATCCGTCATGTCCGTTTTCACGCTCACGAACTGGACGCTCGCATTCTGCAAACTCCGAGAATCGGAAATAACGCAACGATTATAATATTCGCCATGAACTTCAAAGATAATAAAGCCATCTATCTGCAAATAGCAGAGCATATTTGCGACACGATTCTACTCGGAGATTACCGGGAAGACGAACGTATACCGTCCGTCCGCGAGTACGCGGCAATCGTAGAAGTAAACTTCAACACCGTGATGCGTTCATTCGACTATCTCCAGTCATTGGGAGTCATTTTCAATAAACGCGGCATCGGATATTTCGTCTCGCCGGGAGCGGGCAGGAAAATTCATTCTATGAAAAAAGAAGACTTTTATACGAACGACATCAACCATTTCTTCCGGCAAATAGACATGCTCGGAATTTCAATCGACGAAATCGTCGACATGTATAATAATTACAGTAAACCACAAGAAAAATAAGTTTTATATGAAACGAACAACTAAAATAATTACAGGTATTATCCTGTCGATCTTCGTCCTGTCGCTGACCGCCATCATCGGATTTTCATTTACGGACAGGAAAAGCTATAATCGTTCGAAACACTCCACCATCGCGATCCCTC
>JAIRMH010000013.1 GCA_031258835.1 Tannerella sp.
CGCCTGCTCATAATCCCCTATATGATAATAAAACTCTCCAAGGTTGTTTAAAGAGGCGGCATAATCAGGATGTTCTTTGCCCAATACTTTTTCCCGGATTCCTTTTGCTTCTACAAAGTATTTCTCCGCCTGTACATAGTCGCCCGAACTTTTATATTCGTTAGCTTTATTTTCCAAAATATTGGCCGTCCGTTCGGCATATTGTTTGGGCAGGCGGTATTGATAAGGCTGTATCAATGTTAGGGCTTCTTCATACCGGTTAGAAAGACATAAAGACTCAAATTGTTTGTAAATTTCAATCGTTTCCTGAATTTCCGAAATACTGTCTGCCTGCGCTATAACGGCGTTTACTTCCTGCGCTTTTACGCTTGCATAAAATCCGAACAGCGCGGCAAGCAAGATCAGGTTTGCCCTTCTGTTCGCACCTTTAAAAACTGTTTTCATAGATATAATACTTTTGATGGTTTTCCTGTCGCTTGTTTTAGGGACGTAAACCCGGCCATACAAGCGTCTTTATATTTAATGCGATGACCATGCGAATAAAGGGTCTTTAGAAACTCGACTAAAGGGGCTTTAGAAACTCGACTAAAGGGTCTTTAGAAACTCAACTAAAGGGGGCTTTAGAAACTCGACTAAAGAGTCTTTAGAAACTCAACTAAAGGGGCTTTAGAAACTCGACTAAAGGGGCTTTAGAAACTCAACTAAAGGGTCTTTAGATAAAATGTTGTTGCCCTTGTTATTTAATTTAATGCTCCCTACTCTATATAAAGGCTTTTCGGGTTTCGCCGGCGAATCAACACATTCGATGAAAAACCGCCCCGTTTTTGAATATTTTCGGTAAAACGGAAGGCGCCTTCATGATGTGGTGAAAAATCGAAGGGCAAATGTACAAGATGAAAAATCATTTCGCAAGTTTTTTTGACAAAAAAAAAGATTTTTTGTCAATTGTTTATTATCAATGATTTATTGTCCATTGTTAATTCCTAAGTGACCGTTATTCTACTTCGCAGGTATCATTTTGCGACAGGAAGCACATCTTGTGAAAAGCGCACCAAAGTTGCAGAAAGAACACAAAATCCTATCGGTAGAAGCGGCAAACCTCTTTACCGGATTCAATGCTCAATTCCATGAAAAACCGGTAGCGGTCGATATGGTCACGGCGACGTTCGTCTTTCCACTTTAGCGCTGCTTGCCTGCAAATATTTCATCATTTGGGCATATCGCTTGCCAAATTTCCGTTGAGAAACGGCGTCAATATGTATTCCATCTTTGCAAGGCGTAAGTCCTTCTGCTGAAACCACATCATAATAGGGAATATCTTGCTTTGCTTCATGAAATATTTTATTGATCGTTGCTACATTATCCCGAAAGATTGTCAATTCTCCTGCAACAAAAGGAACATCAAATGTATGAAATTCATTTCGTAAAGCAGCCACCAGCACGATCAGTTTATCTTTATAGACCGCAGTTTTTTGAGGCGATCGGTCGGCTCCTCCCTGATGCCACAGGATCCCTTTCAATGTGCCGTCCTGCAAAGCCTTGTGTGTCCTTTTCAGCGCATCGTCATAAGGATAGGAATCCGTTTGATACCAGTATGCGCCGGGTTTCCACATATCAATACCGGAGCCTCCTGTAGCGCAAGGTATCAATCCGATGACAATACTGTCGTCGTCGGGAAGCATTTCGCGGGCAAAAGCCAAGCCGGGGCCAACGCCTGCCCCAGGTTTGTCAAAATGCAACGGCTCTTTGGCTATTTCCCATTCTCCCTCGCGGTTTAATCTCAAAATACGGGGATTCCCTACCGTATCTTGCGGTTCTACGATGCCCCGCCCCGCCATATTTGACTGACCGATCAAAAGATAAAGGTGAAAATGTTCTTTCTTTACTGTTATTTCAACTCTCTCCCGTTTCTTGGGGATTGTTCCGGTTTGTGCCGACATTTCGTGAAATAACGCGCAAAAACATAATAAGATGAAAATATTTTTCATGTTTGAGTTATCGTTTTGTGATTTTTATCAATTTATTACTCTGTGCCTCTACATCCACATTAACATCCAATACCGAGTGCTTTGATGTTTCAATAATCTGATAAATTGTACCTTCCGAAACCTTGTATTTCCCTTTTGCCATAACAAAGCGCACGTGGCAGTCCGGTAAATCCACATCGAAATGGTTGGCGATCAGAGCTTCATTCGATGTTTGTATTCCTGTATTTTCTTTCTTGAAAACCAATGTAAGGTTCATCATTAACTTATCATAGGACGCCGTAGGATTTTTACAGAACCTAAGCGGTGGCGAGTAGTGAAAAATGTCATTATCAATCGTGAAGACACGGAAAAAACCCAATGTTTTTTCCCAATTGGCAATCTCGCCGCTTCTGCATACAGCGCCCGGCCGGATACTGAGCGTGGGCGTAGCCCCAACAAACTCCTGATGTGGCCGGTGGTTGTGTCCGTTGAGCAACAAGTTGATCTTGTTGCGATCAACAAAAGCGGTATCTATCCGATCCGGACGGTGCTGCATCATAATGCGTATTTTGCCCTGCCCCGCGGTATTCAGGAAACTGTCCAACAACAGACCCTGAAGTCCTGACATCGGCGACTGCTCCGGAATATCGACGACAGGATCGCCTAAGTAGTCGTCGGCGCCAAGGATCCGTGTATCCATGTAGGAAAAACCATACACCCGCTTCCCCATCAGCCGGTTCCACTGGGATGCTTTAGCAAAATAATCATCCTGTTTCGGACCGTAAAAATCATGATTGCCGGGAATAGAAAAAACAGGGGCATTCAAACCGTAAACGCCTAAAAATCCATTTGCCCCTTCAAAATAGTTTTTATATTTCTCTTCCGCCAGCGGAGGATGTTCAAAACCCGATACCACGACTCCCTCCCACCCCAGCGAATCGGCGTCAAAGCGGGTATAATCATGGATAATGTCACCGGTAACGATAACGTATTCCGGGTGGATGATGTCGGCTACTTCAATAAACCGATCGAGCAGTTCCAACTCTTTCGCATATCCGTTATCAGGGGTTCCTATCCATTGCCGGGAAATATGCGGATCACTGATATGAATAAAACGATGGGGGTTACGCCAAACTTTCAGCGCTTTGACGGATCGCCTTGAAACATTGGTTTCATCTCCACTTTTGACAATCAGGTCATACAATTCTTCCGGCGTGCCTTTCGGGATGGTTACACGAATCCGGTTGCTGACTGCCGCCTTTGTGAATGTATCGTATTCGAACCATCCCGTCCTGACCGTATCAACAGGCAATATCACCCGGTTATACGGTCCTGACAGGATGACCGAATCGACCGGCATGCCCGCCGTATTATCGTACAGGATATCTATTGTCTGTCCCATCGGCACGATCGCGGGACAGGCCCGCCACGGATAAAGAATCCGGTTTGCTTTCACCGGAAAGCATCCCAATACGATAAATAAAAAAATGAAGATAAAATGTTTCATTTTCTACGGATAAAACTTTTTACTCATAAGAACCCCAAAACTGCAATTCACTCCATTGAATGTAAGATCCGTTGTCCGTATTATTTTTTTTAAGGACAAACCGCACATAACGGAACGCTTTTCCTGTCATGTCAGGGTCAATATCAAAACCGAAACCGTCCTGTACAAATGCAATATCCTCGGCGCTCGTGACGCTTGGAGAATTATTAGGCGTTCCCGACGGGAATATGATCTCGCAGTCGGCAAGTTTTTCCCAGTCGTTCTTCCAGGCGTCCGTACCGCCTGCTTCAGGCCATGACGTCCAGTATTTCAAGTTATCCGCCTGACTTCCGTCGCCGATTTCGGTGATTGCTTTCGGATGGTTGGTGCCCCAAAGTTCAAATTCATACCATACCCAGGCCGAATAGACGGGACTACGCCCCCTTGTATAATATTTGAACCTGCTGTACTTGGCGGCTACTCCCATATCAATGGTCAGATAGGCAGGGAGCATATACGACGAGGTGCTTGCTCCCGGGACATATTGACCTATTGTAGCCGGCTTGAAATAAAACCATGTGGAATTGTCCCAGGTATTCCCGTCGTAAAGATACCGGAATCTGCCGTGATAAACCACCGAGCCGGCGTTTGCCTGAATAGGATCGCCCCTGTATATGCCACGATCATAATCATACATATCCCACAAGTCCACATTGTCCACCTTTCCAAGAATCTGTACTTCATACAAGGGTGTCAATACGGTATCCAGAGGAGCGGCGATATGATTCCACCTATCCCGAACTTCAAAATGAAAAGATTGTTCGGTAGAGGAGAAATCTCTGAAAGTATAACCGCCGTTTTCGGCGCTTGAATAATGCCGTTCAAAGAGAACTTTGTCACCGATGGAATCGGTTGTGTACAGGGAAATGGCTATGGGTTTTTTGTAAGGATTTTTCCAGATTGCACGTACTCCGCTGAATGTGGCGTACGCTGTTAAGGAATTGCGTATCTGCTCCACCGGAGGCGTCAACGGTTGAATCGTCGCCATAACCGGTTGCGATAAATTGCCGCTTTTATCCACAACGTATAATTGAACGGCATGCTCTCGGGTGTCGGCATACCCTTCCAATACAATCGAATCTATGAACGCCGAGGCATATACTTCCGAAATCTCTTCGCTTTCGCTGAAGGAATATACGGCTTTTACGCCCAACAAATCCTTGTCGCCGGGCAACGTATAGCGAAGGATCGCTCCTCCGTTGATATTTTCCACCCGTACATTGGCGATCTCGCCCGGAGGAACATTGTCCGCCGGGTCGCTCCAATCCCGTACATTCGTACAACACTCAAAAAAGATCGGTAACAGTACGCATGCAAATAAAGATAACTTTCCCCTGTAAATTTCGCCGGACATTTTTATCGGCCTGTGTGGGGTGTCGAAAATTTCATGTACCTTTTTCATAATTATTTATTTTAGATTTTAGATTTTAAATTTTAAATTTTAAATTTTAATTCCATCCGAGATTTTGCACCAAATTCTTGTTGGTAAGCAGGACGCTTTGCCTGACAGGCCAAAGATAATCTTTTTTGCCGTATGTTAAGGAATATATTTCGGTCGCTTGATAAAAATCTTCGGGCGTTTCTCCACGAATGTTCAGTCCCCGTATGGGACGGTTCATATATGTTTCCGCGAGTTTCCAACGTTTTAGATCCCAAAACCGAACGCCTTCAAAGGCTAATTCATTGAGGCGTTCGCGCCGGATGATTTCTTGCATGCCATCTTTGCGCAAAGGTTTATCCGCATCAATGGCATGGTCGCGCCAACTTTCCACAACACCTTTCAAACCGGTGCGCACTCTCACGGTGTCTATATAATGATATACCTCGTCAGTAGGCGAAGGGAGCGTTTCGTTCAACGCTTCGGCATACATCAGGTAGAGATCTGCCAGTCGAATAATAGGAAAGGGGTAACGGTGCGCGGATAATGCGTCGCTGTTATCCGGCACGGAAGAGCGGAAATGGAGCATTTTTTTACAGATATAACCGGTAGATGGATAACGCTGTAAGGGAGTGGCTCCCCCTCCCACCTGTCCTACCTGTAGATTAACTATCCACATGCCATCATCGGAAGTAGTTCTGCTGTTGCCGTACAGCGTCCCGCCGTCGAATGAAATTGAGCCGTAAAAGCGGGCTTCCCTGTCAAAGTGAAGCCGGATAGTGCGGTGATTTTCCTTGATATAATATTTGTCGGCTGCGGTAGCCGTTCTCAGTTCCATCGGGTCAATGCCTGTCCATTCTTTATCTTCTTCGACAGGTACGCCGTTTTTGGTATAAAACTGTTCCACCACCTGCAAGGTAGGAGCGAATGTTTTGTATAAATTACCGCCGTTTTGTGCTACAAAAAAGACGGGATGACAGGCTCTTTGCAGACTCTGCGTATTATTCTCTGAATCTCCCCAGACAATCTCTTCGTTCCACTGGTCGGTAGCCGCCCCCCTTACCTGCATGGCAAGAATGGTCTTTTCATTCAGGAAAGAGGCGTAGGAAGGATTTACAATACGGAAATCGTACAATTTATGTCCTGCCTCATGTGCCGCATCAATGGCCGCTTTCAGCGCTTCGGCTGCTTTTCTCCATTTTTCGGCGCTATACTGGGGAAAAAGTTGGATATTACGGTTATCGACAATAGAAGCATAATCTTCGTTACCATTGAACAAAGGGCTTGCAGCCCATGTCAACGCTTGGGCTTTCACCGCCAGGGCAATGGGCTTGGTAGGCCGTCCCAATTCGTTGGTCTGGTCATCTATCCGCAACGGTAAATTTTCCACCGCTTCGTCTATCAGCGAAACGATATAATCGACCACCACGTCCACCGGTTCGCGATATAGTTGTGCGTCTGCTCCCTTTGTGTCGATCGGTAGATTTTCCTTAATCAAAGGAATGGGGCCGTACATGCGAAACAGCCAGAAATGATAATACGCTTTCAGGAATTTGACCTCGGCGATCCATCGTACCCGCTCTTCATCATACAAGTCAAAAGGTTCATGGATATTTTCCAGGAAAATATTACAGTCGCTCAGCGCAGTAAACAGGGCTTTCCCTCCATTCAGGCTATAAGCGGTTTCATTTTGCTTGCTGGCCCAATAATCGGCTAAAGGAGAATTGGTTCCCTGTGCGCCTCTGGCAATGTACCAGAGTCTTGGATTCATTCCGTTAACAGGGTCTATATACCATGTTTCATCACCTCCGAGCATTGCCGGATTGGATCCCGCATCGGCAAAATTGGGAAGAAAGCTGAAACAGCCATACAGAAAACGCTCCGCCTGATAGCGGGTTTTAAACGCATGATCTACGGTGGGGATATCGTCGGGAACCACGTCCAGAAAATCGCCGCACGACATTGAGAAAAGACAGGATATGCACAACAGATACCTGCAAAGCCTGTATTGATGTAATTTATTCTTATTTGTTTTCATATCAATTAAAATGAAAGATTTATACCTAAATTAAAAACACGCTGAAGAGGATAACCCAACCCGTTGCCGCCCATTTCCACATCCCAGAGCTTAAATTTACTAAACAACAGAAGATTGGTGCCGCTGAAGTAAATACGGCAGGAGGATAATTTAATCCGTTGAATCCATTTTTCAGGCAGCGTATAACCCATCTCGGCGCTTTTGAAACGCAAGAATGAGCCGTTTTGCAGGAACCATGTGCTGCGCTGATAGTTGTTGGCGATAAGCGTATTCGACAGCCGTGGCCATGTGGCATAGGGGTTTTGAGACAATTCCGTCCAATGGTCATCAGCGATAAACTTGGCCAGACCGGTCTCCAGCGTTTTCCCGCCCGATGCGTATTGCCGGAAGGGAGACATCGCTGCTGCGTCAATCCAGAATGAAGACCTCGCCGAACCCTGGAAAAATACGGAAATATCAAAATCTCCATATCCTGCGGAGAGTCCGAACCCATAATTTATTTCGGGGGTGGTAGGATACCCAATCGGCACTCTGTCTATTTCGTTGATAATCTTGTCGCCATTGATGTCTTTGTATTTGATATCGCCTGCCATATATTCCCCGAAATCCTGACGGGGGGTATTTGCCACGTCTGCCTCGTCGATGAACAGTCTTTCGGCAACATAGCCCCACTGCTGTGATACGGCATGTCCTATTCTCGACCGCCAGTACATATTCAGAAGCGAATATTCCGGTTCTTCATAATACAGAAAAGTAGAGTGGGCGTATGTGAAATTAGCTCTTCCTATCAGCCACAAATTATTGGTGATGTTATGGTTATAATCTAAGGAGACATCTATGCCTTTCCCTTCGGCTTCTCCTACATTTACCTGCGGCGTTCCCCATACGCCCATTTCAGTAGGAACGTCCGCCCGCGACTGGAGTATATTGCTCCGGTATTCATGAAATAAGTCGGTCTGGATTTCTATTTTATCTTTAAACAGGCTCAATTCTATACCCAGATTGGTTTTACGCGCGACTTCCCACCCTATTTCAGGATTAGCATAGTTTTTGATGAGTACTCCATTGCGATCAATACCGTTGAAATTATAACCTGTAGTGTAATTACCGCCGCCATTGATGACTACTTCCGAAAGATAAAAGAAACGTTGCGAACCGATTTCGTCATTTCCCACTAAACCGTAAGTGCCTCTAATTTTCAACTTGGAAACAATCTCTTTCAATACACCTGTCCAAAATTTCTCGTTATCTACCGACCACCCCAAGCCCACAGAGGGGAAAAAGCCCCAACGATGTCCCTTGTCGAATTTTTCGGAGCCGTTGTATCCAAAGTTAACCTCCGTGAAATACCGATTGTCGTAGCCATACGTGAAACGTCCCGACAAACCGAGATTACGTTGCGGTAACGATTGGGAAAGGGTGGTAGCATTGGCGGTTAAAAAATTGCGGGCAATCCCTACCAGCATCCCGCTTACGTCATGTTGTTCCTTGAATATCCTGTTATAGGCAAGAGAGGCTTCCCCGTAAAAAGAACTCTGCACTGTCTTGTATCCGGGAGTATATACAAGATATTCACTCCCTGTGGCAGGGTTTAATTCCGTCAAGCGGTATTCATCTGTGAACCTGTTATATTGACCGGGCAGTATCTGGTAATAAAACGGACTGTACGCCCGGGTAAGATCAAATCCCGATATTCTGACAGTATTGCCCAGTACACGTCCCGTCAATCCTTCTACCCATTGGCCAAAATCCTGTTTCAATTCCATCTGCGCCATCATATTGGATTTACTTTCCTGCCGGTAGCCTCTTACCAGTTCCGCATAAGGATTCATATATGAATCGTCTTCAAATCCGCCGAACAGGATATGTCCGGCCCCACTGAACGCTTCGTCCGGTTCAAAATAAGCCGGAAAACGGACGGGACTTACCTGAAGCGCTTTTCGGTACATGTCGCTGCCACCGCTAATCGGTCCGTTATAATCGTCAAACGTACCGTGCACACGAATAATGGTTTCCGTGGATTTGGTAAGGTTAATGTTGATATTGGAGCGGATCAGGTATTTTTTATAATTGACGTTATTGTTGAAATTGCTTCGCTTGTCCACTTTCAATATTCCGTTATCCTGTGAAAAGGAACCTGCAATATAATAGCGCGCCACTGTTCCGCCTCCGGAGATATTCAGATTCGCTCTCTGATTAACGGCTATATCTTTGGTTAACATATCCATCCAATCAACTGCCGGATAAACAAACTGGTTTCTGTCAGGATTCATTGTGGCGTCAATTTGGTTGTTGGAATATGGAATCGGCGCCAACGGATCCCGTGTAGATGCCGCTTCATTAGCCATGCGCATATAAGTAATGGGATCTGCCATTTTAACAGTAGTGGTAGGTTGTGAGAAAGAGTTTTCCACGCGGATACTTACCTTCGGTTTCCCTTCCCTACCCTCTTTGGTAGTAATCAGAATCACCCCGTTTGCACCCCGTGCACCGTATAATGCGGTTGCCGTAGCGTCTTTCAGGATAGAAAAACTCTGAATGTCATCCGGATGCATCTTCGCTAAATCCGATGAGGATACTTCCACGTTATCAATCAATATAAGCGGATCGACTTTACCTGTGCCGAAAGTGGTAATACCACGGATAAAGAAGTCGGCATTATCCCGTCCCGGTTCGCCGCTGGTCTGATAGGAAATCATTCCGGCAATACGTCCGGCAAAAGCGGTGGTGAGGTTACTGGATGGCACTCTAATATCTTTCACATTGACAGTAGAGATAGAACTGATCACGCTTTCTTTCTTTTGCTTGCCGAAAGCCACAATCGTCACTTCCTCCAGTTCGTCGGCTTTGGGTTTGAGTAGCACGGCTATCACCTTGCGCTCCCCTACCGTAATCACTTGAGATTCGTAACCTACAAAGGACACTTCCAGCACATCCTCCGGCTTCACGCTGATGGTAAAACTGCCGTCAATGTCGGTAATCACGCCGCGCGTGCTTCCCTGTATCAGTATGCTTGCTCCTGCCATCGGTTCCCCGTTCTCGCCGGTAATTACGCCGGTGACGACGTTTTGCTGCGCCGACAGCGAAAGCCCGCAAACAACGCATACGCACGCGGACAATAGAATTTTCCGCCAAGCGTTTCGATAAATGATTTGTCTGTTCATAATTTGAGGTATTAATCAGTTACTATTGCTCCTGTTCAAAGGCGATATCTTCCTTCATATCCGGTTTGAGCGCCGAATTCGGAGTAAAAATTGTTTTCACGTTCCGTATTTTGGCGGCGGAGAACTGTTCTTCCGCGTCCGCGCCTTCGCCGGAAATTCCCAGCCGCAGGGGGCAGAACCCGTCCGGCTGTACGCTCATGCCCAGCTTGAGAAAGACGGGAAGCCCATTAGGGAAATCGTTCTGCACTTTTTCGACGTCGTTGCATGTCAGCGGCGAATGCCCCGCCATCTCTTCGACAAAACGTTTGATGGTGAATTTGCCTGCATTCACCGGACGGGCAAACCTTTTTTTCAGGCTTGCCGGATTTGCGGGATTGATCCGCTCAATAAACTTATACTTCATAGCAATAAAAAATTAAGATGAGAAATTAAGAATTTAAAAAATGAGTCTCTCCGGCGCTGTTCCCAATGGACAGGACGCCTGAAAAGAATAAAAATTGCGTGTGGTATGGGAGATTTTGCCGGACGGCCATGAAAATTCCGCCGGATGGCCATAGAAATTCCGCCGGATGGCCACAGAAATTTTGCCGGATGGCCACAGAAATTTTGCCGGACGGCCACAGAAATTCCGCCGGACGGCCATAGAAATTTTGCCGGATGGCCATGAAAATTCCGCCGGACGGCCACAGAAATTTTGTCGGACGGCCACAGAAATTTTGCCGGACGGCCACGAAAAAATGGGCGACGAGTACAAAAAAACCGCGCCATGTCAAAAAACATGTTGCGGCGATGTATGATTTTCGGAAAAAGTTTTTTAAATTACGCG
>JAIRMH010000019.1 GCA_031258835.1 Tannerella sp.
AAAACATAGAAATGCCTGTACAACAGTTGCGAATGTCATACCGATGTCCGTTCTTTTTTTGTTGTGTCTAATAAACTTCAATATCAACAAGATGCTGATTTTAAGCGCTTTCACATACTGACTATTTACGAATGAAAGGTGAAAATAATTTGTAATTCTGAAAATAATATCAACATTCAATAATTACAATCAATAAGATATATATTAGGACGGTATTTTGTAATTCTATTTTTTGTTTCTTTTTTGCACACCGGATATTGATAAATGAATTAAATTTGCGACGAAAATCTAAATTACCAAAATAAGATATGAACAAAATAGTAATTATTGGTAGTTCCAACACGGATATGGTGATCAAAGCAGAGCGTTTGCCTGTTCCGGGAGAAACGATTATCGGAGGCGAGTTCCTGATGAATCCCGGCGGAAAAGGCGCTAACCAGGCTGTGGCCATTTCTCGTATGGGTGGGAAAGTGTCATTCATCACCAAGACCGGAAACGACCTTTTTGGGCGACAATCCATTGAATTATACAAATCGGAAAACATCGGGACAAAACATATCTTTTCGGATGCGGAAAATCCTTCGGGTGTAGCGTTGATTTCCGTTGATGCGCATGGTGAAAACTGTATTCTTGTAGCGCCCGGAGCCAATGGTACGCTGAGCGTAAAAGACATCGAAAAGGCGCGACCGGAAATTGAAGCGGCCGATTTATTGTTGATGCAGCTTGAAATACCGATGGAGACGGTGGAATATGCTGCGAAAATGGCTGCCGCCAGAGGTGTGAAAGTCATTTTGAATCCTGCTCCGGCACAATTATTATCATCCGAATTATTCAAAAATCTGTACATCATCACGCCAAATAAAACCGAAGCGGAAATATTGTCGGGCGTAGAAGTAACCGATTGGAAATCGGCAAAAACAGCATCCGACATCATCAGTGCAAAAGGCGTGGATTTGGTTGTCATTACTTTGGGTTCGAAAGGCGCTTTTATTAAGGAAGGCAATCAATATTACGAGATTGACGCTGAAAAAGTAGAAGCGGTGGATACGACTGCCGCCGGTGATACATTTTGCGGAACTCTCTGCGTTGGCTTGTCCGAAGGTATGAATATTGTCGATGCGGTGAAGATGGCTTGTAAGGCTTCCGCCATTACCGTAACCCGTATGGGAGCGCAAGCTTCGATTCCGTTCAGATATGAAATATAAACCATTACGAACTAAAAATTACGAATCTTTAAATTATCAATGAGTATGAGAAGCATGTTAAAAAACAAAAGTTTAATTCTTTTCTTTGTCGGCGTATTAATCGGTCAGACAGGATGTAATTCCGACAAGAATGAGTATCGCAGAATGTCGGTTAAGGAGTATCGCGACAAGATGCAGGCAGGTTGGATCGGTCAGATTGCCGGAGTTAGTTGGGGTGCTCCGACGGAATTTCGCTGGCGCGACGCTATTATTCCCGAAAAAGACATGCCGCAATGGATGCCGGAGATGATAAACAAAGCATTTAGTGACGACGATCTTTATGTCGAAATGACCTTCTTGCGTTCTTTGGAAGAATACGGATTGGATGTTTCCATTCGTCAGGCAGGGATTGATTTCGCCAACAGCGAATATGGATTGTGGTGTGCGAATGCGGCAGGGCGCAAGAATCTCCGTGCCGGGATAGCTCCTCCCGACTGTAGTAATCCGAAATTCACCAAGTGTCCCAATGACATTGATTATCAAATTGAGGCCGACTATTCGGGGCTGATTGCTCCCGGCATGCCCAATGTTGCTGTCGCTTTGGGCGAAAAATTCGGGCGGCTGATGAATTACAGCGACGGTATGTATGCCGGACAATTTATCGGCGGCATGTATGCCGAAGCATTTTTCGAGAGCGATCTGCTGAAAATTATCGCAGCCGGACTTGCCTGTATCCCGCAAGGTTGTCAGTATGCCGAAATGGTGCGCGACGTGGTTGCATGGTACAAGGCCAATCCTGACGACTGGGAAGCAACATGGAAACTGTGCCAGAAAAAATACCGCGAAGACCCGGAATATCAAAAATGTTCCAATGGCGGTATCGACGTAAAAATCAACGGGGCATATATTCTTATCGGCATGCTTTACGGAGAAAAAGATCTCGACAAAACAATTATCATTTCAACACGCTGTGGTCAAGATTCCGACTGCAATCCGTCGAATGCTGCCGGCGTTTTGTTTACTACGCTTGGCGCCTCCAAACTTCCCGGTCGTTTTACCGAAAAACTCGATCAGGAAAAAGTTTTTTCGCATACGGCATACAATTTCCCAAAGCTGCTTGACATCTGCGAAAAACTTGCACGCGAATATGTTGTGAGAGAAGGCGGACGTATTGAAAAAGATGCAACAGGCGAAGAATTTTTTGTTATTCCGGTCAAAAAACCGACGCCAAGCCCGCTGGTATTCAGTTGGGATCCGGAACCGGTTACCAACAGTCTCTTCACGGAAGAAGAAATGGCAAAAATCAAGCATAGAGGATTTCTTGACATACAAAAGGCAATGACGGAACTGTTTCCGGGATGGACAATCTCTAATTGCGGTACGGATATGGAGCCGGGTTTTTACGAATCTTACAAAGGAAAACAGCGCTTGATTATGACGCACCCTCTCGACAGAGAAACGCCCTGCGTGTTGACTACGGAAATAAACATTCCGAAAGGGAAAAAAACTACGCTCAAAACAATTGTCAGTCACCATGACGGCGGCGACTGGGATTTGATTATCCGTATCAACGGCTCTGTTCAGAAACAAATTACTATCGGAAAAGAAACAGTTCGGAAGGATGGCTGGATTGAAGTTACTTTTGATTTGACTCCGTTTGCCGGAGATAATAACGTCCGGATCGACCTTGAAAACAAAGCCACAGGTTGGTCTTGGGAAGCCGCTTACTGGGCCGGCATTGAAATTATTTAGAGATTTAATATTATGTTCATCGTTAGCAGTTATTCATTGGCAATTATTTTTTGCTTTGTCACCATGCTTTGCTGGGGTTCGTGGGGAAATACCCAGAAACTTGCCGGTAAGATGTGGCGTTATGAATTGTTCTATTGGGATTATGTGACCGGCATCCTGCTGTTTTCGCTTCTCTCGGCATTCACATTAGGAAGTATAGGCTCCGAAGGGCGCAGCTTTGTTGTCGATCTGGGTCAGGCGGAATGGGGTAATATCGGTAGCGCTTTTCTGGGCGGTATGATCTTCAATGCGGCAAATATTTTACTCTCGGCGGCGATTGCCATTGCGGGATTGTCGGTGGCATTTCCCGTCGGAATCGGATTGGCGCTGGTTTTAGGTGTGATTGTCAATTATATTGGCCAGAAGGCCGGTGATCCTTTAATGTTGTTTGGTGGCGTAGCATTGGTAACAATTGCTATTATTTTGAATGCCCTGGCATACAACAAGCAGGCGAAACAAGCGAAAAAAGTATCTTCAAAAGGTATTGTCCTTTCGTTGATTGCCGGCATCCTGATGTCGTTTTTTTACCGTTTCGTAGCGGCATCAATGGATTTGAACGATTTCACAAGTCCGGCAGCCGGCAAAATGACGCCTTACACGGCGATGTTTATTTTCGCTTGCGGTATTTTTGTCAGCAATATTCTATTTAATACGATTGTTATGCGCAAGCCGTTCGAGGGCAAACCGGTAAAATACCGTGAATATTTCAATGGGAAGTTCAACATCCACCTTGTGGGTATTTTCGGCGGTTTGATCTGGGGGTTAGGTAACGCATTCAACCTTATTGCCGCGGGGAAAGCCGGAGCGGCCATTTCTTACGGGTTAGGTCAGGGAGCGACGCTTATTTCGGCTTTCTGGGGAGTATTTATCTGGAAAGAATTTAAGAATGCACCTAAGGGAGTGAATGTTTATTTGTATTTGATGTTCTTGCTTTTCTTATTGGGAATCGGTGTCATTATCATTGCGGGAGTATGAGTTGATGATAAAAAGAAATTTCGTCATATCGGCACACTATTATTGTTTATGCCGGTAATTACGGATACGATGACGTTTTGGCCGATTCGGATGTTTTTCTTTCAGGGTTTGCAAAAAAAGTGTATTTTTGCATACACGTTTAATTTTTCGGAGCTATGGCTACTAACAAGAAAAGAAAGAAAACACAGACGCAGCACAGGGATAGCGCCATTTTGGTCAAAAATACTAAAACCTATCTGGATGCGTGTTATACAACGGCGCGGCGCATCTTCCGCGTCATGGGTGAAGACGCGGCGGCTTTCGACACGTTTACCAAACGTCAGAAACTGATCATGTTCCAGGTTCAGGTGATACCTCCACGCATCCGTGCCATGCCCGGCCACAGTGTGCCGAGAGCGTATCTCCGTTACATACAGGAAGAGTTGATTGCGTATCTCAAGCGGGAATATTTCGACCGTGAAGCGGGACTGACGTGGATGAATCTGGCTACCACCGGGCAAATACTGGAGATGCTGTTTTCCCTGGATTCGTTTATGAACAAGCTGGAGGCACCACAGCTCGAAGTGGTGGAACGGATGAACAGGGCCTTCCGGAAGCGAAGCCTTAAGGCAGAGATTCAGGAGATGATCTCCATTCAGATCAAATCCTCGCTGATGATGCTCTCGCAACCGAACTTCCGCATCTACGGACAATGTATATCGCAATATTTGCAGTCGCCCGTAGACAAGTACACCCTGCAGACGATTGTGCACATCATAACGCATGAATGTCGATCGTTGCGTTTCAACTACCACAACCGTGAGCGAAAGGCTTTCCGCGTAGCTATCGGACAGTTCATGGACGTACCCTATATAGGCGCTACCATCGCCATGAGCAAGATCTACCCGAACATAGAGCACGACAGAAGGCTGAATATCTACATCCAGTCGCACGCCATACACCGTTTCAAGGAACGTATCGACACGTTCTATCCTATCATGCGAAACCAGTTCTTCGTCATCTCGCTCATGATGGCCCAGAAAGTAGTGCGCGGCGCCAGCGGGCTGCAACTGATTGCCTGTATCGCGCCTGTTGACGGCGGAGAGTATACGCTCGGCTATTTCGCCTTTACGATAGACAACGACAATCTGCTTGTGCTTACACTCCTGCCGCTGCTTAGCGAGAGCGTGCCCGAAGGACGCATCCTCTGTGAGCGCCTGCACCTCTCTATCGGCGATTTGAACTATCTGGGCATGGACAAGCTGAGTTTCTTCTACGACGTCGATATCGAACAGATCCCCGCATTGAAACGTGTACTGTTCGACGAACTGCATCTCGACTATATACGGCGCGAAGTGCACAACAGCTTCCGCCCCCCAAACAGCCCGTTCGACGAGAAGAAAACGCTTTTTGTGAAGAACTTTTTCCAAAAATTCGAGGAACAGCCGGCCGATCATGCGGAAGTGCTCAGCGACCTGGCGCGGTTTGATACGTGATCTCCCCCCGCAATCCGCAATTGGGGTTGGCCATCCGCAATTGGGGATCGTCATCCGCAATCGGGGATCGTCATCCCCAATCTGTGATTGGTTATCCGCAATTGGGGATTGTCATCCGCAATCGGGGATAGCCATCCGCAATCGGGGATTGTCATCCGCAGGATGATTTTTATCATCCCAATTAGCGTTGTCCATCCGCAGATCTCCGCAATAATCCTGCAGCAGACAGTGGTTGCACAGTGTCCGGATTACTATAAACCTGAGTTCGGGATAAGAAATAGCCGTTTACGGCTTCCATATCAATAGAATATCATGCAGATAAACAATTTTGTCCGTCAGGACATATACCGTGAATATCCTACGGACAATCTAAGAGACGTAAATAATTCGCTTTCTATTGATATGTATCACCTGGGGCGAATTAATTTGTTTATTTTTTGAATGTAAGCTTTTTTCTTATCCCGAACTCAGGTTATTACATCGGACAGGATGAGGACGTGACCAATATTCAGCTCAAAATCATTTAAAGACTAAGAAAGTATCTTGATTTCGAGGACGCCGAACCGCATCATCGCCATATCTCTCACCTGATCTGCATCCGGCCGATGTCCGCGAGTTGCGCCTGTCCGGTATATGGAATGGCTTTTATAAAAAAATTGTTTTTACGGTAGAATTTTCTAAATTTGCGACATAAATTATGCAATATGAATTTACGGATTTTGTTGGAATGTATACCGGCGGTTCTGTTGACGGATGGGGGTATGAGTGGCGAAATCCCCGTCTATCTCGGGATCACGCTGGCGCTTGCGGCGGCGCTGTTTATTTTCGGGTTGCTGTTTCATGCGCTGTGCCGCCATGCGCAATCGTCCGTTTACCGGAAAGCCCTGCGGATGATGATTTTCACCTATTGCTTTTTCGGAACGCTACATACAGCAACCGCCCTCCCGTCCGCCTTCCCTCAACTCCAACCAACTTGCCCCCTACCGATCCTGCCGCCACTCCGTCATGGCAGGGCTGGTAGCCGTCGTTGCGGAGGCGAAGGGTGAAGCAATTCGGACTGATTTTACAGAATTATGCCGGGTACGGTATAAAATACAGGGTTGATTTTGTATTTATCAAATAATTTTTTAATTTTGAGCCTTGAAATTTAAGTGTTAAATATTTAATGTCAAACCAAAGGTTTCTTTATATTATAATGTAGAAGGATTCCTGAATTAATACCCCTTTATTCTATGAAACTGTTTTTTCGCTTATTCGCTTTTTTATTTTGTTCTTTGATGCTTCTTTGTTGTTCGGAAACGCAATCTACTGTGTCATGCTATGATCTGCGTTGTGAAAATCTGACCGATCCGTTGGCGATAGATAATACCCAACCGCATTTAAGCTGGAAAATAAAAGCTCCGGGAAATGAAAGGCAACATGCATACCGGATCATCGTGTCTTCGGATAGCACGGCTTTGAGTAACGATTCGGGAGATCTGTGGGACAGCGGGATCGTTGAAAGCCCGCAATCGGTCATGGTTCCTTATCAGGGCGACGGATTAGCATCACCTTCCCTTGCGTACTGGAAAGTAAAGATCTGGGATAACCGGGGAAATGAATCTTCATGGAGTCCGGTCAAGCGGTTTGGAATAGGCATATTAAACGAAAGTGACTGGAATGCCGGTTATATAGGGCTTTTATCGGAAGATTCCACTATGATACACAGTCCCCTGTTGCGGAAATCATTTGATATGGAGGAGAAAACCGCAGGACCGTATTTACTGCATGTAAATTCATTAGGTTATCATGAAGTCTATATAAACGGGAATAAGGTGGGAGAAGGTGTGTTATCACCTGCCGTTTCGCAAATGGATAAAAGATCATTGTCCATAACATACGATGTGACCGGATATCTAAATAACGGGAAGAATGAACTTGTTTTGTGGTTAGGCCAGGGGTGGTACCGCAAAGGTTTATTCTGGGGGCATATTGATGACGGTCCTTTTGTGAAGGCGCGTCTGGATGTTGTGGGTCGTGACGGGTACCGGACCATATTGGCAACCGATGATTCATGGTTGGGGAGCGAGAGTGAATATTCGGGTATCGGAAACTGGTCTTTTGCCCAGTTCGGGGGCGAACGGATAGATGCACGTAAGGCATTGTCGTCTATGAAAAGCGATGCGCTCGACCAAAAAATGTGGAAGAAAATCATACGGACGGATCTCAAGAATGTCAGGATTACACCCCAGATGTGTGAGCCGAACCGTATCCGGAAAGAGATCAGACCGGCAGAGATTACGCAATTGACGGATGATGTATGGCTGGTTGATATGGGTACTACGTTGAACGGATGGCTGGAATTTAAACTGCCGGAAATGAAGGCCGGACATGAAATAACACTTGAATACAGCGATCATTTGAATGATAAAGGTGAAATTGCCGATATGGGACAGAAAGATATTTATATCGCGTCGGGAAAACCGGATGAAATATTTCGTAATAAGTTTAATTATCATTCGTTCCGGTATGTCAGGATCCGTAATCTGGAACGGAAACCCGAACTTGAAAATATGGTCGCTTACCTGATCTATCCGGATTTTAGAAGTACATCATCGTTTGAATGTTCCGATCCTGATCTGAATGCCATACACGATATGATACAGTATACGTTTCAATGCCTTACGCTGGGTGGATATATGGTAGATTGTCCCCACTTGGAACGTATGGGATACGGGGGTGACGGTCATGCGTCTACACAGACGATTCAAACGATGTATAATGTTTCTCCTGTGTATTATAACTGGATGCAGGCATGGGATGACTGCATCCAACCGAACGGAAGTCTGCCGCATACCGCACCGGCTCCTTTTGATAGCGG
>JAIRMH010000032.1 GCA_031258835.1 Tannerella sp.
CCAAGTTATACATCAAAATCATATTACTATCAACCGATCGTTTTTTATGACAATAAAATCTATATTACGCAAAAACCTTCTCTCGCTCGTCGAATAAAAATATCGAAAACTCCAGTTAGCGTTGCGATAGATACCGTCACACACTCTATGGAAGAACTTCCCTTTCGTTTTCCTCCACTTCTGACGGATGATGATTTTTTTTCTAATACGACGCTGTTAGGATTTGATTTTAGCAGAGATTTTAACGGGAAACAATTGGCGTATTCATTCCATATGGACGAAAATATTTATGTTACAGACATCACTTCGCATGAAGAACGGAAGATCCCCGTAAAAAGCCGATACATAAATAATCTGAAATTCGAAAAATATCCGGATGAAATAGGATTAACATGCAAGATGCTGCTGGAAACGTCTTGTTATGGAAAACTGCTATATGATAAATACAGGAATGTCTATTACCGGTTTACGCGAATTGGCGTGGAGCAGAGAAATGATACGGAAATCACTCCGGAAATATTATGGCGTAGCGGGCCGGCACAGTTTTCCGTAATCATTTTGGATAAGGATTTCAACATTATCGGTGAAACCCTGTTCCCAAAATACACCTATAATCCGACAAACGCTTTTGTTCACAAAAACGGATTGTATATCAGCGATTCGCATACCCTTAATCCTTCTTTTGACGAAAACGTACTTAGCTTCAAATGTTTTACCCTGAAAGAAAGCAAAACCCTGAAAGAGAGCAAATAGTATTTCCTCTACAAAGCAGCCAATCCGGTGTCGATATCCTGTTTTAAGTCCTCCAAATCTTCCAGTCCGACGGAGAAGCGTATAAGGTTGTCTTCAATACCCATCATTTTTTTTGTTTCGGACGGGAACGTACCGAATATAGTCGATTCGGGATGAATAACCAACGTTTTATTATCAAACAGGTTGGTCGCCCGACGTATAATTTTCAGCGTATCCATAAATTTATAACAGGCATCTTTCGAACTTAGATTGACGGTGAACATCGCTCCGGGATTGCCGAAAAACAAGCGGTCGGATATGGATTTATAAGGAGAAGTGTTCAATTTCGGGTAATTTACTTTCACGATTTTAGGATGGTCGGAAAGATACTGTGCCAGACGGTAAGCCGTGCCGGACATCCGTTCGTAACGCAGTTGCAGCGATTCCATGCCCAATGATTGCAGATAAGCCGTATCAGGAGACATATACGCCCCTATATTCCGCACGATTTCGGCACGCAGTTTAAACATAAACCTCGACATGCCTTTAGGTTTAGGCAATAACCCCAGTTTTTTGTTTGCCTTCCAATCGTAAACGCCATAATCAATGATTGCGCCCCCTATACTCGTCGCTCCACCTGATATATACTTTGTCGTAGAAACGACTTCGATATCCACGCCGGCCTTCTTCGCATCGAAACCGCACCAGGGGATAACCGTCGAATCAATAATCATCGGGACGTTCCTTTCTTTCAGGATCTTTGATATTTCGGGGAGGTTTGCCACTTCCATATGCGGATTTGTTATTATTTCCGCGAAAAAGGCACAGGTGTTCTCATCTATGGCTGATTTGACCGCTTCCAAATCATTGATATCTATAAAACGCACCTCTATTCCAAAAAAGGATATGGTTGATTTCAGAAATGAAAATGTATTTCCAAATAAATGGGGCGAAGACACGATATTATTACCGGCAGAGGCAATGCATAAAAACGTATTCGATATGGCAGCCATTCCCGAAGCTAACGCTACGACGCGTTCAGCTCCTGACGCCAATTTTATCTTTTCTTCGAAATTTGCGACTGTCGGATTAGAAATTCGTGAATACGTATGCAAATCCGTCCGGTGTTGAAACGCGGCAGCTATTGTTTGCGAATCTTCAAATTCAAAAGCGGCATTCCGGTATACAGGCATATTGATAGCGCCATGTACGTCAGCTTTTGCATATTTGGCTGTAATAATTTTTGTCTGAAAAGAGGATGCGGTACACTCGCCCTCATTGTTTTCCGATAAATGTTTCATTGTGTTCTTATTCTTTTTGTCTTACTATTATTTCCTGTTATTCCCGAAACTTGCCCGCTATTCCTGCAAACCTGTCCAATTCTCTCCTGCTATGAGCTACAGATATGAAGTTTGCCTCAAATTGCGATGGCGATATATAAAAACCGTTGGACAACATATACCTGAAAAAACGGGCAAACCGTTGCTGATCGCTCTTTTTAGCATCTTCGAACGAGCACACCTTCTCCGGAGTAAAAAACAGGGTAAACATATTCCCGATATAATTTAGGGTAATATCCTTACCGGAGATGCTTTGTTTCAATTTTTCGACAAACATTTCCGATTTGCCGTTTAATTCCGTATAAAAGTCGTCCGTCGACAATTGATTTAATGTAGCTATTCCGGCGCTCATGGCAACCGGGTTGCCGGAGAGCGTTCCCGCCTGATAGACCGGCCCATCGGGAGCCAATAGCGACATGATGTCCGCACGTCCTCCAAAAGCGGCTGCGGGGAAACCTCCTCCTACGATTTTACCGACAGTCGTAAGGTCGGGGGTTATGCCGAATATCTTCTGAGCGCCGCCTGTTGACAATCGAAATCCGGTGATAACTTCATCGAAAATAAGCAAAGCTCCGTTTCGTGCGGTTATCTCCCGCAAATATTGCAGAAAATCATCTTGAGGCAGGATTACCCCCATGTTTGCCGGCACAGGTTCGACAATGACGGCGGCTATATCCAGGCCTCTTTCGTCGAACAAACGTTTCACGGCATCCTTATCGTTGAAAGGAATACTGACCGTATAAGAAACGAAACCGTCCGGCACACCGGCAGAAGATGAATTTCCAAGATTAGCAACCCCCGAACCTGCGGAAACAAGTAAATGGTCGGCATGTCCGTGATAACATCCGTCGAATTTGACAATAGTATTACGTCCTGTATACCCGCGGGCAAGCCTTATGGCCGACATGACGGCTTCCGTACCGGAATTGACAAATCTCGTCTTTTCCATCGAAGGAATATATTGATTGACTAACCGCGCCAACTCTGTTTCCGGCAAGGAGGGAATGCCATAACTTGTCCCATTGGCGATAGCGCTCTTTACCGCTTTATTTACCGTCGATGCGCCGTGGCCGAGTATAAACACGCCCCACGACAAACAAAAATCGGTAAAATGGTTTCCGTCAATATCCGTCAAACGGCAACCCTTCGCCTTTTGAATAAACAATGGTGTCTCCCCGACGTTTCTTAACGCCCTTACCGGACTGTTTACCCCTCCCGGTATATAGCGTAAAGCTTCACAATACGCTTTCTGCGATTTTTCTCTGTTCATCGATTCATCATTTTTTCAGCGAAAGATTGCCATTGATAATATTTGGCGACCTCTTCATCTATGATCTGTTCCGCTTTGTTAATTTCACAAAGCCTCAAAGATAGGCTTTTTTTCGCAAAACTTTCCACATCTTCCAGATTAAATAATTTTACATGACGGAACATTCCCACTTTCTCGCTCACATCCCGAGGAAAAGCCAAGTCGAAAATCAGCATATCCTTATCTTCGTGGATATCTTCCGGATGAATTATCAAGTGCGGCGCCGACGTAGCGCAGATGAGGATATCGGTAAACTGCAACATGGAACGTTTATTATCCAAGTTTACCGCAGTTCCGTTGTACCGGGAAGCTAAAACTTGCGCTTTTTCTACATTCCGGTTAGAAAGAAATATATTCGTAGCGCCGCGTGACGCCAGAAATTTCAATATATCTTCCGTCAATTTATTAACGCCTATTATCGCGATGATTTTTTTCTTCAGGTCTACTTTCTCCATTTTCAGTATATCCACCGTCACTTGACTGTGAGATACCGCGCCTTCGGCTATTTTTGTCTCCGTACGCACACGTTTTCCGGTATGCATCGCCGTCTGGAACAAGCGATGCAGGGAAGACGACAATTGATATTTCTCGCATGCCAGTAGGTAAGCCTGTTTCAATTGCCCCTGTATCGCCCGTTCGCCTATCAGCGAAGATTCCAGACCTGCGGCGACCCTGTAGAGATGACGTACTACCTCCTCCGGAACACATCCCTCGCCCCAATACATTTCCACTCTGTTACACGTAGATAATAAAACATGAGCCGGCATCCGGTCCACTTCAAAACCTTTCAAAAGCGCCTCACGCTCTTTCAGGTTATATTCCGCATTATTAATTAATTTATACCGTATCATCGTATTTCGTAAAATAACGTTCCGTTAGCATATTCCACCGGACGCGTATCTGTACATCATTCTATAAAGATATCTCTATTATGGATCAAGTCGCATATCCTGTCACGAATTGCGATCGACCGACGAACATTCCGGGCGTTCGACGATACGGCAATCGTCACATTTCCGTTTTTACAGATTGCCGGCGATATAAAATCGCACAATTCGGGATTGTCGCACACGCTTGCCAATATGCCTAACGTTTCGGCATCATTTTTTACCCTTACGTTCAGCGCTTCGTTTTCCGTACAAATATAAACCAAAAACATGCCTTCAAGGTCTTCCTTTCCGTACTCCTTTTTCACCAGTGTGAAAGGCAAACCTTCAAAGCCTTCCTGAAATTCGGGCGAGACAACCGTGACGTTATCCGTAAATCCACGTAATATCGTAGCTTTATGATAGCCGACTTTCCCTCCGCCTATAATCAGAATTTTTTTATTCGTTATATTGACGGATACCGGCAAAAACATTAAATCTTCTTTTTTCATCATCATTTAATTTTCAACATCAAGACATGCTTCCGGCAACTCAAACAACCTCATTCTTCGGTCATTAGCCGTCAGATCCGCACGCAACTTAATATGAACTTATCTCTTGTGCAATCCACATTCCTTATATTCGGGATTTTCCCACCACCAGCGTCCAGCCCTGATATCTTCGCCGTGTTTCACCGCCCGCGTACACGGACAACAACCGATACTCGGGAAACTTCTATCATGGAGAACATTATAGGGCACATGGTTCGTTTTGACATATCCCCACACGTCCTGTTCGCTGCAATATGCAAGCGGATTTATCTTTATCAACTTATTCGTTTCATCCCATTCCACCACCTGCACCCCCGTACGCGTAACGGACTGATCCTGTCGAAGTCCGCAAATCCAGACGTCGAGTGTCGACAAAGCGCGCGTTAACGGTTCTATTTTACGTATCCGGCAACATTCCTTACGCTTTTCCACACTTTCGTAGAACGCGTTTATCCCGTTTGCCCGTACATAACGTTCGACAAGTCCGTTTTCCGGAAAATAGATTTCCATTTTGATGCCGTAGTTCATATTCGTTTTATCAATCAAAGAATATGTTTCTGGAAAAAGACGTCCGGTATCAATTGTGAATATACGGGCAGAACCGTCTATTTTCAGCATCATATCGGTTAACATCTGGTCTTCAATGCCCAAACTTGAAGCCAATGCTATTCTGTTTCCGTATGTATGAAGAAAATAATCCAATATTTCGTCTGCCGGCTTCGTTGCAAATTCTTCATTCAATTTATCTGTTATTGTTTTCATTTTGTCGCTAACCACTATTTTAGAAATTCATATTCGGATGCGCCGCCTAATTTTGCTTTTCCGGCAATGAGATCAGTCATATCATTTAGACTGCAAATTTAATTTGTATTTTCGAATTGCCAAGTCATTTGACAAAAAATGATATTGATTAGCTGTTAGCGCTAAATCGAGTAAGTCTGTTCTTCCAGCGATTCTACAATCATTCCCGCTCCGACAGTTTCGAAAGTGGCCTCGTTGATGATTACAAGGCTGCCCGTAATCCTGTTGGCGGCGTACAAGTCGAATTTCAACGGCTTGGAAGTTTTAATCCGTATATGGGCGATCTCGTTCATTCGTACGATTTTATCGTCCGTTATATTTTCTAAAGTATTGATATTCACCTTAAAATATACATCTTTGACAATTCCGAAAACTTCGTCGGTCGCGTGCCGTATGATATATTTGGCGCCGACGCTTATCGGGCGGTGATTCAGCCAGCACACTAACAACGATATATTTGCATCAAGATGCGGAATATCATTACTTTTCACAATCATATCGCCACGGCTGACGTCCACGTTATCGTTCAGGCGGATAGACACCGACTGGGGTGCGAACGCCTTATCGATGGATTTATCGCCTTCATCAATAGCTTTTACCGTCGATTCCATAAACGAAGGCAATATGGTAACTTTGTCGCCAACCTTTATTTTTCCGCTCGCCAAACGTCCGGCATAAGCCCTGTAATCGTGAAAACTATCTTTTTGCGGACGAATGACATATTGCACCGGGAAACGAAAAGGCAACTCGTCTAAACCCTCTTTTATGGGAATGTTCTCCAGCAAATATAATAATGTTCCGCCTCCGTACCAGGGTGTGTTTTCCGAACGGTTCACAACGTTATCCCCATCGCGCGCTGAGATAGGAATATAATGTACATTTTTAAGTTTCAGCTTTCTCGCTATTCCGACATATTCCGACTTTATCCGGTTGAATATATCCTCCGAAAAATCCGCCAAATCCATTTTATTTACGGCCAATATCACATGGTCAAGCCGCAAAAGCGATGCGACATACGAATGACGCTTCGTCTGTTCGATGATTCCGTTACGCGCATCGACAAGGATAATAGCGGCATCAGCAGTAGAAGCGCCGGTCACCATATTGCGTGTGTATTCGATATGCCCCGGCGTATCAGCGATGATAAATTTACGTTTAGGCGTAGCAAAATAGCGATAAGCGACATCAATCGTTATACCCTGTTCACGTTCCGCCCTAAGTCCGTCGGTAAGCAAGGCGAGATTTATCTCGTCGTTCCCCATGCGTTCGCTGGCCGTTTTCACAGCTTCCAGCTGGTCTTCAAAAATAGACTTGCTATCGTACAGTAAACGTCCTATCAAAGTACTTTTACCGTCGTCGACACTGCCCGCCGTCGTAAAGCGCAACAATTCCATATCTAAATATGCACTCATATATCTTTTTTTTATCTGATTAAATTAAAAATATCCCGCTTTTTTACGGTCTTCCATTGCGGCCTCCGAACGTTTATCGTCCGATCGTCCGCCGCGTTCCGTAACTCTTGACATGGCAATCTCATTGATAATATCTTCAAGCGTATTTGCCTCCGATATCGTTACGCCGGTACAAGTAATATCGCCGATTGTACGACAGCGGACACGCTTACGCAGCACTTTTTCATCGGGTTTCAATTGCATGAACGGATAATATGCCAACCATACGCCATCGCGTTCGAACACGTCACGTTCATGCGTATAATAAAGGGTTGGCAGTTCAATATTTTCCTGAAGGATGTATTGCCAGACATCCATTTCCGTCCAGTTACTTAACGGAAATACGCGGAAATGCTCGTCCAATTGTTTTTTCCCATTGAAAGTATTCCACAATTCAGGACGTTGGTTTTTAGGATCCCATTGCCCAAATTCATCGCGATGAGAGAAAAAGCGTTCTTTGGCGCGCGCTTTTTCCTCGTCACGCCTTGCGCCACCTATTGCCGCATCAAACTTATATTTGCCGAGCGTATCGAGCAAAGTCACTGTCTGTAGTTTATTACGGCTGGCATTGACGCCGGTTTCTTCAGTCACACGGCCTGTATCTATTGATTCCTGCACAGAACCGACAATAAGTTTCACGCCCAATCTCTCCACAAGGTTATCCCTGTATATGATCGTCTCTTCAAAATTATGTCCCGTATCAACATGTAAAAAGGGAAACGGAATAGTGGCCGGATAAAACGCCTTATAAGCCAGATAAGCCATTACAATAGAATCCTTCCCGCCCGAAAACAACAATACCGGCTTTTCAAATTGCGCGGCTACTTCCCGCATGACGTATACCGATTCCGATTCAAGTTCTTTCAAATGCGTCAATTTACGATTGCTCATAATTCTCTATATATGTTATTTAATGAAAAAGTCTTTGGCATAATACGATATAATATAATCCGCTCCGGCACGCCTGATAGCGGTCAGGCTTTCGAAGAAAATCCGCGTTTCGTCGAAGAAGCCTTGAGCGGCACCGTTTTTTAGCATAGCATATTCGCCCGACACCTGATAGGCGACCAAAGGATAAGTGGCGAAACGTTCCGACGCCCTGTATAAAATATCAAGGTACGCCAACGCCGGTTTCACCATAATCCAATCCGTTCCCTCTTCAATGTCTGCGGCAATTTCCTCTAATCCCTGATGCTTCGTCCTAAAATCCATCTGATAGGTTTTCCTGTCGCCAAACGACGGCGCTGAAGAAGCCGCATCGCGGAATGGGCCATAAAATGCCGATGCGTATTTGGCCGAGTATGCCAGGATCTTCGTTTTCAGTTTTTCTTTCTCTATACGCTCCCTTATTGCTTTCACCTGTCCGTCCATCATCGCGGAGGGCGCGACGAAATCCGCGCCCGCAACCGCATGCTGGTAAGCCATCTCAGCCAATAGCGGCAAGGTCGTATCGTTATCCACATCCCTGTTATGAAGCAATCCGCAATGTCCGTGCGAGGTATATTCGCACAGACAGATATCGGTAAACACCAGAATATCCGGAAAATGCGCCTTGATAGCCTTTATTGCTCTACTTATTACATTGTCGGCGCTGTAAGCGGCGCTGCCTCGTTCGTCTTTTTCTTTTTCATCAATGACGCCAAAAAGCAGTATTTTGTCTATTCCTAAGGTTAAAAGCTCTTCGACATCAACCAGTAACCTGTCAATTGAAAAACGATACACGTCCGGCATAGAAGAAATCTCCTGCCTGACACCGCTCCCCTCCGTTACAAAATACGGATAAATAAAGCAACCGGGAACAATCTTCGGCACATCGGCATACCGGTCTCTTATCTCTTGTGTCTCCCTGTATGGTCTAAAACGTTTCATTTATATCAAATTTTAATCTTTTTTCGGTTGTTTTTCCTTTAGCAATCAGCGGTATACCTTCCGGCAGGGCGCCATACAGACGGATAAAAGCATCCACTCCCGACGGCGATGCGAATAAGATCTCCTGAAAGTCAGATAAATCGACCTTCGACGCTTCGGTGTTGAAGATGTTTTCATATACGGGCACATCCGTCACATGATTACCCAATGCCTGCAATTCATCGGACAAATATTTCAATCCTTTATCCGAACGCGGCAGCAATATATGATGATCCGTAATACCGGCCTCCTTAAAATAAGCTGTCAACCCTTCCGCCGATTCCGTTGCCGATTCAATTTCAGGATAGATATGATATTTTTTTAATTCGGCCGTTGTCGTCTTTCCTGCCGAAGCTATTTTTACCGCCCCCAAAGCACGGATATCAAATGATATCTCATTCAATATTTCAAAGAAAAAACGAACGCCATAGCGACTCGTAAAAATTATCCATTGGTACGAATTAATTTTTTCTCCTAATATCCGGTGCAGAATATTATTCTGTGCTTTTTGTATTTTAATCAGGGGGGTATGCGTAATATTACGTTGGCCATCGTTATATTCTTCGCAGGTAGTACCGGTCGCCAAAACATTCCGTCTGCGGGCATTTCCGCTTTCGAACGATACGACATTTCCGATAACGACAAGTATAGGCGTCGGATATTTGATAACCGAAAACCGTAACTCTTTCAGCGTAGAGAAAAACGTTTTTTGTCCGGGCAGCGAAACATTATGCACTAATGCTACCGGAGTATCGGCATCACGTCCCGCAGCAAGCATCTTGTCGGCAATATCCGAAATGTTTGTCCCGGCCATATAATAAATCAATGTATCGGCATTGGGCGTCTGTATATCCCCTCCTCCCGAATGTCCTGCGACAAAAGCGACGGACGACGCGACTCCCCTATGCGTCAACGGAATATGTGTACAGGCTGCCATTGCTATTCCCGAAGATATTCCGGGAATGACCGTGACGTCTACAAAACGGCTTTTGAGAAAATCCAGTTCTTCCCGTCCATGAGCGAACACCATTGGATCTCCGCCTTTCAATCGCACCGTATTTTTGCCCGAAACAGCCGCCTCATAAACGAGTTCGTTGATCTCGTCCTGAGGATAAGAATGTTTGCCTCTCCGTTTCCCAACATAAACTTTTGCAGCATTGTATTTTCCAAGGAAATCCTTATCCACCAAATCGTCATGAAAAATGACATTGGCGTTCTGCAAGGCATTATCCCCTCCAATCGTCAGCAGTTCCGGGTTTCCCGGTCCAAACCCGACAAGCGTCGCTTTTCCATAAGCGCGCCGCACGTCGAACATGCGGAAAACAGCTTTTAATGCCGGATTCCCGACCTTCCCCACTATTGCCAGATTTCCTTGAAGAGGATGTGTTTTGAAAGGCAACTCTTCGGTTATACGCGAATCCAGCCCTAACCGAACGAGAGCGCACGTAGCTACAATCAGTGCATCCACATACCCGTTGTCGACCTGCGAGATACGTTCTTCGATCGTCCCCCGTATGCTTACGACCGTCAGGTCGGGACGCAGCTTCAACAATTCGGCCTTGCGTTTGACGGAACTGGTGCCAATCCGCGCTCCGTCCGGCAATTGCTGCAAACAAAGATGACCTCTGCTAACCAAAGAATCGGTTTTCACCGTCGCTTCCGTCAGGCAATACAACTCCAGCCCCTGAGGTAAAGGATACGGTAAATCTTTCGCCGAGTGAACGGCCACATCCGCCTCTCCGTTTAACAATGCGTTATCAAGTTCACGCGTAAAAAAGTCTCCGGCAATATTCTCATTCATCAATGAAATATCTTTGTTCTTATCACCGTATGAAGCAACAGCAATCAAATCATATGCTACCGACGGCAAAAGCGAAAACACTTCCTTCACCTGAATAAGAGAAAGAGGGCTGTCCCTCGCTATTACTTTTAATTTTCTATCGTTTTCCATATAAATTTCACCGGACATTTTTATCGGTCTGTGTGGGATATCTAAAATTTCATGTACATTTGTATTCATCTGTTTCTAACGTCACTTAATTCTGTTTTTTGAAAAATAACCGGTAATCACCCGTCCGATAATACTCAATATAAGGACGATGATCGTTAATAGCAATGCCGCAGCATAGGCGCGTTCCCTCACTTCGGGGATAGGGCTGCTCAACTGAAAGAAAACGGCTAACGGCAATGTTGCTGCGGGTTGGTCGAACGATGTTGGAATGCTATCCGTAAATCCGGCAGTAAACAGAACGCCTGCCGCATCGCCGATAGCACGCCCTACCGAAAGCAATGTAGCAGTTGCAATTCCCGGAGCTATCTGCCGAATGATTACTTTACACGCTTCCAGCCGGGTAGCGCCCAGCGAGTAAGCTGCATCCAAAAGGTCTTTAGATACCGAATTTGCGACCTCGTCCATCGAACGGACAAATATCGGGATAATCAATAATGTGATAACAATAATACCCCCCAGCAGCGATGTTTTCAATCCGAAAAAAATCATTATCGTAAAAGCAAACGCACCGTAAACGATAGACGGTATTCCAAACAGTACATCGAAGGACAGCCGCGTGAAATAGGCCAGCCGGGAAGTCTTCTTCAGATACACATTTATGTAAAAAACAATGGGGATACTAATGGTCAACCCTAACAAAGCGGAAGCTATAACAATCATTAACGAACCGACAATGGCATTCAAAATCCCGCCGTCCTTACCTAAATAGAATCCACCGCCTGGAATTTGCGTGATCATTTCCCACGTTAACGAAGGAAAACCTACTTTAGCAATGGTCCATATGATGCTCGAAAAAAAACCGAACACCACGAACGTTGCCAGTATCATTAACAGATTAAATAATTTTTCTTCTATGAACCTGAATTTCATAATTTAAATTTTTTCGCTACATTCTGTAAGACAATACGTGATACCGCATTAAAAATGAAGATGATGACAAACATAATCAAAGCGGCAAACATAAGCGCCGATTCATACATGGGCAGGGAGAGCATTTCTCCGTAGTTGTTCGCAATAAGAGCCGGCAAAGGATAAACGCTATCGAATACCGAATGAGGAATTCCTACCATATTTCCGCAAACCATAAGCACCGCCAGCGTCTCGCCAAAAGCCTTGGAGACCGACAATACTACCGCCGCTATTATTCCTGGGGAGGCTTTCCTGACGACTATGAACCGGGATGTCTGCCAGCGTGTCGCCCCCAATGAAATAGACGCATCTTTCAAATCTTTGGAAACGGTAGAAAATATCTCAATAAACAAACTTACTAATAACGGGATAATCATTACACTCAGTACGATGCCTCCTGCCAACAAAGAATATCCGCTGGTATAATCGACAAAACGGGGGCCTATACTGTCTGCTATCCAAGGCACAATAATCAATGTACCCCACAATCCGTACACAACGGAAGGGATACCCGCCAGAATATCCAGCGCCGGGAAGACCATCTTTTTTATCCACGGTCGCGCATTTTCCGTCAAGAACAATGCGGTAAGAAGGGCGATGGGAAGTGCTATTGTTACGGATAAAGCCGTCACATATATCGAACTTAATATAAACGACCAAAATCCAAATTCGCCCGTCAACGGGCTCCATTCCGAACTTCTCAATAAACTCCATACGGAATTATCTTTCAGGACGTCCGCCGATTTATAATACAACCCCACCCCCATGATCAACATAATCAATAGTGATCCGGCGGTGAACAGTTGCATAACGAAACAAGCAATTTTATTCTTAAAAAGCCTTTTTGCTAATAATGATGTCTGCACAATTCTTTACTTTTTCCCCCAAAAACACAAAAACATAACTCCGTTTCGTTTTCACAGGGATTCCATTCTATTTTATTT
Source organism: Tannerella sp. (assembly GCA_031258835.1). Classification (GTDB taxonomy): domain Bacteria; phylum Bacteroidota; class Bacteroidia; order Bacteroidales; family Tannerellaceae; genus Tannerella. The sequence goes on from JAIRMH010000032.1 coordinate 12,823, forward strand.
TTGTTAATTCTATCTGTAATTTTTCTTCCGAAAGTCTTATATAACCGGTTTCACCGGCATATTCCTGTCCTTCGGTAAGCACATATTCCATGAAAGCGATAACTTCCGGTTTCATCGGTTTACCTTTTGTCACCAGATACAGATCACGAGCCGGCGGCGAAGGATAACGCCCGTCATTGATAGCTTCTATCAACGTTTCGGTTGTTTCGTAAAAATCTTCCTCCGGGTCTATCCGTCCGTTTTCATTCACATCGATAGGGATAATAGCCAGCCCATCAAAAAGTTTCTTTGTTTTTTGGTCGTAAGCATAAGCTATATTGTTAAAACCTATCCCTACCCTATCCTTCTGTACCGCCGCAGCAAGCCCCGGATCGCCGAATACGGCGGTAGCTTTCAGGTTTTCCTGTTTTCTGCCGAACCATGCGGCAAAAGTCTCGGCGGCGCCACAGGCGTCGGAGCGTGTAAACACATGTACGGGAACAGTCGCGGAAGTACCTATGACGTCTCCCCACGTGGCATATTCCTTATTCCAAAGTTTAGCGGCTGTTTCTCTCTTCAACCCAATCCTGTTAATCGCCTCCCGTTCGGGATTATTGGCATTTATAACAGGTATGACCGCATCTTTTACCGTCGCAATCGGATAAGCGCCTTTGTTGATTTCTTCGGGGTAGATCTCACGGGACACCATACCTATATCGACTACTCCGGACAGTGCGTCGGTAATTCCTTTCCCGGCGCCTCCTCCCGATATATCCACTTTTACGCCGGGGTGTAATTTGCGAAATTCTTCTCCCCACCTTACAGCCATAGGATATAAGGCAAAAGCTCCCGAAAGTTGTATTGTTCCCGTAAGGCCGTCATCAGTTCCCGTCGTTTCCTTCCCGGATTTACTCGCGCAGTCCGTTAACAGCATGATACCGATCAATAATAAAAGGAATTTTTTCATATACATAAATATTTTCATTTGATTTTCAATATATGGCCGGCAGTTTTCATAATATCTCTATTTCACATGGCCGCACAATAGAATCAACGATGTAGAACGCCTTTACATCGGGTTTTTCGGCAGCTAAAGAAATAATGATATATACGATATGCGTATCAAGCGCTAACCGGACATCTTCTTCCGACGGACGAGCCGGCGATGCAGGATGACTATGGTAATTGGCTATAATTTTCTGGCCGTTACGTCGTGCCTCTTTCAATACATCAAACTGTTCCTGCGGACTAAAAGAAAAATGCTCCGGGCTGTGATCTGTATTCGTCAAGGCATACCGAACCTGCGCGACGCCCTCCTTCCCCGTTAATAAACCACAAGCTTCGTCGGGCAGTTCGTCGTATGCCTGCCTTATCATTAAATCTAAAATGTCTTTCGGAATTTTTATCATTCGCTTATTTTTTTTTCAGTTCGCATACCGCCTGTTCTGCTTCAACCAACTCTACAATAGAGGGATTCTCGCCGCAAACCGGACATTTTGCATTTTTCTTCACTTTCACCGTCCTGAACTCCATCGCTTTCGCATTAAAAATCAAAAGCCTGTTTGTCAAAAGCTCGCCGGTTCCAATCAGGAATTTCAGCGCCTCTGCCGCCTGTATGGTCCCCAACATTCCCGCAATTGCACCCAGAACACCGGCCTGCGAACATGTCGGGACGGCGTTTGGCGGCGGAGGGCCATGAAACACACAACGATAACAAGCCGTTTCCGGCAGATGCGTAATGGTTTGCCCTTCAAAACGAAGAATACCTCCATGCGAAAAAGGCTTCCCCGCCATTACACAAGCATCGTTAATCAGAAATTTCACAGGAAAGCTATCTGTTCCGTCAATAATAAAATCATAATCTTTGATTCGTTCGAAGGCGTTCTCTGCCGTCAGGAACTCATGACAGGCAATAACGTTCACATCCGGATTAATCTGTTTGATCTTCTCCTTTGCCGATTCCACTTTCGGTTTGCCGACATCGGGAGTAAAATGGATAACCTGCCGTTGCAGGTTACTCAAATCCACTACATCGCCGTCTATTACGCCCAGCGTACCTACTCCGGCCGCCGCCAGATAAAGCAGTATGGGAGCACCCAGTCCGCCAGCCCCTATCACCAAAACTTTGCCGTTATTGATTTTTTCCTGACCTTCTACGCCAACATCCTGCAACAGGATATGACGGCTGTAACGTTCGATCCGTTCCGCCGAAAAATCCATTATCGCCCCCCTCCCATAAAATATAAGAAGTCTATCCGGTCTTCATCATTTATGGCTGTTGTATCAAAGTTTTCCCGTTGGACAAACTCTCCATTAATCTGAACGGATACCATATCGGGTTGCAAAACTTTATTCAGTTTGATAAGCCCGGATAGCGACAACGGAAGCGTTACTTCCTGTTCTTCGTCGTTTACTATTACTTTACTCATTGCAACTTGTTTTTCTCTTTATCGTTTATATATTATTTTACCTTTATAATCATTCACTACTTCCACTTACCGTTAAGATATTCTTATTTATAATTGAAGCATTTTTACTTTTTCTTTATAACGACAATCCAATAATCATCTTTGGAGGTCTGTTCCAATATTTCATGCCCTTCATTTCGTACCGAACCGGGTACGTTATTAATCGGTTGTCCGTCGTCGAGCCATATTTCCAGTTTTTCACCCGGCTGCATAGTTGCCAACAATATCTTTGTTTGCACAAAATTCATCGGACAGGCAACCCCTCGCAAGTCTTTAAATTTCCTCTCTTTCGTTTCCTGAAGTATGCCAATTTGCGCAGCGTCAGGATCATGCGCTTCCGAAATACGTTTTTCCTCGATGGCGTTTTTTTTATCGGCATCAACAGGTTGTTTGGGAGGGATATTTTTGAACTGCAAAGAATCGTCCATGTTTTGATACAAATCGATAATCTTGCCGGCCAAATCATAAATTTCATCTTTATGGGAATTAAAACTATAATCCGTCTCGTCGCGGGCAATGGTAACAATATCCCGGAATCTCTCTTCAACAAAACCATATTCAATGAAATTTCGGATAAACAGGTTAAAAACATCTTCCGTCGTTTTAGGCTCTGCACCGCGCGTCACCAAAAGCATGCGTGCAGACGAATAAATAATCCCATACAACAAGTTATTCCTTTTAACAATATCGGTTTCTCCCTCCAACGCATCCTTATTCGCATTAATAATGCCGAGATCCACTTCTATCATATCAAAAAGTCCGGCCGAACATTCGGCGGCGCCTCTGCCAACCACACTGAACAAGGTCTCTGCACCCCAATCATAATAGTAGTTTTTATCTTCGGCAAACGATGGAATATCTTTGTATTCTTCTATCAATGCCAAAGCGATGTTTCGACCTTCCGATTCCAAATAGGAGGTAAGGGAACCGGCGTCGCTATTGAGATAAGTTTCAAGTAAACGACGAACAAACTTTGGTATATCCCTCGCACTTATATTGCCTATGGGGTCTGCCAATTTTGGCGCGGCGGATCTATGGGCGGCAAGATAAACCTGATAACCCGGATAAAGACGCTCATTGCGAAGTATTTTACCTGAAAATCCAATATCCGCCCAATGCTGTTGTCCACACGAATTAGGGCATCCCGATATATGAATCCGGACGGCGCTAAGTTTATCCAAGTCTACAGGGTCATTCCGATCGGAGTAGCTTCGCAACAATTCACGACGAATAGCGGTGGCCAAGTCCTTTGACAATCCGATACCTAAGCGGCAGGTATCGGCTCCGGTACAGGAGATAATATTATTAAGGATGAGCGGGGCGTGTAAATCGGGAATGAACACATTCAATATCCTGAATAATTCAGGCAAGGCAATGTCCGGTATGTTACGAAGGCGAATACTTTGCGCGGTTATGAAACGTATCGTTTGCTCCCCGAATTGATTGACGAAAGTCAACAGATTTTGTAATCCTTCTATCCGCGTTGTATCGTTCAACGGTATGTTTCCCAACAAAACGGGGACAAAAATACTGTTATACCCCTCCTGTCTTTGCGGTTTTACATATCTTTTTCTCCACAAGCGGTATTCCTCTGTGTCCGACGATTCATCCTTGACCGGCTTATATGAATATTCGGGGCGTTCATTTTCTTCTATCGGAAGAATGAACACCGGCGTTTCTCTTTTAGCCTCCCGGTAATATTCTTTTATCAGGCGGATGGTCTCGTCCTCTCCTAACTTGTAAAAGACAAAACGCAGGCGCGCTTTATTCTTGTTTTTCCGATTTCCATGTTCAGAAAAAAACTTCTTAAGAGCTTCGGCAACAACATACAACTCGCCCACCGGAATGAAATCGAACAACAACCACCCAACGGAAGGTTTGGAGCCGCCTCCGCCTCCGACATAAACCTGAAACCCTTTTTCTCCATCTTTTATCTTTGCAACAAAACCGACATCATTAATAGCCGCATATCCAAGATAATTATCATCAGACGAAAACGCTATTTTCATTTTCCTCGGTAACAGATAAGAATCCGGCTCTGCAATTAACTTTGTCGTTAGTTCCATCGCGTAAGGCGTCGTATCAAAGCATTCTTCTGCCGATATCCCACTGTATTCCGACACCAGAATATTACGTACAGTATTCCCTCCGCCACCTTTCGTACTAAGGCCTGTTTTCAGCAAATCACGCATCACCGATTCTATCTTTTCGAGACTGAGATTTTGTATTTGAATCTCTTGCCGGGTAGTGATATGCAAAAGCTCGGAGTGATGTCTTTTAGCGATCTCAATCAGTTCGGAAAACTGCTTCGGAGTGATGACGCCGCCCGTCGTACGCACCCGCGACATATAAACTTCGTCCTGCCGTTGTTCGTAGATTCCCATCGGAACGCGGAACGCTTTGAACTGAACTGCGGCTATCTGCTTTTGTTTATAGTCATTTGCAAGGGATGCAAACCGGACAATATCGCCTTCTAATGTTTCAGGTAAACGGTAATGCATATATTAAAAGTATGTGCCTGTTTGGATATTCATTTTTTTATATTCGCGTCAAGCGTATCAGCTAAATACGCCGGCCAAATACTGTTTTGTCAACTCATGTCGGGGATTATTGAATAACTCTTTTGCCGGAGCGCTTTCTATAACTTCTCCCAGATAGATAAAGATCACATGGTCGGCTATACGCAAAGCCTGACGCAAGGTATGCGTAACCATGATAACGCCATATTTATCTTTGAGTTTGACGAATAAATCTTCAATATGCCGACTCGATATCGGGTCTAACGCCGAAGTCGATTCATCCCCCAGTATAAATTGCGGTTTTATCGCCAGTCCGCGCGCCAGACATAAACGTTGTTGCTGACCGATAGACAAGCTGGAGGCTGGGGAATGAAGCCTGTCTTTAACTTCATCCCACAAGCCCGCATCTTGCAGATTTTCTTCTACTATCTGTTTTAGTTGTTTCTTATTACGGATACCATGAATTTTACATCCGAATGTGATATTATCAAAAATGGACATCGGCAACGGAGTTGGACGTTGAGATAACAATCCCATCTTTTTCCGTATATGGGTTACTTCAACTTTTCTTCCGTAAATATTTTCGCCGTCAATAATGATTTCCCCGTCTACCTTAACATTTTCATCATCATCAATTAGACGGTTAATCGTTCTTAGTAAAGTAGATTTTCCACATCCCGACGGCCCAATGATACATGTAATTTTATTATTGGGAATTTCGATACTTACATTTTTCAATATATGATGATTCCCTATGCTCACATTGAGATTGTTCACCCGGATTTCCGAGCCTGTCACTTTCCTGCCGTATAAAGCAGTCTTCTCTTTACTGATTACAGCGGCAAAGTTATGGATGTTATGGTGGGATACCGGAAGTGTTTCAATCATATTAAATTCATTTTATCCTGGTTTTTTAATCTATTTCATCCCACTTTAGCGAACGCCTGTTCTAAATCCGCTTTGATATCCTCGATATTCTCAATGCCAACGGATATACGCAACAGTCCGGGTATTACGCCGGTTGCCCGTTGTTCTTCGGGAGACAACTGTTCGTGCGTAGTCGTCGACGGATGAATAATAAGGGATTTTGCATCGCCCACATTCGCCAGATGGCTAAGAAGTTTCACGTTGTCAATCAGTTTGTCCGCATTTACGGCATCGCCTTTTATCTTGAATGTAAGGACAGCTCCGGGTCCTTTCGGGAAATATTTTTTTGCCAACTCATGATATTTGTTGCTTTTCAAACCCGGATAGTTAACATATTCCACTGCCGGATGTTGTTCGAGCCATTCGGCGAGAGCCTGTGTGTTTTGCACATGCCGTTCAACGCGAAGTGAAAGTGTTTCCAGCCCTTGTACAAACAAAAATGAATTGAACGGGCTAATGGTGTTTCCCCAGTCGCGAAGGCCTTCTACGCGAGCGCGGATGTTAAATGCGATGTTTCCGAACGGGCCGCCGGCTCCGAACACGTCCCAAAATACAAGTCCGTGATAGCTGTCCGACGGTTCTGTAAATGCCGGGAACTTACCGTTACCCCAGTTGAATTTACCGCTGTCAACGATGACGCCTCCCAACGACGTTCCATGTCCGCCAATCCATTTGGTTGCCGATTCTACAACCACGGCTGCGCCATGCTCTATCGGGCGGAACAGATAGCCTCCGGCACCGAAGGTATTATCGACGATTAGTGGTATATCATATTTACGGGCGACTTCCGCAATTGCATCGAAATCGGGAATATTCAACTCCGGGTTGCCGATCGTTTCCAGATAAAGAGCTTTTGTGTTATCGTCAATCCGACTTTCAAATTCGGCAGGAGCGTCGTTTGGTGTAAACCTAACTTCGACGCCCAGTCGCTTGAACTGAGATTTAAATTGATTATATGTCCCACCGTATAAGTGCGAAGTGGTAACAAAGTTATCGCCTGCCTGCAGGATATTGTTTAATGCGATAAACTGGGCCGACTGACCGGATGATGTTGCCAAACCCGTTACGCCGCCTTCAAGCGCAGCAATACGTTTCTCAAAAACATCGGTTGTAGGATTTTGCAAACGGGTATAAATATTACCGAACTTCCGTAACCCGAAAAGGTCAGCGCCGTCTTTTGCATCTTCAAAAACATAAGAAGATGTCTGATATATGGGTAATGCACGCGCATGTGTCGTTTTATCTACTTCCTGTCCGGCATGTACCTGTAATGTTTCAAATCTTAACTCACTCATAATTATATTGTTTTTATATTGTTATTAATCGTTTTTTTTGAGGAAATACGGTTATACGCACATTTTACGATTTCGTTTTTCCTCACATAATATAATACTTTCATAATTCGTATATTTAATGTCTGTAATTTTTGACGGTGCAAAGATATAAGAATTAAGCAACCTGCGAAATACCACAAATGTGGTATTTTTCATTTCCGGCAGGCATACCTTACCTCCCGCATGCGCCATTACCGGATACCTGCCGGTTAATAATAACGCATCCGTCCTGTCGTCACGCTTTTTTTTACAATATACAAATTATAATGGATATTCATCAAAAGCGTAAAGGATCGTCGAGAGGTAACGTTCTCCCGTATCCGGTAATATCGCAACGATATTTTTATCTTTATTCTCCGGCAATTTAGCCAATTGGGCGGCGGCATACACAGCAGCTCCCGAGGATATACCTACCAGAAGGCCTTCGGTTTTCGCAAGTTCGCGGCTGGTACGTATCGCATCGTCATTAGTAACGCGGATAACTTCGTCTACGACCGAATCATCATAGTTTTTAGGAATAAAACCGGCTCCGATACCCTGTATCTTATGTGCTCCGGGCGATCCTCCCGAAAGTACCGGCGAATCCGTCGGTTCAACGGCATATACTTTCACTTGAGGATTAAGCTCTTTAAGTCTTTTCCCTGCTCCGCTAACAGTTCCTCCCGTTCCGACGCCGGCAACAAATAAATCTATCCTGCCATCCGTATCACGCCATATTTCCTCAGCGGTCGTCGTCCGATGAATTTCAGGATTGGACGGATTGTCGAACTGCTGCAAGATAATGGAGCCGGCAATTTCCTTATTCAGCGCCTCCGCCTTAGCGATTGCGCCTTTCATACCTTCTACGCCGGACGTAAGCACAAGCGTCGCTCCCAGAGCTTTCAGCAAGTTACGCCGTTCCAGACTCATCGTTTCCGGCATCGTAAGAATCAGTTTATAGCCTTTGGTAGCAGCTACAAAAGCAAGTCCTATACCGGTATTTCCACTCGTCGGTTCAATAATAGTAGCTTCCGGCGAAAGGACGCCTTTCTTTTCAGCGTCTTCTACCATAGCCAGCGCTATACGGTCTTTTACGCTTCCTAACGGATTAAAATACTCCAGTTTCCCTATCAGCCGTGCGGCTAATGAAAGATGTTCACTAAATGAGGTTAATTCTACCAATGGGGTATTACCTACAAGTTCTGTCAGTTTTTTTGCAATCTTTGCCATAATTGTTTCTATTTTTTTACTTTTCAATGATTTATAATCCGCCGCAAATGTATGACATAAGTCTAACATAAAAAATAGCACATTTGTGGTATTTTTATCCGCGCATAAAATGATTATCTTTGCACCTTGAAATTATTTATCTTAAAAGTTGTAAAATGAAAACCTGTATTCTGGCAGACAACCAATTTGTTACAAACGAAGGAATCTCCGTTCTCCTCGATCGAACAGGAGTAGAGAATATTGTCCGTGTCAGGACAATGAATGAATTACAGGGAAAATTAGGCGTTTACCCGGATGCAATTGTCGTTTTGGATTATACCTTATTTGATTTTACATCCATGCAGCAAATGCTGAATGTTAAAGCAGCGGCCAAAGCCTCAAAGTGGATACTTTTTTCCAACGAATTAGGAGAACATTTTTTACGTTATGTTCTACTTTCCGACCCGACAATAAGCATCGTGATGAAAAATGATTCCCAAAAGGAGATTATAGTAGCTTTACAAAATGTGGCAATCGGCATTCCGTATGTTTGTGAATCTGCAGAACAGATTATTCAAAATGAAAATCCGGCAACCGTCGATATTGCTTCCATTCATCTCACGGCCTCGGAAAAGATTATCCTGCACGAAATAGCATTGGGAAAAACAACCAAAGAGATCGCCTACGAGAAGAACCTGAGTTTTCATACCGTCAATTCGCACAGAAAAAACATATTCCGGAAGTTAGAAATAAATAATGTACACGAAGCTGTAAAATACGCTATCCGCGCCGGCATCTTCGATGTTGCCGAATATTATATTTAAGAAACAGTCGCCAACTGCCGAATAGATTATCCTCTTGTTTCGCTATAACCCACACAATTCGTTATAGATCCTTCTTCTTTTATTTCTCCAAATTCAATATACCTGTTAATATAACCCAGATTGTAAAGCAGGTTTGCAACAGCCATCATAAACAGGTAGCCAATACCTTTACCAACTCTTTCATATCCATCATTCAAACCTTACCAACTTTTTTGTCCAGTCCGCCAAAAATACCGGAATATTCAGCAAATTTCCGTCTTTCCGTAAATTGTTAAAAGAATAGCGAATACGCAAAACAGGATTGTATAATTCATTATATAGCGC
>JAIRMH010000035.1 GCA_031258835.1 Tannerella sp.
ACAGTCCTCTCACTGGTAAGTGATACGTTTAAGATAGATACGATCCGGTTGGATATATGGCAGGATACGCTGGGATTGCAATATGAAGCGAATGTGGCAAAAAACCGTTTCCGTAATCAGGAAGCGTTCCGGGCCAAGGCACACGGATACATTCGCAAAGGTGAGGGTGATATTTTTGTTTCATATATCAATAGCCGCGGAGAAGAAGGACTGCATCTGGGTATAAAGATAGAGAAGGCCACCGAAGGATTTGACTTTCGTCTCTATCCTGAAAAGCCGGTGATTGCTTATATGCCTTTTACGCTGAATGATAATCATTATTTCCGTTTCAAGAGTTTAAAGGAAATGGAAGCCGATTTGCGACTGGAAGGCAGCTCTAATGCCTCATTATGGATCCATTCCGATGAAAGTTCCGAATCCATGAAAGAGATAATGATTGAATTGAATCAGATTGATCTGGCAGACCTTTCGGCAGGATTTGCGGTGCTCCCTCCATTAAAAGGATTGTTGAATGCAACGCTACGATACGAACCGGCGGAAAATTCCTTTACGATCGTGGCGGATGGAAATATCGACGATTTGTATTATGAGAACGGCCGCATAGGTGAACTGTTGCTGAATGCGACCTATATGCCGGTGGATGACGGGACACACCAGGTGGATTTACATGCTTTCCATGATATGTCGGAAATCGCATCCCTTTATGTTTTGTATAAAGAGGGACAGTTTGAAAACACTCTTCAAGGGGAGATCTCCATTGATAAATTGCCGTTGAATATTTTCAATGCGATGATACCGGGGCGGATGGCGCGTCTGGACGGCGCCTTACTTGGTAAATTCTCTATAACGGGTACGGATAAAAATCCGCTCGTGGATGGAGCATTACAGATAGACAAAGGTTCTGTTTATGTAATTCCTGCAGCCACCTCCCTGCGTTTTGACGATAAGCCTATAAAAGTAACAAAAAACAGGATCCATCTGGATAAATACGGTATCTATGCATTGAAAAATAATCCTGTGGTGATCGACGGGACGATTGATGCGACCAATACAAGCCGGCCGGCGGTAAACCTTAAGATCTCCGCGACCAACCTGCAACTGATGGATTCAAAGAGGACTCCCGGAAGTCTTGCTTACGGACGGTTGTTTCTGAATCTGAATACGACCCTGAATGGCCCGTTGCAGGCATTGCATTTGCGTGGTAATTTACATATTCTGGGCAATACGAACCTGACCTGTGTAATGCTTGATTCTCCATTGGAGGTACAGGACAGTTTCAGTGATCTTGTTACATTGTCCTATTTTGCAGATACACTCTCCGGCCGTACGCGCCGCCCGTTTAATTTTGTCCGCGGGGCGCGTAATATAGCCATGACAAGCGGAACAAAGGTTCTTTTGTATATCAATATAGATCCGGTGGTAAAGGTAAGGGTTGATCTGGACGAAGAACAATCTAATTTTATAGAATTAAAGGGTGGGGGAGATTTGTCTTTGCAATATTCTGCGCAGGGGGATATGAGTTTAAACGGAAGGTACACCTTATCCGACGGCACGATACGTTATTCTATTCCGGTTATTCCGTTAACCGATTTCAATATCCGGAACGGGAGTTATGTGGATTGGAATGGGGATATGATGAATCCATTTCTGAATATCACCGCATATTCGCGCATACGTGCATCGGCCGGTATAGGCGGACAGAAACAGATGGTAGATTTCAATACGGGTATTCAGTTGAAGGATAAGCTGGAAGATGTTTCGCTGCAATTTATTTTGGAGGCTCCGGCGAACGCAACCGTCCGGAATCAGTTGACTTCTATGGGAGAAGAAGAACGGGGCAAACAAGCGGTGAGTTTACTTGTGACAGGCGTATATCTTGCCGGCCAGGGTACGGGAACGTATAATATGGATGTGGGCGTCGCACTGAACAGTCTATTACAGCGTGAAATAAAAAATATACTTGGCAATTTGTTCGGAGATGATGTGCCCTTATCTTTTGATGTGGAAATGTATGACGGAACATCCGGAATGGGACGTCGCGTCGATTACCTGGGGCGTTTTTATAAGGGATTTCTAAATGAACGTTTAAATGCGACACTTGGGCTGCGTGTTTCTACGAATAATCCCAAAGATTCGCTGACGAATCCCGATGGCAGTAATATGTTTATTCTGGATGACGTTTCATTGGAATATATGCTGGATACAGACGGTTCGAGAGCCCTTAAAGTATTCATGAATAAAGAGTATGAAAATCTTTTTGAAAATGAGATTGGGAAAATCGGAGCAAGTTTTACCTTGCGAAGAAAAGTAAAGCGTTTCAGGGATTTGTTTATTTTAAGGAAAGAGGATAGCATTGTCCCCGAAGAAGAAGCGGAGGAGCCGGAACCGGCCGAAGAACCGGAGCTTCCGAATGAAGACCCGGAGAAGTAACAGAATGAAATTATAAACCGGTATGACGGAAAAAAAGAACAGATCATTAAAAGTCAATGGATATGGACGAGTCGTCCTGTTTGCACGATTTTGTACAGGCGTGTTTCTTCTGATCGTTACGGCCTGTTCTACAACTAAAAACTTACCGGCGGGAGAAGTGTTATATACCGGAATGACCGGTATACATATTACGGACAGAGACAGTATAAAAGTGGATGATGAACTACTGGACAAGATAGAACGTGCTTTTGCCCATTCTCCCAACAATGCACTTCTGGGGAGTTCTTCCGTCAGAACGCCTGTACCTTTGGGATTGTGGGTGTATAATAGATACGTCAATAAGAAAGACCCCCTTAGCCGTTTGATGATGAATTTACTGGCCGCCAAACCGGTTCTGGTATCTGCGGTGAATCCGGAGATCCGGGCCGGAATTGTTCGGAATATACTGCGCAGTAACGGATATTTTAACGGGGAGGTGGATTATGAGATCATACCCGATAAAAAGGATTCCCTGAAAGCGAAAACCGGTTATAAAATTACTTTGAATGAACCTTATATCATTGATTCTATTGAGTGGAGACGAATGCAACACCGCGGGGATACATTACTCCGGCTGAATGAAGCGGAGCGGCTTGTCCGTAAGGGCGATCTGTTCAGTACGGACAAACTGGAAGCCGAAAGGCAGCGCATTTCTGCCATTATGCGTAATAACGGATATTATTATTTCAGACCCGAATATGTCGTTTATCAGGCAGACTCTACTCTCTCTCCGCACAAGGTCAATATAAAGGCAGGCCTTAAACAGGGAGCGCCCCGTTCGATCCTGCGACCCTGGAGAATCGGGGATATTTCCGTTCATCTGAATGGCTATGATAATGAGAAGCCTTTAGACAGTCTTTATTATAAGGATCTATTAATTTATTATGAAGGGAAATTACGGGTACGTCCGTCTGTTATATACGACCAGCTGAAATTCAAACGGGGGGAGTTATTTTCTCTGGAAAAGCAAACAGAGACACGGACGGCAATTAACCGGCTGGATATTTTCCGCTTTGCCGAAATACAGTTTATGCCGAAAGATACTTTGCGGACGTCCGACACCATGAACGTCCGTATCAATACATCCTATGATTATCCGCTGAACGGAGTATTCGAAGTCAAGGCCACGACGACGGATAATAATTATTCAGGTCCGGGCGCTTCGTTGAATCTGACCCGTCGGAATGTGTTCGGTGGCGGGGAGGTGTTTACGG
>JAIRMH010000174.1 GCA_031258835.1 Tannerella sp.
TGTGTAGATAATGAGTATATTTATGGAACGCGAGATTATGAAGATGAGACTGTCATATATCGATTCAAGATAAATTAGCGCTATCAATAAATATTCGACGCGTATCAAAAATCTATAAAAATGAAATTCCGAAACGTCTGGGGGTGGGTATCGCCGAAAAATTGACACTTCACAGACAAAGGTCAGACTTCCGGCAAACGAGAATGTTCCGCCATAGTTTTTCCCGATACAGGATGAATCAGATCCGGCGCTATTTCCGATAACGGCTGCATGACAAATTGCCGCCGAAGCATCAGCGGATGAGGAATAGTCAACTCCGGCATCTGCAAAATCAGATTGTCATAAAGCAGGATATCGATATCAATAATACGGTCATGATACTTGCCGTTGATCGTTTTTTCGGTCCGTCCGATTTCTTTTTCTATCGTTTGAAGTACAGAATGCGCCTCGATGGGCGACAATCCGGTATCAACCCGAACAACGGCATTAAGATATGTTTCCGCAGATTCATAACCCCACGGCGACGTTTCATAAAAGCCGGAAAGGGAACCCACAACTCCTACCCTGCCGGCAATAAGCGCGAGCGCCTTTTCCATATTTTCCCGCCTGTTCCCTATATTGGATCCCAAGCCTAAAAAGATCAACGACAATTCTCTCGACTTTTAATTTTGTAATCTCCGCAACCCTTTCTCCATTAACGACGAGCCGCTAACCATTACAAAATCAGCATGGCATCTCCATAAGCGCAAAAGCGATAATTTTCCTTAATAGCAACACGATACGCTTCCATTATCAGGTCATAACCTCCGAATGTTGCCGTCATCATCAGCAATGCCGATAATGGCGTATGAAAATTTGTAATCATACAATTTGCAATACTAAATTCGTAAGGCAGGAATATAAATTTATTCGTCCAGCCGTCATATTCCTTTAAATGGCCATCCGTACTTACGGAAGATTCTATCGCACGCATAACGGAGGATCCTACGGCACAGACTTTCCGTCCATTGTCCTTCGCTTTATTAACCGAAGCGGCAACCTCGGCGCTGATCCTCATCTGTTCCGAATCCATTTTGTGTTTGGACAAATCTTCGACGTCTATTTCTCGGTAGTTGCCTAATCCGGAATGAACCGTCAGAAACTCAAACTTACAATCTTTTATTTCCAGGCGCTTCATGAGTTCGCGACTAAAATGAAAACCGGCGGCAGGAGCGACAACGGCGCCTTCTTCCTTTGCAAAAATAGTCTGATAACGATCGGCGTCGTCAGGCTCCGCTTCGCGGGTTATATATTTCGGAAGAGGCGTATACCCCAGACTGTATAACGTCTTCCGGAACTCTTCGCGCGGGCCGTCAAATAAAAAACGAAGCGTTCGTCCGCGCGATGTCGTATTATCAATCACTTCGGCAACGAGAGAATCGTCTTCGCCGAAATACAATTTGTTTCCGATACGGATTTTACGCGCCGGGTCGACAAGCACATCCCACAATTTAAGTTCGGGGTTAAGTTCTCTTAACAAGAACACTTCTATACGCGCTCCGGTCTTTTCCTTATTTCCGTACAGTCGGGAGGGAAATACTTTTGTATCATTCATTATAAAGACATCGCCCTTACCAAAATATTTGATAAGGTCCTTAAATTCGCGATGTTCAATCTTACCTTTATTACGATAGACGACCATCAGGCGCGATTCATCACGGAAACGGGCCGGGTATTGAGCTATTAACGATGGCGGTAACGTAAATTTAAATTTCGAGAGTTTCATATATTATATATCATTTAATTATCATCAAATTCATCATTTCATATCAGAAATACCAACTAACACATCAACCGGCTTTCGGTTCTGCATCCCCGCAGGTTCAGGTATTTCCCGATCCAGAAAGACGTCCATATCTCCAATAGACAAACATTTATCAAGTGTGACTTCTCCGACACGCGTTCTTTCCAAAGCAATCAGGTGCGCCCCGGAATCAAGCGCATATCCGATATCGCGCGTTAAAGCTCTGATATACGTGCCTTTACTGCATACAACACGTATTTTCACAACCGGCAAATCATATTCCAGTAATTCTATTTCATCAATCACCAATACCTTTGCTTTCAGGGGTACATCAATTCCTTTCCGCGCCAGTTCGTATGCCCGTTTCCCACCAATATTACAAGCTGAAAAGGCGGGAGGTATCTGTTCTATCCGTCCGACAAACAAGTTCAACGCACGGTCCACCTTCTCACGTGTAATATGTTCGACAGGATATGTAGCGTCAACTTCTTTTTCGAGGTCGAACGAAGGCGTTGTCGCCCCCAGTTTCAATGTCGCTACGTACTCTTTCGTCAGCCCTTGAAACTCTTCAATCCGTCCGGTAGCGCGTCCTGTACACAGAATCATAACGCCTGTCGCTTTCGGGTCAAGCGTTCCGGCATGACCTACTTTTATTTTCTTCACGCACAACTTACGCGAAAGTTTATAACGAAATTTATTCACCAAATCGAACGACGTCCAATCAATCGGTTTATTAAAACACACTACTTCTCCAGCTTCAAAATCCATCATGTCAATAAACAATATATGACAGCAAACAGCCCCATTGCAATACAATAATATGCAAAATAAACAAGTTTCCCCTTTTTAACCATCCCTATCATCCATTTACAAGCGAAAACGCCCGACAAAAATGCGGTAATAAAACCTCCCGCCATTGCGCTTACGGATATTGACGAGAAATTGGAAATATCACTCCCGTTCAATGCTTTCACAATGTCCAACAGCGCCTCTCCCAACACCGGAATAATAACCATAAGGAAAGAGAATTTCGCCACTTTTTCTTTTCCGTTTCCAAGCAGTATGCCAATAGCTATTGTCGACCCCGAACGCGAAAGGCCCGGCATTACGGCGCACGCCTGAGCAACCCCTATGATAAAAGCGTCGCGAAACGAAATATCTTCTTTCCGACGCGGCCGGGCGAAATAAGAAACCAACAGCAATACAGCTGTAAGCAACAACATGCATCCTACTAACAACAAACCGCTTCCGAACAGTTCTTCAACCTTATCTCTAAAAAATAACCCGACAACACCTACCGGAATCACAGAAAGTAAAATTTTCAAAACAGTCTTCTTTTCTTCATTCTGATGGAGAGAGAAAACGCCCCTGAACAAACCGGAGATCTCGCCCCATAACACAATAATGGCGCTTAATACTGTCGCTACATGAAGAAGCACAGCAAAGGCAAGATTTTCTTCTCCTGTCAATCCGAAAAAAGTACCCGCAATCGTCAAATGACCGCTGCTACTGACCGGCAGAAACTCCGTCAAACCCTGAATAAGTCCTAATACAACAGCTTCTATCCAACTCATGCCTTCTTATTTACAGCGCCGGATTCCGGATTATTGTCTTTCGGTTTTATCAATATACCGACCACGACAAGCGCAAAGCCCAATACCGTTACAATAGGCGCCACGACGATCCGTTGTTTACTGAATATCGCATAATTAAACGACACTCCGTCCGGAGAACCACCACCGCTCATCAGCGCAAATCCTACAATAATCAACACGACAGCCGCCACTATCAGCATAAAATTTTCTTTTCCAAATGCAAAATCTTTCATACGTACTATTTAAATTTTTATATTCAATTTTTAAACATAATACAATTTACCCCTATCCATCCGCAGATACCTGTTCACTGCGAAATGCGTCGAAATAACCGACAAAAGAACCCCTGCAACAAGGACAATGCCGTATATGAGCGGCAATGTCTTTCCACCAAGAATTTCCTCTACGCCGACAAATTCCCGTTTTACGTAATACAACGAACAAATAAGCATCATTATTGCTATTAAACCGGCAATAAATCCGCTTACTATATTATGTCTCACAAAAGGTCTTCGGATAAAAGCGGAAGTAGCCCCTACGAGACGCATCGTATAAATAATAAACCGTTTCGAGTATATCAGAAGTCGCACCGTATTATTTATAAGCACAACCGTAATCATAATCAACACAATGAACAGCATAAACAATACGATTCCTATCCGGCGTATATTTTGATTCACGATCTGCATCATATCTTTGCGATACTGCACGTCAAAAACGCCCGCCTCGGACGATATACGCCGCGCTATTACGGAGAGACTGTCAGAATGTGTATATTCCGATTTCAGTTTAACCTCTACGGATGCATGAAAAGGATTAAAACCGAGAAACGTTTCGGGGTTCTCGCCAAGTTCATGCTGCATCTCAAGCAAAGCCTGCTCTTTTGAAATATACTCCGCAGACTTCACATAAGGCTGATGTTCAATGCCATCACGGATCTTCCGAATTCTCGCCTCCGAAAGATTTTCCGTTAAAATCACAGATATGGAAATATTTTCCTTCACATAATGAGATAATTCATTCCCTAAAAAACTCATTATTAATATCAATCCCAGAAGAAAAAGCGCCAACGAAATACTCGCCACCGAAATAAGATGGGAATTGAAAAATGATATTGTATTTTTTTTACTGTTTACTGCCATTCAATTTATTGTTTTCTTCTTATCGAAATGCCGTCCAATATCGTTAAATACAGACGCTGCCTGTGTAAATACAAAACTCTACGGAAGGAATGACTGCTATTCCTCCCAATTTCAGTACAAAATAAATACATTTCCATATAAAATCATCATCGTTTACGCATTTTTAACAATTGCACTGCCAAATAAAGTCGCCGAAGTCGCACTCTCAATGTACACATTGACAAAATCGCCTATGCAATGTGAACCTTTATCGAATATTACCACTTTGTTATGTTCCGTGTGACCGAAAAGCCGGTCGCGCGAACGTTTTGAAAAGCCTTCAACAAGCGCTTCAAACGTTTTTCCAATATCCCTGAAATTACTTTCTTCCGACAGTTTATTCTGTAAATCAATCATACCCTGCAAACGGCGTATTTTAACATCTTCCGGCACATCATCCGGCAAATGTTCGGCGGCATACGTCCCCGGTCGCTCCGAATATTTGAACATATAGGCCGAATCATATCTCACTTCGCGCATCAACGAAAGCGTTTCCTCATAATCGTCCTCCGTCTCGGAATGAAAGCCGCAGAACAAATCGGTCGAAATTGCACATTCCGGCAAGATTCGACGTATAGCGGCGATACGGTCGAGATACCATTCACGGGTATACTTGCGGTTCATAACTTGCAGAATCCTTGTGCTGCCCGACTGCGCCGGAAGATGAATAAAGCGGCAGATATTCCGATGCGCAGCCATTACGTACAACATCCCGTCACTCATATCTTTCGGATGAGACGTCATAAAACGGATACGCATATCCGGTGCGGCTTCGGCCACCCGCTCCAACAACTGCGGAAAATCGACCATACTACCGTCTGTCGTTTTATAGCGGTATGAATTAACATTCTGTCCCAGTAATGTTACATCTTTATATCCTTTAGAACGCATATCGCGCACCTCGTTCAATATACTTTCCACATCGCGGCTGCGTTCGCGTCCCCTTGTATAAGGCACGATGCAATACGAACAAAAGTTATTACAACCGCGCATAATCGACACAAATCCCGATACATGCACTCCCGCTATCTTTAAAGGAATCACATCTTTATATGTCTCCTGCGACGAAAGTTCCACATTAATCGCCTTTTCCCCCCGTTCGACAGCTCCCGTCAGATTCGGCAAATCCAGATATGAATCCGGTCCGGCAACCAGATCAACGCCATGATTTTTTATCAAATCCTCTTTTACACGCTCCGCCATACATCCTAAAACGCCTATTATCAGAGACTTTTTATTCTTCCGTAACGACCGGAAATATTGTAGACGACCCACTACGCGCTGTTCCGCATTATCGCGAACAGAACAGGTATTGACAAAAATAGCATCCGCGTCTTCAATGTTTTCCGTAAGTACATAACCGTCCGTCCACATCACGGACGCCACCACTTCGCTATCTGCCACATTCATCTGACAGCCATAAGTTTCAATATAAAGTTTACGTTCGGCAGAGCCTTTTATATTTTGTGCCATATTTATTGTTTTCAAAAAAAACGACGACAAAGGTAGCTAAAATTTACATACTGTACAATAACCAAAAACCGTCAGGGGTTGTCGGAATACAAATAATCAACTACCTTCCTCTGTAAAAAACTTTTTTCATTTCGCATGCGCTTGGAAATCGCAGAATTTTCATGTACTTTTGCGGTTCGAATATTCAGATTATGCAAAGATTTATCTTTTTGATTATCATTATCATCTTTTTGTATGGTATTACTCAAAGCGCAATGAGTCAACATTATACGATAACAGGCAAGATATTGAACAGCAAGGATAAAAAACCGGTTGAGTACGCTACGATATCCCTTTCCGATAACCGGTTATGGAGCGTAGCGGACGAAAACGGAGTTTTCGTATTAAAAAACGTACCGCCCGGAAAAACATCCCTCACGATTCTTAGCCTGGGATATTCAAAAATGACTTTCGAACTTGATTTAAAAGAAAACATATCCGGCAAGATATTTTACATACCGGAAGATAATTTGGCGTTAGACGAAGTGGTTGTAACAGCCAAACAAAAAACAAATGACCTGACAACTTCTTACACGATCGACCGTACGACGTTAGACCATTCGCAAATACTTAACGTCTCGGACATTTTATCTTTACTGCCGGGCGGAAAATCCGCACAGAAACAAGACTTTGCTTCAACTGAAGAGCGTTTTACATTACGAAGCGAAACGAGCGAAAAAGGCAATGCTTCGTTCGGAACGGCCGTTGAAGTGGATGGAGTAAGGATGCAAAACAATTCGTCATTCGACGAAACGAAAGGCGTGGATGTCCGCAATATTAGCTCTACAAACATAGAATCTATCGAAATAATCACAGGTATACCCTCCGTCGAACATGGCGATTTGTCGAACGGACTGGTAAAATTAAACACAAGAAAAGGAAAAACGCCCTATACCGTAGAATGGAAGACGAGTCCTAACACTAAACAAGCTGCCATTAGCAAAGGGTTCGCCCTCCATGGCAACGCCGGAATATTCAATACCAGTTTTGAACATACGAAATCCATTTCCGATCCGGCATCGCCTTATACATCCTACGATAGAAACGCGTTCTCCCTGAAATATTTCAATACGCTGAACAAATCAAAAGACATGCCCCTGACATTCGAAACCGGCTTTTCGGGTAACATAGGCGGATACGACTCTAAAGCGGACCCCGATAAATTTAAAGATACTTACACAAAAAAAAGAGACAATATTTTTAAAGGTAATTTTAGCTTGAAATGGTTGCTTAACAAACGATGGATTACAAATATTGAATTGTCGGGATCCTTGAATTATTCGGATAAATTCTCGAAAGATAACGTAAATAAAAACAGTTCGTCGTCGCAAGCCGCCATTCATTCGATGGAGAATGGGTATTTTATCGCCACAGACTACGACGAGAATCCTGATGCGCCGATTATCCTCATCCCTCCCGGATATTGGGATCAACTTTATTATCACGATAATAAGCCAATAAGCCAAACGGCAAAGTTAAAAGCCGATTGGGGGCGCAAATTCGGTATCGCCACAAACAAAATAATGCTTGGAGGGGAACTGACCCGTAGCGGAAACAAGGGTAAAGGTACGTATTATGACGATATGCGCAATGCCCCGACATGGCACGAATACCGCTATGACGAAAAACCTTTCATGAATAATGTTGCCTTGTATATAGAAGATAAATTCATCATGCCGCTCCATCACGGCATTTCAAAAATAGAAATAACCGCCGGCGTACGCTCGGATTTCACCATCATAAAAGGCTCGGAATACGGAACGGTACAAAGTCTTTCACCAAGATTCAACGCAAAATATACCCTTTGGGAAAAAACGGATAAGATAGTCCGTGATTTCCGCATTTACGCCGGTTGGGGAAAGGCCGTCAAACTGCCGTCGTTTGAAGTTCTTTATCCCCGCCCGACTTACTCTAACGATTTAGCGTTCGCTCCGGGAACCATGTCCGACGGAAAAACTTTTTACGCTTATTACACCCTGCCTGGCCGGATGCTGTATAACCCAAACCTGAAATGGCAGCACAATAAACAAATTGAAGTCGGAGTGGAAGCGAATATCAGGGACGTCAAAATATCAATGTCCTTTTTCCGTAACAAAACATTCTATCCATATATAAGTGCGCGCGAATATACGGCATATTCATATAACCTGACGGAACAGAAAGCGCTCAACAACTGCCCGATCCCCTCCCCGGACAGAATCTATACGATCGACAGACAGAGCGGAATCGTCACCGTTTCCGACAAAAACGGCATCTATGAAAGCCAGCAATTAGATTACACGACGCGTAACACATATAAAAGTAATAATATTTACACGAACGGCTCTCCCATCGAACGCAAAGGGATAGAATGGGTTATTGATTTCCCGAAGATACCTTCCATAAAAACATCTTTCAAACTCGACGGAAGCTATTATTATTACAAAGGTACGGACGAGACCGTAATTGCGTGGAAGCCGTCGCTCGTGATGGCCGACGGAAGCCCGTTCAAATATATCGGCTATTATGTCGGTTCATCCGGAACAGCAACTTCGAGCAACTCGTCATCTTCCGACATCATATCAACTCCGAACGGGGCATCGGCATCTGTTTCCAACGGCGATCTATCCAAACAACTAAATACGAACTTCACAATCACAACGCACATTCCGGCCATAAGATTAATTCTTTCCATGAAAATAGAAGCGTCACTATACAGTTACACCCGCAGGCTCAGCGAATACAGCGGCGGGAAGCGCGGATTCGCGCTCAGCGACCCGGAAGGATACGCCGGAGACGACACAGATATCTATAAAGGAGATATTTACGTAGGTTTATATCCGCTCTATTACACGGAATGGGGAAATCCGGAAACAAAAATTCCTTTTGCCGAAAAATTCATATGGGCAAAAGATCATGATACGGCACTTTACAATGAACTGGCAAAATTAGTCGTGAAATCAAATACAAACTATTTTTTCAACCCAAATACCGTATCTTCTTATTTCGCAGCAAACATAAACGTAACAAAAGAAATCGGCGACTTCATTTCTATCTCTTTCTATGCTAACAATTTTTTCAATAACATAGCGCTGGTTAAGTCGTCGAACAACAATACGGAATCAACACTGTACAATAGCAGATACATTCCCCGATTCTACTATGGATTATCATTAAGACTAAAATTATAATTATTATATTAACTATTAAAAAAATAAAAAGCATGAAGAAATTATTTTATTTTATGGTCGGCGCACTCATATTCGGTTATACATCATGTAAAGATGATAATGACGATGATGCGTACAAAACGTATTCGGTAAACGTGCAATTAGTTTATCCTGAAGGAAGCAATTTTAATCCGGTAAAAGATGTGGAAATAAAACTTACCAACTCAACAGGCTCCACACTCGACGCACAAACGGACGACGCCGGAAAAGCGACATTCACCGTTCCCGCCGGAATATATGAAGCCTCCGCTACCGATGTTCGTCGCGGTACGGGAGAATCGTATATCTACAGCGGGATAAAAAGCAATATTGCCGTAACCGAATCGTGGACAGGTACGGAAGTTATCGAACTGAACCTTTCCGAATCGAAGCAGGGACAAATCGTCATCAAGGAATTATATGTCGGCGGCTGCCAGAAAGACGACGGGTCGGGCGCATTCCAGTATGACAAGTATGTGATATTATACAACAATTCCGATATGCCGGCAAACCTTGACAACCTGTGCCTCGGAATGGTTATACCCTATAATGCACATGCGACGAACAACGATTATAGCAACGGTGTCCTGATCTATGAATCCGAAGGTTGGATTCCCGCAGGCAACGGGATCTGGTATTTCCCTGATAATGTTACGCTGGAACCCGGAAAGCAAATCGTCATCGCCCTTACTAATGCGATTGACCATACGAATACATATTCCAATTCCATCAATTTCAGTAATCCGGAGTATTATTGTACATACGATATTGCCGTATATCCGAATACGACATATTACCCGTCGCCTTCCGAGGTGATACCTACATCGCACTATCTGTCGGCCGTATTTTATGGAGCCGGTAATGCATGGCCGCTAAGCACTTCCGGACCTGCGTTCTTTATATTTGCTACAAAAGACGTCTCGCCCGTTGAGTTTGCCAATGATGCAAACAATAACAGTTATCATGGAGGCAATGTTTCCGCCGCACAGTTACGCAAAAAAGTCCCCGTAGACTGGGTGATAGACGCAATAGAAGTATTTACCACTTCGAGCGACAACAATAAGAAACGCCTGACCGCTACGGTCGATGCCGGACAGACTTACTTGACTAATACATTCGGATATACGTCATACCGCAATGTAGATTTGGAAGCTACAAAAGCGATTGAAGGCAACGAGGCTAAACTCGTTTACGGCTACGACAAAGCTACTGAGATAGACGGCAAAACAAGTACCGATCCAAGTGGAGTCGATGCCGAAGCGTCTATCTTAAACGGCGCGCGCATCGTTTATAAAGACACGAACAACTCAACAAACGATTTTCATCAACGCAAACAAGCTTCCTTAAAAAAATAACGAGGAAACTTTAGCGATTACCATGTGACAATAAAAATACATGCGATTTTTAAAAACAATATTGCGGATGCTGTTAGGCGGAGCTTTTTGCTCCGCCTACACCGTCGCGCAGGATACGGTGGGCATCGTGTGGAAAGATTATGATTATATAAAATATTCCGACGCGCGTCTTACCGGGTATAATGCTGCCGGAATCAGATATTTACCGGTTAACAAAATTGCTTCGGCAAGCATTTATGTCAACGAGAGATATGGAAAATTCATCAATTATCACCAATCGGACGACAGTTATGACCATGGCGTACAAACAGAATCTTTCTACCGGCTTTCTCCCGGCATTGTCTTCTACGGCAGCGTCGGTTACGAAAATTTTACCGGTAAAAATATGGGCGGCTCCGCTTTTATTGATCCCTACTATAACCCTTTCGATATAGTCGAATATTCTGATACAATGCGAGGGACGAAAAATCTTGAGTCGTATCGTCTGACAGGCGCGATAAGTGCAGATATTTCCAAACGCCTGACATTCGGAGGAAAAGTGGATTATACGGCGGCCAATTATGCTAAACAGAAAGATTTACGCCACAAAAACCGGCTGTTGGATATGTTTGTAACGGCAGGACTTAACTATCGCATAAATAAAACCGTCGAAATCGGAGCGAATTATTATTACCGCCGAAGTGTGGAAGGGGTTGAGTTCAAAGTTTACGGAACTACCGACAAACAATATTATTCACTCATAAGTTACGGCGCGTTCTATGGAAAAACGGAGTTGTTCGGCGAAACGGGCTATACGAGTGAAGACAGCCCTATGTATAACAGTTTTAATGGAGGGTCGCTGCAACTCGGCATTGACATCCGTCCGGACATTCATGTCTTCAATGAATTTACATACAAATCACGCGCCGGAGAATTTGGAAAACGCGCACCCTATAAGATCGTTTACAGCGAACATAATTACGACATCATCGAATACAGGGGATCACTCTCCTTGAAAAAAGGACAAAATCACCATTACATCAACATAACCTTCGAAAACGAAAGGCTCAAAAATTTCGAGAATGTATATAAATTCGAATCAAGACCCGGCGGCAACAATTATATCGTATACTATGACCCATTGAAAGTGAGCGACAAAGAACAATTTAACGTTACGGCAGAATACGTTGCCAACGTTGAAATACGAGATTTTCGTCCCCTATGGATTTTAAAGGGAACCGTCGATTTTCATCATCGCAGACAGACGCTGTCGTTCTATCCCTATCACCGTAAACAGACAATTCGCTACACAAACTATCATATAGCAGCCCTTCGCCATATCATAAGCGGCAAAAACATCTATCGTTTTTCTATCGACGCCTGTTACACATCCGGTGGCGGAATCATTAAAAATGACGGCGAATACACTACTCCCGGCGAAAACCAGACAAAACCAAAATACATCGACAAAAACCTCCTTGTCGAATACGAACACCTTACGACCGGACAGATAAAAGGCGATATCGGCCTGAAATACTCAAGGATATTCGACAAAAACCGTTTAGAAGGTTATGCTGCGCTCAATTATGGCCTTACCAAAGCTTTCGACGTCGTATATGCCGGCGGCGACACATTTAACGTTGCGACATTTACTGTCGGATGCACATTTTGAGCGCTGTGCCATCTTGTACCGACAGCCGGCGGATAAATTCCGGTTATGACTGACGGTTGAAAGACTTCATGTCAGAATCACATAAAGAACCGGAATAATGATTCCTGCCAGAAAATACCACTTACCGCTACCTGTCAGGCCGCTCTTCCCTCTTACGATAAACATACCCGAAACGGCAAAAAATATCAGGGCGAAAGCAAACAAGTCGGCCATAACGCTCCAGCCTTTGATTTTATTATAATGGAACTTGTTTATCCAATAAACAAACTCATTTTTAGAATGTGTTTCATAATCAACCATTCCGGTTGCAGAATTATATACGCCAATACCGCCGTTCAGCATCAGGCGCGAGTGAACATCGTCAATCGTCATGATTTTTTTTAGTTCGGGCAACCCTTTGTCTTTCCACAAAACAGACAGTTCGTCGTGCGTCAGATTTTTATCAATCTGCAGCGATTCATCTTTGGTCTTAAATGCAGGATCTTTGCCATTCATGTGGTTAAGCAGGAAACCCGAAATTCCGTAGATAAGGCATACACCGACCATCATGAAACCCAAATCACGGTGTATGAGCCTTAGCCAACGGATTATTTTATGATTAGGTTTGTTTTTCTTCGTAAATTCCATAAAAACAAAGTCGTTCCACACGAAAGATTTTCTCTGCGGAACATTTTATTATTCTACAATTTCATAATTTTCGCCATCCATATAATAGATGGAGTAGTAATCTTTATCATTGGCCTTCATCCATTCGCGCATACTGAGTATGCTGTTAAGTTCCGCTTCGCATGTTTCGGCTGTCCCGTCTTCTTTCGCCTTCAATTCATTCACTTCTTTTTCATATTGTGCGATATATTCTTTCGAAAGGCGACGTTCTTTCACGATGCCGGTTATTGCCAGTTCCGACCCTGTCAGTTCGCGATTAAACCCTCCTATCTCACCTTTGGCCTCAACGCGGAAAGACGTTTTTTGGTCGTCGCCAACGATAAAGCATCTTTTTCCCGAATGTTTACAAGTATGCGTCACATATCCGCGTACCGTTACGGTTTCCTCAACCAGCTGGTCGGCCACCTTCAGCAGGCTGTCAAGTTTATAAACCGGCACGTCGGAGACAGAATTTCCTGTTTCCGCCTTCAATTCTGCAGACGGGCCTCCGGCTTGCTCCGCCTTTTTGTTATTACATGCCGCCAAACAAGATAAAACGGCGGCAAAAAATAAAATCTTTTTCATCGTTGAAATTTTTATTAGTGAATTAATAGTTCGTGAATTAATGATTAATGGTTACTATTTATTTTTTCGGCAACAACAATAATCCGATAAAGCCGGCAATGCCGGTAAATAACACAAATATAACATTAAAGATTTTCTTATTACGGTTTCCCGAAATAAAAAATCCTGCTACAACAGCCAACAGGATATGGACGCCGAATCCTCCAATAGCGGTAAAATGGGCTTTGAAAACCATGAAATCGCTGTTCGGTTGCTGAAACGTTAGATAGTAAGGGAATAACCAGCGGGAAACTTTATCCCATTTGTTTTCCCGCCGGTCCACCGAATATTCTGCAACTCGCTTTAAAGAGCCGGATTCCAGCCCGTAATACCGGCGATTGTTCGGGGTCGTGACAGAAACCGTCCAATAGAGCAGATTCCCCATGATGACTATTTGATCTTTTTTCAAATTAACAGGATCTATATCAAGTTTCAACGGCACATATTTTCCTTCGTGGCTTTCCACAATATAAAGATTGCCTTTTTCATCGAATAAAAAACCATAAAAGCGTTTATCCGGCGCTTCAAACATTGAGAACCATGCGACATCCATATAGCCTCCTATCCGGGTATTCCTCACAAACGGACGGCTATTCACCATCTTTATATGGTAAAAGTCGCCTTTTGTGTCCAGGCTGAAATATCCTTCGTCGTAGGCCTTGCGCGGATTGGGATTACCGATTGCCCAGCGCGTCGGGAATTCATATCCTTCTTTTTCCAACGCCCTATCAAACAAAGCGCTTTTTTCCTGATTGACGGCATTGGTCTTTATATCAATAAACGCTATCCCGTTTTTCATACGAAACACATCGTCCGGCATTTCCAGTCCTATCCTTTTGGGCATTGACTCAAACATGATATGCAACCCTATCTTCGGCGAATAACAGTCGCGCGGATCGTATCTGAAAACGACCGACTTCGACCGAAGTAGCGGAGGCGTTATCTCTACTCCACCTATGCTGTCAGGCAAACGCCCATCCGACATCAGTTGACGATAATTAAGAAGCGGCATCAGCGAATCGAACTCCGACGTCGTATATTTATTTCCTTTCAGGTCGCTGAGTGGCATTTTTTTATTCGCATAATCAACAATCCCAAGTTCCTTCATCACGGAACTGTAATAAACAAACGGATAGTTATCGGGCGAGTAAGTCGCTTTCTTTACAAACGAAGGAATCGCCCACAATCCCACGAATGTAACAAATATCAGTATTATATAGTATGTATATTTCTTTCGTATCATTATTTAAAATCGTTATTTCGTCGTTTATCGGTAAATGTCTATCTCTTCAAATTAAACTCTTATTACTTTTGGGATCCGTCCTTAAATCTCGCGGTAGAATAAAACGGAAAACAAAAAGCGGCTATCATAATAACAATGAGACAGGGAATAAAAGTCGCATACGCGCCCTGTTTGGTATCCATATAAAACAAATACAATCCGCCTATAGCCGCTAATGAATTGAACAGGCGCTGAAGCCATACCGGTTCAAGGCATATCCAAGCCGTAAGAAGATAACTTGTCAACCCGCCCAGAAAATACGGCACAACCTGCCATGTCATGAATGTTATGATTTCCGTCGTATAATAAAAACGCAAACCGATACTCCACATCATATACATTATTAAATATACGGCAAGCAGAACGGCTAATCCATATGTAAGCATCGATAAGACAATTTTCGGTTCGGGCAATGGCAGATGCAACGTCAGTTTCATACGTTTATCCGTCATTTCCGGAATAAACTGCACCAGAGCGAGCAAAAGTCCGGCAAGCAACGGGAACCATTTCGTGATTTCCGGCAGAACGGACAGGTCTTTCAGTATCACATTCGCCCACGACTGCACATGTCCACCTATACGAAACGTCTGTTCCGTATTTATAAATGTATAAACAAAAAAAACTAGAAGCATGATTATCAACAAAAAAATGATACGCTTCGTTTTAATCCATTCTTTATAAAATAATGCGCTAAACATATTCGATTAATATTTTCCGGTAAGACCAATGAAGGCATCTTCGAGAGATAACCGTTCTTCTTTTAAATTACTGATACGATAAGGAGATAATATTTTTTCTACGTCTTCCCGACACTCAAAAGAATACGTCTCCCAATTGTTTCCTGTTTTTTCGGTATTCCACAATTTTGTATCCATGTCAATCGCCACGGAATCGGAGGAAAAACGGTAACGTCTGAAATTATCCATGATATACTTTGTCGGCTTATGAATAAGCAGTCGTCCGTAATCAAGAATCATACAATCATCAATAAGCATTTCCATATCCTGTATGATATGCGAAGTCAGGAATATCGTCTTGCTTTCCGCCGTCGCATATTCTTTAAGATATTCGACAAACAAACGGCGATAACCGGGATCCAGTCCCATCGAGAAATCATCGAGGATAAGGAGTTCGGGGTCTTGTGCAAACAACAGGCCTAACGCTACTTGCGATCGTTGCCCGCATGACATCGTATTAATTCTTTGTGTATGCGTCACCTGTAGTTTTTTCAGCAATTCATAATAGGCGTCTTTCTTCCATCGCGCAAAAAAACGGCTATAAAAACGTTCTATCTGTTCGATGTTAAAATACGTATGCTGAATATGCCCTTCAAGTAACAATCCGATACGCGCTTTCGTCGCAGGAGAGATATTTTCCATTCTTTCCCCGAATATCCGGCAGATCCCTGACTGCGGTTTAAGGTAACCGTTAAGTATATTTATGATCGTCGTTTTACCCGTACCGTTCTTACCTAAAAGCCCTAATATCTTACCTTTTCTAACTTCAAAACTAAGATCGGCATAGATAAGTTTCCTTCCATAGAAATGCGTTATCTTTTCACAGCTTATAATGGTATCCATTAAAAATAAAAATGATGTATATAATTTTGAAGCCCCAAAGATACAATTTATCGACGTAATATAAAAATATTTGATACGTTTATGTGATAAAAAAAAATTACACGCATCTTTTATTGTTTTGTACGGATATATTCCGTACATTTGCCACAACAAAAAATTAAAATAGAATGGAAGAATTTGGCGATTGGTTGTATCTGATTATTATAATTATTGCCGGCATTAGCAGTTTAATCGGAACAATAAATAAAAAGAATAAAGAGGCTGCCGAAAGGAAGCAACCACGTGAAATTATCACGGAAAATTACAGTCAACCCCGTAAAACGCGGGACAACGACTATTCCATATTCAAAAAAGACATAGAGCACGCCGCTCCGGTTGCTTTGTATACGGAAGAAGAATATGATGATGATGATAATACGTCGATTACGGTCGAAGACCTTCCTGCAAACACGGACGAATGGCGCAAAGCTTTCGTCTATAATGAGATTTTCAACCGTAAATACTAAAAATGCCACCTGCAAAACTAATCATATTTGATTTAGACGGAACACTGCTAAATACGATATCAGACCTTGCCCACAGTACAAATTATGCCTTGAAGAAAAACGGATTCCCTGCACATCCGGTAGAGGCCTATAAACATTTTGTCGGCAACGGCATTAACAAATTATTCGAACGGGCGCTTCCCGAAGGCGGAAAAACGGAAGAAAATATACACAGAATACGAAAAGAGTTCCTGCCATATTATGAAAACCATAACACGGATTATACCCAACCATACGAAGGGATACCCCAGTTGTTGAAATTCGTGCAATCAAAAGGTCTGAAAACAGCCGTAGCATCAAATAAATACCAGCAGGCTACGGAAAAACTCATCAACAGGTTTTTCCCGGAAATAACATTTTCTTCCGTCTTCGGACAACGTGAAGGAATACCCGCCAAACCGGATCCGGCAATTGTGTACGAAATTCTTAGCGTTGCCGCTATTGCGGCTACAGAATCTTTATATGTAGGAGATTCGGGCGTTGATATGAAGACGGCCTCAAATGCCGGTATTACATCTGTCGGCGTCACATGGGGATTTCGTACGCGCTCCGAACTCGAAACGAACGGAGCCGTATATATTGCAGAATCTATAACGGATATAATAAATTTAATCGATAGTTGATTTATATCTTAAACATACATTATTATATATAATGAAACGCAAACGGTAAAAATAAATATTTATTTTGTATTACCTCCAGGTTGCATTATCTTTCCTCCGTAAAAAAACTTTTTTCATTTCGTACGCGCTCGGGAAAGCCGACTTTTTCATGTAGTTTTCCTTTGTGATTTTTTTTCATTTCATGCGCGCTTGGAAATCGCAGAATTTTCATGTAATTTTGCGGGCGTTTTTTAGAAATTCACGTACATAATATTAACGTTAGAAAATTAACTGTAGAGAATCATGACACTCAAAAAAATCACGGCGGAAGAGGCCGCTTCTTATGTAAGGCATAACGACAATATAGGATTCAGCGGATTTACTCCCGCCGGCTGTCCGAAGAACGTTCCCCTATCTATTGCTAAAAGAGCAGAAGAAGAGCACAAAAAAGGGAATCCATTCAGTATCGGCATATTTACCGGAGCCTCAACGGGCGATGCGATCGACGGCGCATTGGCCAGGGCAAACGCCATTAAATTCCGTACGCCGTACCAGTCGAATAAAGATCTGCGCGCATTACTGAACTCAAACGGGACACATTATTTCGACATGCACCTTTCCGAATTAGCGCAGAGCCTTCGTTATGGATTTCTGGGAAAAGTAGATGTCGCCATTATAGAAGCTGCCGATGTAACGGACGAGGGCGAAATCATCCTGACCGAAGCGGTGGGCATTTCACCGACAATCTGTCGCTTAGCCGACAAAATCATTGTTGAGTTGAATCATTTTCATCCGAAAGAAATACGAGGTATGCATGATATCTATGAGCCGGAAGATCCGCCTCTGCGTCGGGAAATACCGATATACACGCCATCCGACCGCATAGGGACGCCTTATTTGAAAGTGAATCCGGAAAAGATCATCGGCATCGTAGACACGAATAATAGGGCTGACGGTAATAAGTTCTCACCCCTTGATGACGTAACGCTGGCGATCGGCAAAAATGTTTCGGACTTCCTTGTCCGCGAAATGAAAGCTGGCCGTATCCCCGCATCATTTCCGCCTGTGCAAAGCGGAGTCGGCAATGTTGCCAATGCCGTATTAGGAAGTATGGGCGAAAATAAAGAGATTCCGGCATTCAACATTTATACGGAAGTTATTCAGGATGCCGTTATCAAATTAATGAACGAAGGCCGTGTCAAATTTGCCAGCGGCTGTTCTTTAAGCGTAAGTCCCGATGTGTTGAAAGAAGTTTATGATCGTCTCGACTTTTTTAAAGATAAAATATTATTACGACCGGAAGAAATATCCAACAACCCCGAAGTTGCCCGCCGTTTAGGATTGATAGCCATTAATACGGCGCTTGAAGCGGACATATTCGGAAACATCAATTCGACACATGTTCTCGGCACGAAAATGATGAACGGGCTTGGCGGGTCCGGCGA
The DNA here is from genome assembly GCA_031258835.1 of Tannerella sp. Taxonomy (GTDB): domain Bacteria; phylum Bacteroidota; class Bacteroidia; order Bacteroidales; family Tannerellaceae; genus Tannerella. The sequence continues at coordinate 18,989 of JAIRMH010000174.1, forward strand.
TTTCACACGTGCGGCATACTTGTCGATATTCACTACGCCATCAACAGCCAAAGACGGCAAAATAAGCGCATTCGCGCCCATGGTATCACACCTCGACCATAGCGAACATTCGGTCAAAATCATTATAACCGAACACGGCGTAGCCGACCTGCGCGGAAAATCGCCCGTCCAACGGGCGCGCGTTATCATTGACAATTGCGTAGATCCCGCTTATCGTCCGCTTCTTAACGAATATCTCAACATGGGAATAAAAGGACACACTCCTCAAAATCTCAAGTGTTGCTTTGCTTTTCATCAGGAATTTGCAAAAAGCGGAGATATGCATAACGTCGATTGGAAAAACTACTCATAAGAATACAGATCTTTTCATTAATAAAAAAAACGTTTCTCCATATCGGAGAAACGTTTTTTTTATCTGATTCCGCAAGGACTTAGTAAAAAAAGTAAATGCCACCATATTTGGCAGCATTTACCCCAATTGCGATATTTTTCTGAAATCTTACACGTTTCACAACGAGCATATTTCCACGGGTGTATATAAATTTGATTAGTCACTAAAACTATTGTTGTTCTCGCTCTTTCATCTTCTATTGCTTAATAACAACCTATCCATTTTTTCAAAAAACTATATTCTGTTCCATAATCTCCTGCAAACACATCGTAATTTTATGAAAACTCATCGACTTATTACCACTGGTCAATTTATCATTTTCTTCTTAATGATAGCCCTATCATCTTATGATAAATTATAAGTAACAACTAAATACACCAGCAACAGTAATATTCTCTTGCATAGTTTCCATTATTTATTACAACATTATTTACAACTTCAATTCATTATTTATGGCACAAATATCCGAATAATTTTTAAAATAAAAAAAATCTATTAGTTAATTATCTTTAAAAGCCTGTTTTTTTATCTACTATGTACTCCGGACGATCTTTTACTTCATCAAAAAGAACACCGATGTATTGGCCAAGTACGCCGATCGTTAGCAGTTGTATGCCGCCAAAAAAGACAATGACCGTCATAATAGATGTCCATCCTGTTTCCGCATTACTAAATCCGTAAATTTTACCAAGTGTAAGCCATATGGCAAGTATGATCCCGACAACGAAGGCGAGAAAACCTAATCCGATAGCAATCAACAATGGTTTTTTCGAGAAATACAACAAGGCGGTCGAGGCAAATTTCACCATCTTCGATAACGGATATTTCGTTTCTCCGGCAAACCGGGCTTTTCTTTCATAATAAAACGGGACTTGCGTAAATCCCATCCAAGCTACTATGCCCCGAATATATTTACCATGTTCGCGCAATTGGCAAAACTGATTCATTATCTTACGGTCTATAAGTCTGAAATCTCCAGTATCCAGCGGAAATTTCACTTCGCTCATACAGTTTATAAACCGATAAAAAGATTTTGCAGACATCCGTTTAAAAAAACTCTCTTTATCCCTCGATATACGAACGCAATAAACGACATTCGCCCGTTCCCGTTCGCAAAGACAAAGAATTTCAGGAATTAATTCGGGAGGATCCTGCAAATCGGCATCCATAATAACCGCCCAGTCTGCATCGCAATGATGTATACCGGCCGAAACGGCAGGCTGATGTCCGAAATTACGCGAAAAATGCAATACCTTAACCTGCTTGTCTGCGGCAGCTATCTCCTCCAGCAAAAGATACGTACTGTCCAAACTCCCATCATTTATATATATAATCTCCGTATCGCACGAAAGCGTATCCAACACCGATTTCGTACGTTTATACGATTCGACAATAACAGCCTCTTCGTTGTAACATGGAATAATAAGAGATAGTTTTGACATATTATATTATTTATTCCCCGCCATAAACCAAACTGGCAAGTGACAACAACGTATTCCCAATTCCCGCGATATTATACTTAACGGTTTGTTTTATCATATCCATATCTTTCTATTATACGACCAACCTCCTCTTTATCAAGCTCTTTAACATTCGTAATCGTAAAAATTTCCGATAAAAAATCCCCATATAGATTACATTCACATATTACATTCTCCAGTATTTTCCTGATATCGGTTCTCACCGGAATCAGGACAACAAGTTCTATATATTTATCGCCTATCGTAATACGTTCTATTTCACAATCATCTTTCGGCAACATATATCCAAATTCCTTTTCTATTATTTCACGCTGGTAATCAAGGAATACTTCTCCGGAAGATAATACCAGCACATAAAAACGCAACTTTTTGCCTTTGCCGCCTAAACCCGTAGATATATAAATCTGTTTTTCTCCCGACAATTCCGATTCAAGCGTAATACGGCTTTCCATCAACGCCATATACGCCCAGTTGACAAGTTGCGGATCGGGATTCTGCAGATACTTTTCCAATACCCGGTAGGCACGCACCTGCTTTGATGACGCTAAAATCGAAAGAATCCGTTTTTTTTCATCCCTCGATAAATCGCCACTTTGCAAATCAACTATATATCTCTGATAATCATCATCTTTCATCCCTTCTATATTCTTGCGTATTCGATCCGAATATTTGAAATACGCCATTTGTTGCTCCACCGGAACACGATGTTCCAGAATATGAAAATGTCCCTCCATATTTCGGAATGATTCGTAAAACCGTCTAAATATATCTTCCTGCTCTTTCATGCTCTTTTATCTTTTTTGAGTAATTAATCCCGCAACAAAAATACATTTTTTTATCAAGGAATGCAAATCATATAGATCAGTTCTTCTATCGGCATATCGGATTTCAATATTCTTTCTTTCCCGGAATGTACATATGCGTATAACGACAATGCGAATATCGTTAATGACAAATATTTTCTCATAATATAATTTCATCCAGATTCAAATAGCCGAATTGTATGTCCGCATTCATACTTAAGATGATGCGGTTGTTCTCTTTATCACAGCAAAAAGCAGTTATCGGGCATTCGGCTTCCGGTGTTTGAATATAATCCCCATATAAATTGAAAACAAGAAATTTTGTGGGATAACGATTGCTTGAACGCGAATCATTTTCTTCCGAGTAGAGCACGAATATTCGATCGTTGCAAATAATAACATCTCCGTAATATATCCTGCAGAGTAAATTTTTCAGCATCCCTGTATTTGTTCGAAACATTGCAGGAATAAAATAACAGGGACTTGGAAGAGCAACTTGCAGCAACCTTTAGTTTTCCTTATAAATAAAACTCATTACACACTAACAATCTCCACCGTTTCCGCTTTCGCAATTTCTACTAAATCCTTTGTCCCTATTTTCATTTGCAAACCTCGCTGTCAGGCGCTGACAAAAATATGGGCATATAGCAGGCAAGTTTCATGAATATAAGTCGGAAAATGCTTTTTCATTCCTGCCGGTGAACATCCGTAACTCCTGTTCTGTTGGCGATAACGATGATAACTTCACCTCTTTTACCGACCAGGGGATTTGTAGTCCCAATGCTAACGAAAATATTTCTTTACTGTTCATGATGCAAATGTAATACTTTTTTTTACCCACACAAAACGTTATAGAGCC
>JAIRMH010000116.1 GCA_031258835.1 Tannerella sp.
ATTTGACTGATCGCCTCCCCGATTAATGCTTCATATAATAAGGATGGATATCTATGCGTTATTTTTTTTTACCCCTTGTGTTTCTTTTTTATCACAAAATCCTTTATCTTTGCCCTTCAAAATATCTTTTTTTGAATAAGAGAGAGAAGGAGATGAGAAGAACGACGATAATGTGCGTGTTGTTATTTGCGACTGTGATTGTAGCGGCGCAAAGACAGACGGAATACAACAGACAGGGAGATGAAGCGAAAAATAACCGTGATTTTAGCAATGCTAAAATTTGGTATGAAGAGGGTTTGCCTAATTGTGATCCCTATAGTATAAATCAATTGACATCGATATGGTTAGCCGACGAGACGATGCGTATGATGATGCGTAACGTGATGAGCCGTTGCCTGGAATGTCTTACAAGCGCCGCCGAGCTAAAAGATACGGTAAGCATAAACAAACTGATCCGGTATTATACGGAAGGTATAGGAACGTCCAAGAATGAAGCGAAGGTTGAATTTTGGAAAGATCGGTTGAGGTTGATACGGGAAACAACGGAAACTAATGTGACGGTAAAAAAGCCACCTCATAAAAAAGTAAAGATGGATTTTTTTCTGGGATATTCGGCATCGCTGTATTCTCCGTATGGCCTGACGGCAGGCGGAATTGGGAAGACGATCGGGTGGTATTTACGCTATCGTACGAATATGTCGTTTCGGAGTTATACGGCGGAGTACAACAATCCGAAGGATATTATTGAAGGACTTGACGGTGCTTACGATATTACAGGTAACGAAACGATAAATATGTGGATTGGAACCGGAGGTGTCATCGTTAAGGCTACGCCGTCGTTTTATATATCCGCTGGCGCTGGTTACTGTAACCGGGAGAGATTGTGCGAATTTAGAAAGATGGGCGACGTCATTGCCGTACCGCAGGAAGTAATAATCTGGACTAAGTATAATGACAAAATATCAACCTTTAAAGGTCTGGCATTAGATCTGGATGCCACATTCCGCATAGGAAAAGTCTTGTACGGCTCGCTTGGTTGTAGCGTGCTGAATTTTGAATATGCATCTGCAAATGCCGGTATTGGCGTGTTTTTTTAAACAAAAATGAAAATGAAAAAGTTATCGGATATTAGGATTCTGACATTTGTTCTTTTTATACTCTTGTTTTCCGGCTGTATTGACGATCCAAAAATAGACCCGGGCGTAAGAGGCGCAGGTAAACCTGTGTTCAATGGCGGCGCTGTGCTTAAAAGCAAAACAGCCTCCTCAATTGAAGTGACAGCGGAGATTCTTAAGGAAAATGGAGCTAAAATAACCGAACGCGGTTTTTGTTACGGGACATCGCCATCTCCTGCAAGAGAAAGCGATGTGGCCATTACTGCAGAGGGAGTTGGTATAGGCGATTATACAATGAAAATAGAAGGATTGATGCATAATACGGAATATTATATCCGCCCATATGCCGAAAATTCGCAGGGAACAGAGTATGGCACCGAACTTATTGTAACGACAAACATAGGTACAGGCTCTGTGGTTACGCTGAAACCGCAGGTGCAGGAGATATATGCATCTAAAGCAATAGTAAGGGGTAAAATAGAAGATGTCGGTGAAGGCGATATTCTGAAACGTGGCGTTTATTATTCCGGGACAAAAGATTTTGCCGTTAAAGACTCGGTAGAAAGTGCGGACGATACCGAAATTTATTTGTGCCGTCTTACAGGCCTTGATCCCTCCGAAACATATTATGTGCAAGCATTTGCAGTTAATACATACGGTATATTCAAGGGTGGCGTCGACTCGGTTCTGACAAGAGACGGTCTGCCGCAGGTGGGCGAGATTGAGGATGTCAATGCAGGATATACGGAGGTGACATTGACATCGTCCGTGACTGACGGAGGCGATGAAACGGTAACAGTTATTGAGCGGGGATTTTGTTGGGCGTTAACTCCTGCTCCCGAAATATCGGACGATACTCTTCGCTGTGGTTCCGGTATAGGTGGGTTCAGCGGAGTCATAACCAACCTTGTAGCTCAGCAATTGTATTATGCGCGGGCTTATGCGATAAGCAATTTTAATAAAATTCATTATAGTAACGATGTATTTTTTTCTACAAAAACAGATGTGCCTACGGTGCGGACGGAAGAAGCTACAAACATCCAAAACGGGAATGCGAATGTTGGGGGCGTTATTGTAGACGAAGGAATGACGCCGATTACATCTTCGGGTATTTGTTGGTCGTCGACAAATGCAACGCCGACAATTGTCGACGACAATGTTTTGTTATTATCGGCCGGTATGGGAGGCGCCATGTCGGGGATGCTGACAAACTTAAGAGGAGGCGTTACTTATTATGTATGCGCCTTTGCAACAAACAGTAATGGAACGTCATACGGCGAAGTAAAACATTTTCCGTCTCCTTCAATATTTAAAACGGATTTGGAACCGTTCCCCGGCGCTACACGTTTACCGAATTCAACCGCCAGTTTTATCATAGAGGACATGTTATATTTATTGGGTGGAGATCTAGGTCCAAATTATACGGATGAACTATGGGCCTATTCTATTGATGAAAATAAATGGTTTGAACGTCAATCGTTTATAGGTGGAACGGCAAAATGGCAAACAGGAGTGCGTTATGGCGCCGGAGCATATATATATGGAGGGTTTGGTGACAACAATGAAGCCACATCGGGGTTATATTATTATAATGTTCGCGATAATATATGGGAAAAGAAAAATATGGGAGCCGATACCTTATATCGAACGGCAGGATGCGCGTATGGCGGCAGTATTTTATATGTAGGAGGAAAACGGGATACGGTAAAGCAGGACGTATGGCTTTTTGATGTTGTATTTAATTTATGGGAGAAAAAACCGGATTTCCCTGTTAAGCAATATGGTGGTATAGCCGTTGCGCTCAATGGCGTTATTTATGCCGGAATGGGTCGTGACGACATGGATGTATGTAACGGTAACTTATGGACAACATCCGATGACGCGACTACATGGACGCTTAAAACGTCATGTACCGTCTATAATGGAGGCATTCTTGCCGGAGTGGCAAGTGGCCAACATATATATGTGATCGATGAAGATTATTATATACTTGAATATAGTCTTGTAGACGATGTATGGACGAAAAAATCCCGCTTGCCGTCGGGATATAGAAAAATTCATTGCATGTATGAATATAACGGTAAAATATACATAGGTCTTGGCGATGCAAATGTGTTGATTGTTTACGATCCTTTATGGGATAATTGATGATATTCGGGTAAATTCAATTAGTAAATGCAACAAAGCGGAAGAAAATATTCAAAAAAGTTTGCAGAGTAAGAAAACTTGCGTATCTTTGCACCGCTTTTCAGATGAAACGACCTAAGGAGAGATGGCAGAGTGGTCGATTGCGGCGGTCTTGAAAACCGTTGAACTGAGAGGTTCCCGGGGTTCGAATCCCTGTCTCTCCGCCGGAAGGTCTGGACAACAGATAAACAACAAACAAAAGCCTGCAAATCATTAACTTGCAGGCTTTTTTATTTGTGGTAACTTTACGAATCAATTATAGATAACAAAAGTTTGAACGGATGCCTGCATCCGACAAAACTATTCTGCGGACTATACGAAAGTCGGAGTTATTGCACCATACAGAAACCATGCGGATATGCTGCAAAAACAACTGCCGGATGGAGCAGAAGCCGACACCATACATAAATTCCAGGGGCGTGAGAAGGATGTGATTATATTTAATACGGTAAAGAACTCGATAGAATCCTTTATAGACAATCCGAACCTGATAAAACTTGATTCGGAATTTTCAACCTTTCTCGGAAGATGAAATCCAGTTCATAAGGAATAATTCAAGACTTGATTTTCTTCTATATAACAAGATTGATAAAACTCCTGTCCTTGCTATCGAGGTGGATGGTGTGTCGTTCCATAACAATGAGCTGCAACAAGAACGAGACAATAAGAAGAATCATATTTTGGAAACCATTGGGCTTCCATTGCTTAGGTTATCAACCGATGGGCACAACGAGGAAACAAGGATTATCGAAAGCTTAAATGCAGCGATGAGACTATCCTGATTTTATCAGTTTCTATTTCTTATACCCCTTATCTAAACTTAATGCTTTTTATCCGGCTTCTTTTGCCGTAAACCACTCCCATATGCAAAAGTATTCGTGTAATCCGACCAAAACATAACCCGGATAAAGAAAGATAGTTCTTTTTCTTCGCATGGCAAATTTCTATGCAAAATTTGCGTGGATTAACCAAATAATCTTTGTATCCTTTTCTTACAACAAAAGTACTATTTTTAACCTCAGAATTTTTCTCTGCAAACTTAAGGTCATCCCTGGTCAAGAAAAATGAGGCGTGCAATTTATTAATAAAATTGCTATATTTGCAAAAAAAATAGATTTTATGGCTGATGAAACGGACTGTATGAGTATAGGACATTTAGAAATGAGAACGTCCGAAGTGTCGAATGAGAATATGGCACGTCTCGCCGCCCTGTTTCCGAATTGCGTAACGGAAAGCGCTGACGGGCGGGTGGTGGATTTCGATTTGCTGCGGCAAGAGTTGAGCAATGCAGTGGTAGAAAGCAGAAAAGAACGTTATCGCCTCGAATGGCCGGGCAAGCGCGAGGCTATTGTAACGGCAAACTTGCCGACGACAAAGACATTGCGCCCAGTTCGTGAGGATTCCGTTGATTTTGACACAACCGAAAACCTCTACATCGAAGGCGACAACCTCGAAGTATTGAAGTTGCTGCAAGAAAGCTACCTCGGACGAATCAAGATGATTTATATCGACCCACCCTACAATACGGGGCACGACTTCGTCTATCGCGACAACTTTACCTCCGACCGTGAAACCGAACTGTTTGAAAGCGGACAGGTAGACGAATATAATCAACGTCTGGTTGTCAATCCCGAAACGGCGGGACGCTATCATTCCGACTGGCTCTCGATGATGTATCCCCGCCTGAAACTCGCCCGCAACCTGCTGACAGACGACGGCGTGATTTTTATTTCGATTGATGATAACGAAGTTCATAATTTACGGAAATTGTGTGATGAGATTTTTGGAGAAGGGAATTTTGT
>JAIRMH010000117.1 GCA_031258835.1 Tannerella sp.
TCAAGTGGAGCGATTTTGGTCATATCTTATATCGGATATAATACGCAGGAAATAAGCGATTTATCATCAATAATTATAGGTAAGCCTATAATTATAAGACTGATAGAAGATACACAGGCATTGGATGAAGTGGTTGTAGTCGGATACGGTACGCAGAAGAAAGGGAATTTGACTGCAGCTATCAGTACAATTAAAAATACGGAGATCCAGACTACAACTCACACCAGTCTGGCACAGCGGTTGCAGGGGAAGATCTCCGGTTTGCAAATCCGCCAAAACTCAGGGGCGCCCGGTGAATTTGACGCCATGATAAACATACGCGGTTTTGGCACTCCATTGTTTATCATCGATGGAACAACGCGTGTCAGTGGAGCCGAGTTTCAACGGTTAAATTCGGAAGACATTGAGAATATCACCGTACTTAAAGATGGAGCCGCGGCCATCTACGGTATGAATGCAGCAAATGGTGTGATTCTCGTAACCACAAAACGTGGGATGCCAGGTAAAACCAAATTCAATTACAGCGGATCGCTCAGTTTCAGTTCACCTACCGAAATGCCAGAAATGTCGAACGCCTATCAGTGGATCGTCATGCGTAACGATGCGGCTGTAAATATGGGGCTTGCACCGATATATACGCAGGAAGAAGTCGAAAAATGGCGTTTGGGAGTTGCCGGATATGAAAGTACGGACTGGTATGGAGAGACGATGAAAAAAATGGCAATGCAGCAGCAACACACATTCTCTGCACAGGGTGGCAACGAAAATGTTAATTATTATGTAAGTTTCGGTTTTATCACCGACCCGGGTTTGTTGAAATCGAATGCAATAGATTACAACAAATATTCTATCCGTTCCAATATAACAGCGAAATTAACTAATCGATTGAAAGCTGAAATAGATATTAACGGCTGGATGGACGAACGATATAGCTCAAGATGGAGTTTTTTTGAAATTGTTCGTGGTACGGTTTCAGAATTGCCGATTCATACGCCTTATGCAAATAATAATCCCGAATATCCTGCTTATGTTTACGATGGACAATCATATAATCCCGTAATTACATCACAGTCGGATATTGTGGGATACAATAAATCAACAAGTAAATCACTGAAAACATCGGCAAGTCTGATATATGATGTTCCGTTTATTGAAGGCTTGCAACTGAAAGGTGTGGCATATTACGAACACGGGAACGGTTTTACCAAGAATCTTGCAAAGAGCTATAATATGTACACTTATGATGCGGAAAACGATTCATACGTTCCGTTTCTGTACGGTAGTCCCACTACTCTTTACAACGGATGGTCCGACGGTAATGGTATAACGTTGCAAGGACATATAATCTATAAAAGAACGTTTGTAGACAGCCACAATCTCGGTATAACCGGAGTTTATGAAGAACGCAATGGTTGGTCTCGTGACGGAGGCATGCAAAGAGAATTTCAGTTTTTCACGATAGACCAAATAAACATGGGAGACGAAAACAATCAGCGGACGTCGGGAATGGAAAGTCAGTCGGGATTCCGTTCGCTGCTTGGCCGTATTACGTATGACTATCTTGGAAAGTATATGATTGAAGCGGCAGCTCGTTACGACGGCTCGTATCGTTATCATCCCGATTACAGATGGGGATTTTTTCCTGTTGTACAGGGAGGATGGCGCATTTCGGAAGAAAAATTTTTCAAGAACCCTCTTCCTTTCATCTCGAATCTGAAGATACGCGGTTCATACGGATTGGTCGGCGAAGATGCAGGTAATGCATTTCAGTACGTAGGCGGTTTTTCTCTGGGACAAGGAGGTTATGAGTTCGCTAACGGATTGTGGACTACGGGAGCGGGGGCGCCGACGGTGGTAAATGAGAAACTCACTTGGTATACATCAAACATCAAAGATATCGGATTGGATTTAGGCCTTTTCAAAGGTGCGCTTAATCTGGAATTTGACGTTTACCAGCGCGACCGAAGCGGATTGCTCGCGTACCGTAATGCAACGCTCCCAAACACCTTCGGCGCAAGCTTGCCGCAGGAAAACCTGAATAAAGACCGTGTGCGCGGTATTGAGTTTTCGGTGGGTTATGCCAACAGAGTTTCAAAAGATTTCAGTTTTAATGTAAGCGCGAATTTCAATTTTGCAAGGACGATGGTGGTGTATGTCGAACGCGGACCGTTTGTAAACAGTATGGATCGATGGAGGAACGGACAAAACGGGCGGTGGAGCGACATTGTCTGGATGTACGACTATATCGGACAATTTCAGTCGAAGGAGGAAATTATTAATGCTCCCGTACATGACGGGACACTGGGAAACAGCAAGGAATTACCGGGAGATTTTCAATACCGCGACGTTAATAGTGATGGTGTGATTGATGGAAACGATGTGATTCCGCTGGAATGGGGCGGTAATCCGAAAATGCATTACGGCCTGACACTTGCAGCAAAGTACAGGAATTTCGACTTCAATATGTTATGGCAAGGTTCTGCCAAATATTCGGTACTTTTTACACACAATTATGCGACCATGCTTTGGAACGACGGCAATATGCCTGCTTATTTTTACGACCGCTGGCATTTATCGGACCCGTTTGATCCGAACAGCGAATGGATTGCAGGAACATGGCCGGCTATCCGCCGTCAACCTGACGTTGGCGCAATGTATAGCGAAAGTTCGATGTGGCGGCGCGATGCTTCTTATGCGCGTCTGAAGTCTTTGGAATTAGGCTATACCGTCCCGTTCCGGATGTTTAATCCCTATGGGATTCAAAATTTGAGGATATTTCTTAACGGTTATAATTTGCTGACGATTTGCGATCCATTCGTAAAACCGTTTGATCCGGAAAGGATCGAAGGAAGTTATAATGCAGGTTGGGTTTATCCTCTCTCAAAGAGTTTTAACGTTGGAATTAATTTGACATTTTAAAGCATAACCGATCATGAAAAGAAATATATTTTTATTGATAATATCAGGTGTTTTATTCACTGTAAACGGCTGTAGAAATGATGTGCTTGATTTGAAACCGCTGAATAAAGTCGGCAGCGAAGTCCTGCTTTCGAGTGAAGACGGTATTCGTATTTTTTTGGCTAACCTGTACTATCAGGCGCCTTTTGAAGATTTCACCTACAACAGGGTAGGATTCCATACAGGTCTGGTGAATACGGTAGGAATTCATCCCGATGCGCAGGTTGGAAATGCCGTCAATTCGGAATATAACCATCTTGTTGACGGAACAAATTTCGGATGGTGGGATGCAGGTTACAAGTTCAACCGCGACGTTCACTTGTTAATGGAAACAATTCCCACTATAACGTCATTGAATGAAGAGAAGAAAAACGAATTAATAAGCGAAATACATTTTCTCAGGGCTTTCGGTTATTATGCATTGGCGAAAAGATATGGCGGCGTCCCGATTATTACTGAATTTCAACAATACACATCGGATGTAGAATCGTTGAAAGTTCCGCGAAGCACGGAAAAAGATACATGGGATTTTGTGATGTCGGAATGTGATGAAGCGATTAAATATTTACCTTCGACGCGTAGCGGGATTGATGCGAGAAGAGTTACCAAATGGGCAGCTTATGCACTAAAGTCGCGCGCTGCGCTTCATGCGGCTTCGATCGCCAAATATTGGAACAAGACTCCGTTTTCGGGTCTGGCCGTTTCGGAAGGACTTGTCGGCATGGAGGCTTCGCTTGCGAATCATTATTATGAATTGTGTATCCAAGCGTCAAGAGCGGTAATGGACGGCAGCGTTCACGGCTTATATCAGCCCAATCCCAATTCGGTCGATGAAGCGGTTAATAATTTGCTGACCCTTTTTCAGGATCCGAATGTGGCTCCCGAAGAAGCGATTCTTATATACGGTTACGGCAAACCGGGAGGAGGTCATGCCATGGATTTCTGGTATAATCCGAACCAGACGGGCGACGGCTCTCCGCATCCGGGACGTATGAATCCGACGCTGGAATTTGTTGATACTTATGAAAGTTATGCCGATCCGGGAAAAACCGCGCCGATTATCACGACAACAGACGGTAATATCGGCGATTATAACGGATATAGTCCTACCAAATCTTATTTGCGTTTCGATACGCCTTATGAAATCTTCAAAGACAAGGACGCCCGGTTATGGTCGACAGTCATTTTACCCTTTACGGAATGGAAAGGGCAGACGATACGTATTCAGGCGGGATATATCTTGCCCGATGGGACAGCTGTGATCGAAGCCGACAAGGCGTCCGTCGAAGTGGAGGGCGTGACATACCATACTTTTGGCGCCGATGCTTGGAAAGATTATTCGGGTTTCGACCAGCAACATCTGGCGGAAATGACCCGGACGGGATTTAGTTTCAAAAAGTTTCTGTCGCCTACGACAGTGGAAAGTAACCAGACTTTGGGCTTTTCCACGCAGGATTGGATGGAATTTCGCTATGCGGAAATTTTATTGAACTATGCAGAAGCAGTAGTCGAAAGCGGGTATTCCGAAGGCGACGCTCAAGAGGCGGCTAAAAATGCGCTGAACGCCACAAGGCGTCGTGCCGGTCATAAGACCGAAATCCCCCTGACGATAGAAAACGTGCAGCGCGAACGCCGGGTCGAACTGGCGTTTGAGAACAAACGCTGGTGGGATTTGATACGCAGGCGCGAATTTCACGAAGCGTTTAACAATACGATACAGACAGCGTTGTGTCCGGTACTTGATCTGCGCGTCAGTCCGCCGAAATATATCTTTGTCCGGAAGTATATCATACGTGAAATACCCCTGTCGTTTCCCGTTTACATGTATTACAGTTCGATACCCGGCATAGGTTCGAACGGCTTGATACAAAATCCCAATTACTAAAACCTATTCAAACAGTATGGATATGAAATCAAAAATATTAAAATTATACTATTTGCCGGTCGTATTAGTTTTTACGATGTTGGTAAATTCTTGCGAACTGGATAATTATGGATATCCTGATGCGCAGTTGTCGGGCGTTATTATTGATGTAGAAACAAATGAACCGGTTCAGTCGGATTTGATAAACGGAACGATGATCAAAATTACGGAACACGGCTATGATCCGGTTTCTTCTCAGTATTTAAGAGTAAAAAACGATGGGACTTATGCCAATACGCTCCTGTTTTCAAACACCTACACCGTACAGCCTGACGATCGCAATTTTATACAAATTGACGAACAGGATATAAAAATCGGAAAAAATACGAAATTTGATTTCCAGGTAACGCCTTATATCAGAGTGAAGGACGCCTTGATTGTGAAAGAAAACAACAATGTCATCGCTACGTTCCGGATTCAGGCGACGACGCCGGACGCTGTCGCTAAGATCGGCTTATACGCCCATAGCGAACCGATTGTCGGCGAACCGGTACGGCTGGTCGCTTCCGAAATAGCGTTAAACAGACCGGTTGCAGAGAATGAGGTATGCAAAATCGTTATTAATGTGGCAAGGAATACGGCCCTGTTGAAGCCGAATCAGTCCTATTTTTTCAGGATCGGAGCCGTAAGCAGTTTCGGCGGTGCTAAGTTCAACTATGCTCCGGCGCAGCAGATAAACGTCGGCGATATTTTGCCCGAACCGGAAATCGAAGGCGTTTCGTTGGATGACTGCGAATCAACCGTAGGCTGGGTTGGCGCCGATGGCCCCGTGCTGGATTCCGATAATCCGCAGGAAGGTAGCTATTCTGTAAAATTTCATTCCGGCGGCGGATTTATTATTCAGAAAAATTTCGATCAGCCGATTGATTCAAAAGTAGGTCTTGAATATGGCGTATTTCAGTTCGACTTGTATATTTCGGACGTTTCCGTATTCGACTGGACATGGTCGGGACAGATAGAATTAACAAGTTCGGGCAATCCCGATTCGCAGGAATTGCATTGGAATTTTACAAGCGAACGCCGTTTGCAGAATGGCTGGAATAAAGTCGTGCTCAAACTCTCGGAAGCCGAAGAAACAGGAGGCAGGTTAGACTTGTCTGCCGTGAATTTCTTCAGGATATATCATCTTGTTGTTAATGGGCCTGTTGATATTAAAATAGATAATATGAAATTCTATGAAGAATATTAGCGTGAAAACTATTTTATTTGTGCTGTTGACGTTTTTTTGTGCTTGTAACACAGCACAAAAAAACGAACAGACAATGTCTGAGGAAACGGAAAAGACGCTTTATACGTATACCTTAAAAGGCACGGATACGCAAACGTCTTATGACGAGGCGATGGCGGTAACCTGTATTCAGGGTATAATGAACAGAGGTAAGACGAGACTTTACGTCAGGTCAAATTCGTTTACACGTCCGAACTATTGGATGGAAAAATTTGCGTCGGAAGGATGGCTGTCGGATAAAGTACAAACGGCTGTCTCTTCGTTGGATGCATTGGTTGAAATTGCCGGGGAAAAGCTGAAAGGTATTATCATCTGGGACACATCTGTTCCAGCTACAATCAATCTCGCAACAACGCTTGCCGGACTTGAAGACGGAATCGTATTAAGCCCCGAAATGGCCAAAACGTATCAAAACAAGTGGAACTTGCCGGTTATAAAAGATTTTCGTGGACAGTTTACCGGCTCCGAGACCGGCAGTAAGAAGAATGACGCTTATCGCTGGGCTGTTCGTGAGTTTATCGAAACAGGACGATGTAATCCCCATTGGCTGTGTCTTTATGAAGATTCGTACATGACGCGCTACAAAGGCGACGTCTCGTATGTTGTTACTCGCGATTGGGCCGTTTATAACCGTGCTTTCGTTTATGATTTATCCCCATGGGGCGATGAAACACCGTTTGACGATTCCGATCAGCCGCCTGGTACCGATTTACAGACATATAAATTTATGCTTGAGGCGAATATGAAGCAGACAAACGGCCGGCAGATGACGGAGGTGGCAGGATTTTTCTCCTTTGCCAAATACAGTAATATTCCGGATTATCCGAGTAAACACGATCCTGTGCCGACCGAATGGGAAACGGTTTATTTGATTTCGCCGTATAACTGCTATCAGAATACCGTGGCGCATAACTGTTATAATCAGTCTGTTCATTCGCAAGCGCCTGTCGGGAACATGAAACAGGGGCGGCCCATATTGCGTGAGCCGCAAGACGGGAAAACTTATATCTGCATACTGATGGCAGATTATGACTCGACAACTCCTCTTTATGACTTCATGCCCACTCATTGGGACGATACCGAGCGAGGTGCAATGCCGTTTCTGTGGGGTATTAACCCTAATTTGTCGGAAACTTATCCGGACATTATGCAGTATCTTTACCGGACAAAAAGCGATAATGATTATTTCGCTGCAGACGCAAGCGCGGCCGGGTACATGAATCCCAACAGGATAGATCCCATATATCTGCCATTGTTCGTAGAACATAATAAAAAGTTTTACGAGCAATGGGATATGTCGCTCTCGCCTATGGTACTTGATTGGGATGAGCCTACAGATGCAGTCAAAGACGCTTTTTTGCAGTTCTCTCCCGACGGATATGCTACGATAGTAATGGATCTGCACAATACTGGCGGCAAGTTGCCGCAACCACACGTATGGAAGAGTATGCCGGTTATGGAGTTGATAAATAATGCGTGCAACTTTTCCATAGCCGGGGAAACGGCGCGTATCATGTCGAGCGATATCCCTGCTCCGGTAGGTAATCAACCCCGGTATTATTTTTTTCGTATTGTATGGACAAGCCCGAATAAAGTGATTGACGCTGTCAACCGGCTGCAATCGCTAAGACCGGAACTTGATATTGAAGTTATTGATCCGTATAATTTCTTCCATTTTTTTAAGCTTACATATAATAATCAACAATGAAAAAGAATATTTATACATCAACAAGTATTACAGTGTTGTTATTCTGCCTGGTCGTGTGTAACGGTGCGGGTGAGGATGAGAATAAGGCAGGTAAACCGCAGTTTGTCGAAGGAACGGTAACGCTTTTCGACATGCAATACCTGAACCGGCTGGATGTGAACAGGCCGGAAGATGCACTGACTATCTGGGAACATGTGCATACGATCGCGACGTTGCAAGGGATTGTCAACCGTCAAAAACCCCGGTTGTACCTGTTTTATGTGGAGAACGGAGGTGTTAACATTGACCGTTACTGGTGGGATAAATATCGTCAACCGGGGAAATGGCTCGGTAATGCAGGCGAAGAACAGGCGGGGGATATTGTGGAATTAGTCACGGAATTTAAAGATGATATACGAGGTGCAGTCGTATATGACCCGGAAGTTCCGGCTACGAGCAACCTTGCTTCGTCAATTGCGGGTGTTGAAGACCTTATTGCCGTGAGATACGATTTGTCGTCCTCATCGCTTTATACCCGATTGATACTTGGCGGGCCTAATATTCCAGTAAAAGTATGGTTGCTCAATGAGGACGGTTCATCCATGTTTACCGGTTCGGGAAAAATACCCGGGACGGATATTTCATCAAGCGGGTCTCTAAAAATTGATGCATATAGCTGGTTTGTGGAAAAATATTTGAAACCTGGAAAATGCAATACAGCTTATGCAGCATACTATATTGACCAGTTTTGGTTGCAGAGGCCAGCGGTAGCACCGGCCAATCATCATACCCTGGCCAATCATGACTTTTTTGTCGCTAAAAAAGCATTCTTTTTCGATCTCAGTCCCTGGGCAGACGAAAAAGCTACTGACGACGCCCGTCAATCCACCGGAGCAGACCGGAAAATGCTGGAAGAGATATTGCTCCTGGCCTATAAACAAAACAATAACGGCAAAACATTTACTTATATCGGCGGATTCCCTGCATGGGCTTACAAATATACGCAACACGCCGGAGGCAGTCACGAAGATGTGCCCACCGAGTGGGAATTTTCGCGTCTGATAGGCGCATACAATGCTTTCAAGGATGCGGATGCAATAGGGCTTGGCGCTCTGGCGAATGCATCTTTCTGGCAGCATTTTTCGTTGCGTGAAGAATATCCTCAGAAATGGGTAACCAAAGAAGAGCTTCAGAAAAGAGGGTATCTCAATGCCAAAGGAAAATTGTCATTGGCCAACAAGCAGTTGCTGATATTTTATGTCGGCGATTACGATGCTTCGTCATGGTTGTCGCAGACGACGCCTTCGCTTTGGGACAATTCTTCACGGGGTAAAGTCCCGATGATGTGGAGCATCAGTCCGGTTTTGTCGGAGCGGGTACCGATGGCATGGGAATATCGTCGCGAAACGGCAACCGATAATGATTATTTTGTGGCGGCCGACAACGGAGCCGGCTATCTCAATCCCGGAGAATTGCAAACGCCTCGCCTTTCCGGCCTCCCCGATGCGACGAAACAATGGGCGGAGCATTGTAAACCTTATTATAAAATGTGGGGTTTGACGATTACGGGATTTGTAATAGACGGTTTTGCCGATGGGCTGAATGACAACGGCTTAGATGCTTACCGTGCATTCAGTCCTAATGGTATCGTTTCGCAAAAAATCCCAACGACCATGCTTTACCATGGCGATATGCCCGTCTTACGCTCCGATTGGGACATTAACGATGTCGATCCGAAAGTTGCTGCCGATCAGATTATTCAACGGGTAAGAGCAAGACAGATACCGTTCCACTGGTTCCGTAATATCTTAAAAAGCCCCGAATGGTATGTTCAGGTTGTAGAAGAATTGAAGCGCCGCGATCCGAACATCATACTTGTAGATGCCCCGACATTTTTTGAGTTATACAGGATTTTTTTGAAAGAAAATTCTGTATACCAGTGAAAAATTAAAGTAGAAATAATACGGGATGGTTTATAGCAGGACCTCAGGTGCGCGGCGTTGCAAATAACCCAAGAGAACAGTATAACAAAGATAAACATACTTTGTTGTTAGAGTTTCATCAGGGCGCTTTGTTACGTAGAGAACTTGAATACGTCTGGTTGAAATTTACTCGAATCACAAAATGATGTAAATCATAATAAAATATCATTGTTAATGTACATTATTATACTTCGCGCGGTTTGAAATAGTGAGTTGAAAAACAGAAAAAAGTAAGCATCTTTGTAGTTGTCAAACCGAATAAAAGATGCTTACAAAAAAGAATCTCTCCGAAGAAGAAATCCGACGGCTAAGGTACGAAAGATTTCAATATCCCTGTTCAAAA
>JAIRMH010000243.1 GCA_031258835.1 Tannerella sp.
ATGAACAATAGACACCGTCGGTAATGAAAGCGCGTGTGAGACAGGAAAGCTCGCAGAGGAAAGTATTTTATTTTTTATTCCTTCTCTCAGGTGAAGTGTAAAAACGCTTCGCCCATTCCTGTTTTGTCTTTTAACATCTATGAGATCGCCATTTTATGCTGTGTATCAGCATTTTCCCTTTTTGGCTTGATGGCCGTGAAGGGGGATTTATAGAGGAAAGATACATGAAATTTTTCAATCACACACAGACGAATAAAAATATCAGGCGAATTTACAGGAGAAGCGTACAAGAAAAAACGGTTTTTACGAACGTTATGAAATAAAGTTCGCGGAATAAGTAATGTCATTTCAACGCTTAGTTGTCATTGCTTCCGGCTGCGTTCCTCGTAGTTTGCAATGACGAAATGCGACAAATTCGTATAACATGACAGTAGCATGAGAAGGCGTAGAATGAATCCGGATTTTTTATGTATCGGTAATTTTAATGTAAAACTTTGTGTATGTGGCGTTTAGTCTGTTTGTTCGATGGCGCGGGATTTTTGATTAAAGAATTTTTTCTTTATTTCTTTCGCGATTTTGAATAATAAATAGAAAAAATGTGTAATTTTGCGCAGTATTTTTCAAAAACGAAAATTTGTTGTAAACATGTCGAAGTATATTGAAATCAGGAAAGGATTAGACATCAATCTTGTCGGCAAGGCGCTGGAAGAATCTTATTGTGTTGACACTTCCGAAAATTATGCCGTTGTTCCCGATCATTATGTGGGAATCACGCCGAAAGCGGTTGTTCGCGAAGGTGATAGCGTTGATGCAGGTTCTACGTTAATGGTCGATAAAAATCGTCCGGAAATAAAATTCGTTTCACCGGTTAACGGAGTGGTTTCGGGTGTGAATCGCGGCGAAAAACGAAAATTGTTGAATATTACGGTCAAACCGGATCCGCAGAGGATAGATAAAAAAATGCTGAATCTGGGAGATGTTGATTCGTATGATGCCGAAGGGATGAAGACGGTAATACTTGATTTAGGCCTGTGGCCTTGTATAAAGCAACGTCCTTACGACCGTGTGGCGTCCCCGTCGGATACACCGCGGGATATCTTTGTGACGGGATATAATTCGGCGCCTTTAGCGCCCGATATGGATTATCTGGTAAAAGGGGAAGAACAATATTTGCTGACGGGTCTTAGGGCGCTTACGCGGATGACGCGGGGAACCGTTTATACAGGCGTAAAAGACGGTTCGGCGATGAGTAAGATATTACAGGAATATATTGAAAAGGAAAGTATTGAAGAAGTAAGGCTTGCAGGACCTCATCCGGTGGGGAACGTCGGCGTTATGATCAATAAACTCAAACCGGTTAATAAAGGCGAGGTCGTATGGGCGCTTAATGCTGCCGATGTGATTGTCATAGGCCGTATATTGAAAGAAAACATACTTGATTATTCCAGAGTGATCGCAGTGACGGGTTCGGAGTTCAACAAATGCGGATATACAAGGGTACAACCCGGATGTACGATCGACAGTATAATAAAAGGACGTCTGAAAGAAGGGAAGCGTAAAGTGCGCCTGATAAGCGGCGATGTGTTGACAGGCGCTAAAGTGGAGCCGGAAGATTATTTGGGGGCGTATGACTACCAGGTGACCGCAATACCGGAAGGCGACGACGTCAATGAGTTCTTAGGATGGGCTACCCCCGGATATAATAAATATAGTATGAGTCACACTTATTTCACCTGGTTGAAAAAAGGTTGTTTGGAATATATGACGGATGCGCGCATACGTGGCGGGAAACGTGCGATGATTATGTCGAATGAATACGATCGGGTGTTCCCAATGGATATTTTACCCGAATATCTCCTTAAAGCCATCATTGCATTTGATATCGATAAGATGGAGAAACTGGGTATTTATGAAGTAGCGCCCGAAGATTTTGCGTTGTGCGAATTTGTAGATACATCGAAAATAGAAATACAGAAAATTGTCCGTAACGGATTGGATTTGCTGTATAAGGAGATGAATTAAAAACAGGTTGAGAATAAAAATGGAAGTTTTACGAATGAAATATTCGTATGTGATAAAAAGTACTGCGAAATATAAATTAAAAAATAAGTATTGTGAAAGCGTTAAGGAATTATCTCAACAAGATTAAACCTAACTTTGAGAAAGGCGGTAAACTATCAATGTTCCAGTCGGTTTTTGAAGGGTTCGAATCATTTTTATTTGTTTCGAACGAAACTTCAAAATCGGGAGTGCACATCCATGACAGTATAGATTCGAAACGAACCATGTCGGTTGTCATCGTAGCATTGATGCCTGCGTTGTTGTTCGGTATGTATAATACCGGTTATCAACATAATCTGGCGACAGGTATAAATCCTGACCTCTGGGCGACGTTCTGCTATGGTTTACTGGCTGTATTGCCTAAAATCATCGTTTCGTACGTAGTCGGGTTGGGGATTGAGTTTATTGCCGCTCAGTTGAAAAAAGAAGAGATACAGGAAGGATTTCTTGTGTCGGGTATGTTAATCCCGATGATTGTACCGATCGATACGCCATTGTGGATGATTGCTGTGGCAACTGCTTTTGCCGTGATTTTTGCAAAAGAAGTTTTTGGGGGCACAGGGTATAATGTGTTTAATGTAGCTTTGGTGACGCGTGCGTTTCTGTTCTTCGCTTATCCGGCAGCCATGTCCGGCGATCGGGTTTTTGTTCGTACGGAACCGGTCTTCGGCATTGGAGGGTCGCACGTCGCGGACGCTTTTTCAGGCGCCACGCCGCTCGGACAAATCGGTGTTGCGGCAAAAGAATCAATCGGCTCTTTCCATACGGTCGATATATTAGGGAACCCGTTGACGACGGAAGATTATTTTATCGGACTTATTCCGGGGTCAATCGGAGAAACGTCGGTTCTCGCTATTCTGATAGGCGCTGCGATATTGTTGTTGACAAGAATTGCGAGCTGGAAAATCATGTTTTCCGTTTTTGCCGGCGGTGCGCTTATGGCAGCCCTGTTCAATATGGTCGGGACGACGGTAGTGATGACCATATCTCCTTTGGACCATCTGTTTTTGGGAGGATTTGCTTTTGGCGCCGTATTTATGGCAACCGATCCTGTAACATCCGCCCGTACCGAGTCGGGGAAATATATCTATGGTCTGCTTGTCGGAGCGTTTGCAATTATCATTCGCGTACTTAATCCGGGATACCCCGAAGGCATGATGCTTGCCATCCTGTTGATGAATACATTTGCGCCTCTGATTGACTATTTTGTCGTAGAACGCAATATTAAGCGCCGCTTAAAAAGGGTCGCTGTGAAATAACTTTATAATAACGATTATGAATAGAGATAGTAATGTATATACGATAACATACGCTTCCGTAATGGTTGTGCTGGTAGCGGTCTTACTTGCATTCGCGTCCGAATCGCTACGGAGTTACCAGAAAAAAAACGAAGCGGATGATAAGCGGCAACAGATTTTACGGTCGGTAAAAGTGTCGGTGTCAGGTAGTGAAACAGAGAAGAAATATAATGAATTGATAAAAGAATCGTTCATAGTAAACGAAAAAGGCGAACGGGTTGCCGGTGATGCTTTTGCCGTTGATGCGGCTAAAATGTTTTCGGAAAATGCATATCCGGTTTTTGTCGCCGATATCGACGGACGAACGAAGTACATCATGGCCATGTCCGGAACCGGCCTTTGGGGACCAATATGGGGATATATGTCTGTGGATGAAGATAAAAATACGGTTTTCGGAACGGATTTCAGTCATCAGGGAGAAACGCCGGGATTAGGAGCGGAAATTGCAACGTTGACATTCAGCTTGCGTTTTCCGGGTAAGCAACTGTTCAAGAATGGAGAATTTAAGAGCATCGCCATCGTGAAACCGGGTAAAATGCTTCAAGGTCAGGATTACGTGGACGGTATTTCAGGCGGAACTATTACCAGTAACGGGGTGAATCAGATGATACGAAACAGTCTGGAGAAATATGTTGGTTTTTTAAACGCTAAAAATTAAAGAAATATGAGACTATTATCCGGAAAAAATAAAGAAATATTGTTAGGCCCGCTGAGCCGTAATAACCCGGTCATTATTCAGATGTTAGGGATCTGTTCCGCATTAGCCGTAACGGCGAAATTAGAGCCGGCCATTGTCATGGCGATCTCGGTAACGGCGGTCGTATCTTTTGCAAACGTAATCATCTCCTTGCTTAGGAATACCATTCCGAACCGGATACGCATCATCGTACAGTTAGTCGTTGTCGCGGCGCTGGTGACCATCGTAAGTGAAGTGTTAAAAGCTTTTGCTTATGATGTGAGTAAGCAATTATCGGTGTTTATCGGATTGATCATCACGAACTGTATACTGATGGGGCGACTCGAAGCATTTGCTTTAGGTAATCGTCCGTGGGCATCGTTTCTCGACGGTATAGGGAATGGAATGGGTTATGGTATAATTTTGGTAATAATCGCTTTCTTTCGGGAATTATTAGGGTCGGGTACGCTCTTTGGTTTCCACGTGATACCGCAGGCTGCATATGATATCGGTTATGTTAATAATGGTCTGATGATCATGCCTCCAATGGCGTTGATTTGCTGTGCCGTTATTATCTGGATACACCGTTCACGGAATAAGGATCTTCAGGAAGAAAAATAAGCAGAATAAAAAAATAACTAAGAATGGAACAATTATTAAGCACATTCATACGGTCGATTTTTGTTGATAACATGATTTTCGCATATTATTTGGGTATGTGTTCGTATCTGGCTGTCTCGAAAAATGTAAAGACCGCATTAGGATTAGGTATAGCGGTAACGTTCGTCCTTGTTTGTACATTACCGATTAATTATCTGTTGGAAAACTACGTTCTGAAAGAGGGCGCGTTAAACTGGCTCGGACAGCAGTATGCCGATGTAAACCTGAGTTTCCTCTCTTTCATCATTTTTATTGCGATCATTGCATCCTTTACGCAACTGGTGGAAATGGTGGTTGAAAAATTTCTTCCTGCTTTATATTCTTCATTAGGTATATTTTTGCCGTTAATTGCAGTGAACTGCGCCATCATGGGAGGTTCTCTGTTTATGCAGCAAAGAGCATTTATAAATGTAGGCGAGGCGACAATCTACGGCTTAGGATCGGGAATAGGTTGGTTAATAGCAATTCTGGGAATGGCGTCTATCCGCGAAAAATTGGTATATTCGAACATCCCGAAACCGTTGAGGGGTTTAGGGATCGCTTTTATCATAACCGGGTTGATGGGTATCGGGTTTATGTGTTTCTCGGGTCTTAATCTCTAATTATTAATGTAAAAAAAACGATTCTGTAAAAATGATAATATTAATGTCAGGCGGACTAACAATTATGGCCGGAGCCGTGATTTTCCTTTTAATCACGATGATATTGGTCGGCGCATTGCTTGTGGCAAAAGCAAAGTTGATACCATCCGGAAATGTAAAAGTGGTGGTTAACGGTGAAAAAGAATTTGAAGCTCCGATCGGAGGGACAGTGTTAAGCACACTTCAGAGCCAAGGTATATTCCTTTCATCTGCTTGCGGAGGCAGCGGAAGTTGTGGGCAGTGTCGTTGTCAGATTCCGGAAGGAGGAGGCAACATTCTGCCTACCGAAGTGGGTTTCTTTTCACGCAAACAGATTCAGGCAAACTGGCGCCTCGGATGCCAGACCAAAGTAAAGGAGAATATCGCAATCAAAGTGCCGGATGAGGTGTTCGGCGTGAAAGAGTGGGAGTGTACGGTTATTTCAAACAATAATGTTTCTACATTTATTAAAGAATTTATCGTCGCTTTGCCCGAAGGCGAACACATGGATTTTATACCGGGATCGTATGCACAGATCCGGATTCCAAAGTTCTCAATGGATTATGGTAAGGATATTGATAAAACCTCTATTGGGCCTGAATATCTTTCGGCATGGGAACAGTTCGGACTGTTCGGACTGAAATGCAGGAACGACGAAGAAACGATTCGCGCCTATTCGATGGCGAATTATCCGGCGGAAGGCGATCGTATCATGCTTACGGTGCGTATTGCCACGCCTCCTTTCAAACCGAAACCGCAGATTGGATTTATGGACGTCATGCCGGGTATCGCTTCTTCTTATATCTTTACGCTCAAACCGGGCGATAAGGTGACGATGAGCGGTCCTTATGGCGATTTCCATCCGATCTTTAACTCCGAACGCGAAATGATGTGGATTGGCGGCGGTGCCGGTATGGCGCCTCTTCGCGCTCAGATTATGCATCTTACACGGACGCTTCAAGTCAAAAATCGTAAGATGTCATATTTCTACGGAGCACGCGCGCTTAACGAAGTATTCTATCTCAACGATTTCCTTACTATTGAAAAAGACTTTCCCAACTTCAAATTCCATCTGGCGCTTGACCGTCCGGATCCTGTAGCCGATGCGGCCGGCGTTAAATATACGCCGGGATTTGTTCATCAGGTGATATATGAAACCTATCTGAAAGATCATGAAGAACCGGAAGAAATAGAATATTACATGTGTGGACCCGGACCGATGTCGAAAGCCGTGGAAGGGATGCTTGACAGCATAGGCGTACCCATCGAGATGCTGCATTTCGACGATTTCGGCGCCTGATATCTTTATCGGTCTGTATGGAATGTCGAAAATTTCATGTACATTTGTACTTAATTATATCAGGATATTTATTAAAGATTAAAGAGGATGAAGCGACGTTTTTTTAACACCACAGGCCCCTGTAATCCGGAAAGGCATTACATGTTACCTCCTGAAGACCGTTTAGTTGGGTCTCAATTAAACCGTTATATAAAGGATGAATTATACTGGGT
>JAIRMH010000254.1 GCA_031258835.1 Tannerella sp.
AGAGGAAGAGAAACGTCGGGACGTGCAGTTGAAGTAACCGCAACAACGGCAGATGCTGCTGCGCACAATAACCGAGAAAATCAAGAATTGCAGGGACGCACGGGAAGAGGCGAACGTAGCGGCGAACGCAGCGGCGAACGCAGCGAACGCGACGGTGAAAGCAACAAACGTAACGGTGAACGCGGCGGCGAACGCAGTAGACGCGACGATAGAAATGCAGTACAGCCGACAGTCGGCAACGCAAGCCAGTCCGAAGCGGCAAGACCGGCAGGACGGGGCGGACATCAACAAAGTAAGGGCTTCGCAGACATTAACGTCGATTCGCAGACGCGGCGGCACATACATATCGCCTCCCTTTTCCTTATTTTCGGATCGTATCTATACCTTAGGCTGAGGAAAGCAAGGCTGAACGCCACCGCTAAAAGACGAAAAGAATAAGATTAAATCCATTTTATTGGGGGCGGCTATAGTCGAGAAAAAGCAATCGTATTGTTTTCGCAAAGAAAGCGTTTCAGCCTGACCTGTTTTTACATTGGCGTTCCTGTCGCTGTTCTCAACGTAAACAATCCAGTCTCCGACAAGCGCCTGCATCCGGAAAATAACCGGTATTCATTTTGTATGTGCGTTTGGCGTCGTATTTTTCATGTGCGATGATCCATCCGTTGAGTACCGGCGCTTCCGGTCAATCGAGTACCGGCACTTCCATCAGTTGAGTCTCCGGGAAGTTCTTTCGCAGATAAGCGGCAATGTATTGTTTTGTGTCATTGTGGATTGTTTTGTCCTGGTTTTCGGAAAACAGGTTATAGGCCACCATATATAATGTAAGGTCTCTTCGGGCAACGGCCTCAAGACTTAGCAACGTATGATTGATACTGCCAAGTTTACCGGATGTGACCAGAATAATAGGATAACCTTTCTCGACGATGTAATCGATTGTCAGACAGTCATCCGTCAATGGCGCCATCAACCCTCCGGCGCCTTCCAGCAGGACGACGTCATAACGTTCGCTCAGTATTCGGGTGGCACGTTCAATCTTGTCAAAATCAATCGGACGGTTATCCAGCCGAGATGCCAGATGTGGCGATGCCGGATACGAATAGATCTCCGGCATGGTAAGCATCTCTTCATCTTCTTTCGTATATCCTGTCCCCATCAATTTACGGTGAAGAGCGATATCTTCCGAATAGCCGTCATTTCCTGTCTGGACAAGTTTCTGGGTAATGGTGCGAATACCTTGTCCGTTCCACTGGCGGGCAAGATATCCGACAGCATAACTTTTGCCCGCATCCGTATCTATTCCCGATACGAAATATATGTTTTGTTTCATACGATGTTTTATTTATGATCTTTCTTTTTGGCAATTACATATATCGGATGATAAGTAAGAGTGACTTCTTTACCATTGCCGTAAAGCGTCTTATAATCATCACAAAATCTAATTAAATTAGTTTTTGTCCATTTCTGTTGATCGATTCCGGTTACTCCCGTGCGTTTCAGATGATAAAGAACCTCGATGGGGCTTTTAAACCTTTTAAAGACCTTCTCTTCGGAGGCGTACAACACATCATATCGACCCGACAGTTTGTCGCATAATTCTTCTCGTGAAAAATATGACAGACCTTTTCCTGTCAGCGAGGTAACCTCTTTTATATTGTCGCATCCAAAAGTGCTGAAGGCAAATATTCCATCTGCCGTCAACAACGGATAAATACGCGAGAAAAAAGCGTCAATATCTTTGAGCCACTGAACGACGGAACACGAAGCCGCCAAATCATATTTCCCGCTAAAAGGATACGTTTCCGCGTCGCCGGATTCAAAATGAACGTAATCGCTTAACAGACCTTTCAGCCGTTCGTGCATTTCGGGACAAATATCATTCAGCAACATCCGTTCCGGCTTCAGGCTATCGGCCAACATACGCGAAAAAAGACCTGTCCCACAACCTATTTCAAGAATTTTCCGGCAACATCCGGGACGAATATACGTTTCGAGTAAAGAGGTCATTTTCAAAGCTATTCGCCGCTGCACGGTCGCCTCCTCTTCATAACTATCCGCCGCTTTTGCAAAACAGCGCGTAATCAGTATCTTATTCATCAATGATCTTCCTCCGACAAAAAATTCATTATGCACACGTAAAAATCGAAATCTTTCATACCGGCTTACCGAACAATTCATTCCATAACGTCGACGGGTAATGCTCACACTCCACCATAATCGTATTTCCTCCCTTCCAAGCGTTTCGTTGATGGGCCGGAAGAAATATTTTATCGTATAGACCTACATATACCTTATCCCATACAAAAGAGGGTGAACAATTCTCAACGGACGAAGAAGAACTTCGCATAGCCGGCGAATGATTCCCCGTAGAGTACGGATGATTCCCGGAAGAAAGTTTTGCAATTTGCACGAGTTCTTCACGCAGGTTTTCCACCGTCCGCCGGGGAGCATGTTCCATAAAATGAGCAAACGCATCCTTTGAACCGCACATCCTCCGCCGGAACTTCCGCAATGTCTCTTCGTTTAAACCCTCCAGCGTTCCGTGAAAAATAGCCGTTGCAATACCTCGCTCATCATCCACCGGCCACGGTGTTCCGTTTATGGCAACGCTTTCCGTGATAAGTAAACGCCGAGCGGATAAAACCCGGGAGGCCGCCCATACGCCCATAGACCATGCTACAACCCTGACCTGTTTATAAGGCGCCAGCAAAGATTCGTCAAATGCAAGCGAACGATAATCATAACAGATCATACAATCCCTGTCAACCGGCAGATATTCCATAAACGGATGTTCGTCCATCCCCCAACCGGAAAAAAAGAGAAGCAGAGAGCGGCAGTTTTCCCCTCTCTCCTCTTCTGCATCTATCTTTCTGATAATCATAATAATGAAATAAGATGTTCTACTTCTTCTGCCCGGATGGAAGCGGTCAGTGAAATGCGGATGCGCGAAGTTCCTTCCGGTACCGTAGGAGGACGAACGGGTAACATATAAAAACCTTTCCGTTGCAGGTCTTCCGCTTTCAATATAGCGCTCCCGCTATCGCCGATCATCACCGGGATGATTTGGCTGGTAGAAGGACATTCATACCCTTTTGCTGCAAGTTGCTCCCGGAGACGGTAACTTATCTTTTTCAGATAATTACGTTTATCCGCAAAACTCCCAAAACGCTCCATTATAAAACGCGTCCACATCAGGTTAACCGGAGGAAGCGCAGTCGTGAAAATCAACGTTCTCATTTTATTTACCAGATAATCGCGTATCACCCTGCTACAAACGATATATCCGCCTACGGAAGCCAACGCTTTGCCAAACGTCCCGGTCAAAAAATCAATATCTGCGATACATCCCTGCTCCTCGGCGCATCCAAGACCTTTCCCGCCCCTCGTCCCAACGGCATGCGCCTCGTCGACATATAACATCACATGGGGATACGATTTCTTCAGCGCGACTAACCGGCGAAGATCCGCTTCGTCGCCATCCATACTAAAGATACTTTCCGTTACAATGATAATCCGCTCGTAGTCCGCATGATTTTTATAGAGTAAGGATTCTAATTGCTCAAAATCATTATGCCGGTAACGGGCGAATCCGGCCTTCGACAAACGGATCCCGTCAATCAGGCTGGCATGAACCAGCTTGTCCGCCAATATGAGCGTCCGGCTGTTGCAGACAGCCGGCAAAATTCCCGTATTCATATGGTATCCGCTGCTAAAAACCAAACTGCTTTCCGCCCCAAACAGCCGGCAAAGCAGGTCTTCCAAGTCCCTGTTTGCTTCGAAATTACCCGTCAGCAAACGGGAAGATGATGATGAGGGAAGAAAATTTTCGGGAGTAAGACTTTCCAGAAATTCCCTTCTCAATGAAATATCGGAGGCAAGTCCCAAATAATCGTTCGACGAGAGATTGAGCATTTGCCGGCCTCGCCGGATAACATCCCTTTCCCGATGAATAATCTCCGGAAGGCTACGCAAATTACTTTTTTCTTCCAGCTGCATTAATTCATCTCTGTATGATTGTAACAGGCGCTGCTCCATCATGCCAATTCGCTTACAACTTCCGATTCGCACACAGCATCCGATTCGCACACAGCATCCGATTCGCACACGGCATCCGATTCGCGCACGGCATCCGACTCCATACCCGTTTTCAACTCGCTAATGACTTTCAGCAGAGAAGACGTCAGTTTCGTCAACTGTTCCGGCTCAATAATAAAAGGCGGCATGATATATACTAATCGTCCGAAAGGTCGTACCCACACCCCTTCCCTCACGAACATCCGTTGCATAAAAGCCACATCCACAGGTTCTTTCAATTCAACGACGCCAATAGCGCCCAATACGCGTACATCTTTAACGATAGGGAGAGCGAAAGCCGGCGACAGTTCCCCTTTGAGTTGTTCTTCTATCTTTTTTACCTTTTGTTCCCATTTATAATCATCCGAAAGCAATAATTCTATTGAAGCGCAGGCTACGGCACATGCCAGCGGATTCCCCATAAATG
The DNA here is from genome assembly GCA_031258835.1 of Tannerella sp. GTDB lineage: Bacteria > Bacteroidota > Bacteroidia > Bacteroidales > Tannerellaceae > Tannerella. The sequence continues at coordinate 4,499 of JAIRMH010000254.1, forward strand.
TCGGGCCATGCATGAATACACCCGGCTCGCCTTTTGATATCGTATCGGCCACTTTATCATTCGTCAGCACGGCTGATAACGTCAAATAACCGCCCGTCAAGGCTTTTCCAACACACATAATATCCGGCTCCACGCCTGCATGTTCACAGGCGAACAGTTTCCCCGTACGTCCGAAGCCTGTCGCTATCTCGTCAAAAATCAGCAACAAATTATGCGTTTTGCATAAAGTGGCTACTTGCCTCAGATATTCGGGATGATAAAAGCGCATCCCTCCCGCCCCCTGTACGACAGGCTCCAGAATCACAGCCGCCAACTCATCTTTATGCGATACAATCATCTCCTTTATCGGCAGGATATCGCCGTCATCCCATTCGTCATAAAATCCTGCGGATGGAGACGGAACGAAATAACGTACCGGTAACGAACGTCCGAATATGCGATGCATACCTGTGACAGGATCGCAAACAGACATCGCGTTCCATGTATCGCCATGATAACCTGAACGAATCGTCACAAAATTCGTCTTTTCCTTTTTTCCTTTGGCAAACCAATATTGTACCGCCATTTTCAACGCCACCTCAACAGCTACCGAACCGGAATCCGCATAGAAAATTTTCTGCAGGGAAGAAGGCGCGACACTTAACAGCAATTTCCCCAAACGGATAGCCGGGTCGTGGGTTAATCCTCCGAACATCACATGCGACATCCTGTCAAGCTGCAATTTGGCCGCACTATTCAGCGCCGGATGATTATATCCATGCACAGCGCACCACCACGACGACATCCCGTCAATAAGCAAGGCGCCTTCTTCCAACTCTATCACACAACCTTTCGCTCGTTTCACTTTATATGCCGGCAGCGGACTGGTGGCCGAAGAATAGGGATGCCATAAATGCTCCTTGTCAAAGGTGTCGGCAGGATAATACTTCTCAATTAATCGTTTGTCTTCCGCCACTTTAGATCCTATCGTTGTCAGCAGATCGCCGACAGTCGCCGAGTTGATACCGATATATAGCGCCTTTTCGACAGCCGCTTTCGACAGTTGCGCCCTACCTCCGGCAAAGCGAAGGGATGCGACCGGATTAATAAGCCGGAAAAGAGCGATGGCCGTCAAGACCTCTTCTTCGGTCAATGGCGTCGTATTCTCCAGCGGAGTGCCCGGTATCGGTTGCAGGATATTGATGGGGATTGACTGTATGTCGAACTTCTTCAGGGTAAAGGCAAACTCTATACGTTGCTCCAGACTTTCACCCATGCCGATAATACCGCCGCTGCAAACTTGCAGTCCGATCTTTTGAGCTGTTTTTATCGTCTCTATCTTTTCTTGTATTGTATGCGTGGTACATACTTCTGAGAAATAAGAAGGCGCCGTTTCCAGATTACAATGGTAACGGTTCACGCCGGCCTCTTTTATCTGGCGCAGTTCTTCTTCGTTAAGCAAGCCCAAAGAGGCGCACAGCTGAATAGACGAACGCCCTTTTATATACCGCATGTTATCACACAGCTTCTTCATGTTCCGCACGTTAGGTTTCCGTCCGCTGATCACCATACCGAAACGGTGCACGCCCTGTTGTTCGTTATACCGCGCCTGATGAAAACATCTCTCCTTTTCTACTACATCGTAAACGTCGGCCGACGTTTTATAATGGGCAGACTGTGCGCACCATTTACAGTTCTCCGGACAACGCCCCGATTTTGCATTAATAATGGAACACATATCAAATTTCTTCGAAGCCATCCGGGTCGTTATCTCATGCGCCGCTTCATACAATTCTTCCTTCTTAGCATGCAGAGCTACCTCCAAAGCCTCTTCCGGAGTTATTTCACCTCCCGCCAATATCCGTTTTTTGATTTCATTTATCATATACTATATTTATTAATAAGACCTGTTTCACGACATACTCACTCAGCGTGCATTTAAATATCGACAAACAAAAAGCCGGAAAGACGCGCTCTTGCATCTAACCGGCTACTTTATTCTCCGATTCGTTTAATACAAAATAAATATTGCCACAATCTTTGATCGTCGCCTGCAGATGTACCGGAACAAATAATAGCATAGGGAAAATATCCGGCAAGTCCGGTTCCCTCTCATCATCTGTTATGTAGACATCAGACCCTTCGGTTGATTTCCAAAGACATACCGCTAACGCAGATTTCTGTTTCTTCAAAGAAGCCTCGGCTACATTCTTCCTAAGCTGCCTGACCGATACGCAACGACCAATACTGCAAAATACGGCATACCCTTTTCGCGACCAACGGCGAAAATAAATAACCGGCTGTAGCATTTTTATTACCTTCTTCATCTGATTCTTATATGCGGCTGCAAAGATAGATCTCTTTACAGTATTTGCAAAATTTGGCCGGTTTTTTTATTTCCAGCACGTTCATTCTATAACTTTTGCCGGACATTCTCCTTTTATTAGCACGTAATGATGTTGTTTATATGCGAATTTATTTATACATTTGGCGCCATTATGATTCACATAGAACAACATATTTCCGTCGAGAAAATAAAACAAGGCGACGTGCGGGAGTTTGAACGACTGTTTCGCGTTCATTACAAACGCTTGTGCATCTATGTGGAGAACATCACCGGAAACGCGTTTAATGCGGAAGACATTGTCAGCAATCTGTTTGTCAGACTCTGGGAAAAACGCGAACAACTTCAAATCTGCTACACTATCGAATCCTATATTACGTCTGCCGCGCGTCATGACGCGCTAAACTACCTGAAACACGCCGAAGTAGAGGCGCGTTACCGTGCAAAAGCGGAATATCGGTTGATGTACATGGATCTGCTGAATCCCGACGCCGAGACGCCGCTGAGTGACATCATAGAGAAAGAACGGAATGAACAGATCGAAAATGCCCTACAGACGCTACCGCCTCAATGCCGCGAAATTTTCACACTTCACAAAATGGACGGCTTATCCTATCAGGAAGTAGCCGACAAATTAAATATATCTATTAATACGGTACGCACGCAACTCACGCGAGCAATGAAGAAAATGCGCGTCGCACTGAAAACGTTAGACCCCGGTTTTTCGGAAACCGGGACGAATTCGCCGACGCCCCCGGAATCTCATTCGGAAACATTATGGTTTATCCCTCCACCATCGCCCATTTTGAAATTACTTTGCGGCAGGTGGTTAAAGATCAAAACCACGTCGCTACCCGCGTTTTGAAAACAGTCCAAAACGCGAAATTGCCAAGTAACGGTCGCAGAACGAAAAAAGAGATGTTAAATGATATTAAATGAAAAATGTTTTGTCACATTAATTCCGGTGCTAGTTGTCTCAACTATAAAAGCAAAAGAATATCATTTATTTTACGAAACAATATATGAATCAGATACCGGAATATATAGAAGAGCTTCTTACGGCTCTGTTCTCTGGCGAAATAAACGATGCGGAAGCAAAAACCCTGAGGGAATGGGTTCAGGCGTCCACCGAAAACGCCCAATTATTAGAAGCGTACAGGAAAACAAATTTTGCGTTAACCTGTTATGCTCATAAAGGCAAATACGATGCCGACAAAGCGTGGAGGAACATGAAGCGCTTCTTGAATAAAACGTCTTCGCATGGACGCCTTCGCCGTATGATGACGCGGGCATATCGTTATGCTGCCATCTTTGTTCTTGCTTTTACCTGCGGCGTTGCAGCGATGCACTTTTATGACGCACAGAAAACGCAGGAAGAAGTGGAAACAGAATTGTTTTATACCGAATATACCGTACCCTACGGCTCCAAATCAATGGTAACATTACCTGACAGTTCTTCGATTTGGCTGAATGCGGGCAGCAAGCTTCGTTACAGTTCGGCGTTCAACAAATCCGAACGTGAAGTCTTCATCGAAGGCGAAGCTTATTTCAAGGTAGCGCGAAACGAACAAAAACCGTTCTTTGTAAAAAGTTCCGCCGTCACGCTAAAGGTGCTGGGCACCAGTTTCAACATAAAAGCATATCCGGAAGAAGATTATGTGGAAACGACCGTCGAATCGGGCAGCGTGCAGATATTAAGGAATGTAGAAGGGCGATTGACGGACAAACTGGTATTGACGGCAAGCCAAAAAGCGACGGTCATCAAATCCTCCGGTACGGACGATTTGCAGATATCGGACCTAACGACCACCCCACTTTCCCCTGCCCAGAAAAACATACTGCCGGAAAAAACAGCAAAAAATACTATCGTAACCAAAAATGTAACGACGGAACTGTACACCTCCTGGAAGGATGTACGGTGGCTGATCAAGCAAGAGCCGCTGGGTTCCTTAGCCGTCAAATTAGAAAGACGATACAACATCCACATCTCATTTGAAGACGAATCTCTGAAAAACATTTCTTTTTCCGGGACGTTGCGGGATGAAACGCTGGAACAGGTGCTGGAAGCCGTTAAATTATCCGCGCCGGTGAATTATACGATTCAAAAAAACACGGTGAAGCTATCTGCAAACAAGTGGATTGCCACCAAAGATAGAAATGACTGATATTTATTAATTTTTAAAATTAGATTGCCATGGGAAAAAATGTTTTTAGCCCCGGATTGAACCGGATCGTTCAATGTATGCACACACGCAAACCTAACCGGATCGCTCAATTCGTTTGTGTAATGTTCTTTATTGGTATGAGTAGCTTATCGGCCAAACCCGATCAGAAATTAACCATCCGTAATCACAAAGGGACATTAAGCGAGTTTTTCAAAGAAATTGAAAAACAGAGTGACTACCGGTTTTTCTACAACGACGAACTGGTGAGTATTGAAAAGGAAGTGTATCAACTGGACGTGAACAACAAGTCCGTTGACGAAGTGCTGACCTCTTTGCTGGCATATACAGGATTGAGGTACAAAAAATTGGATAACAACCTGATTGTTATCTCTACGATGGAACTGCTGGAAAACGTGAACGTGACAGGGTCGGTCACGGACGCTGCCGGCGAACCGGTGATTGGTGCTAATGTCGTCGTAAAGGGCAGCACAACCATCGGTACGACGACCGATGCGGACGGTAATTTCACCCTGAGCGTGCCGAACGACGATGCCGTGCTGGTGTTTTCCTATATCGGGTACACGACGCAGGAAGTCCGGGTCGGCAGGCAACGCACGTTCCGCATCGTCCTGCAGGAAGACGATGTAGCGCTGGAGGAAGTCGTCGTCGTGGCCTACGGTACAGCCCGGAAGAAGGACCTGACGGGAGCCATCTCCACGATCGATGCGAAATCCATCACGGCGCAATCTATCTCGACCGTGAGCCGTGCGCTGGAAGGCGCTGTGGCCGGGTTGCAGGTGTCGTCGGTGGAAGGACAGCCGGGTGTGGACATGAAAATCCGCGTGCGCGGGGTGGGCAGCACCAACGAGGCCAGTTCTTATGCGCTGGTGGTAATTGACGGAGTACCCGCACAAGTGGACAACGTGCTGGCAACCATCAACCCCAACGACATTGCCGGCGTCACCGTATTGAAGGATGCCGCTTCGACCGCCCTCTACGGCTCGCGCGGCGCCAACGGCGTGGTGCTGATTACTACCAAGAAGGGTACGAGCGGCAAAGCCAAAATCACCTTGGACACGCGTTGGGGCGTGAACTCCATGACCAACAACATGCCGGACTTGGTGCGCGACCCCGCCACTATCTACGAGCATATGTGGCAGCTCATCTACAATACGTACCGCTATTCGGACGGGAAGCTGTATCAGAACAACGGTTATAAAAATAACGTGCAGAATCCGTTGCATACGCACGAGGAAGCCGCATTGTATGCCAGCCAGCATCTGTTCAACTATACGGGCAACAGCGCCTCCTTAACGCGCAACGACCTCGGCAACTGGATGCTGTACTCGTTCCCGGGCTGGAACGACGCCTCCAACTATGAAATAACCGGAAGCGGCGACAGCCAGTCGGCTACCCTGCAGAACAACTACCTGGTAGGTACGGACGGCAGACTGAATCCCGCCGCCCAACTCATGTATAACGATACCTACTACGACATCCTGCTGAAAAACCGCCTCCGTCAGGAGTACAACCTCTCCGCCAGCGGAGGCAACGACAAAATGGACTACCATATTTCGTTCGGCGTTCTGGACGATCCGTCGTACATATCCATTTCAAAATTCGAACGCTATACGGGTCGCGCAGTGGTCAACGGAAAGATAACCGACTGGTTTAAGATGGGCGCCAACGTGGGCTATTCGCATCGCCTTACCAGCGGACAGACAGCCCGCTACGGAGGCGACAACACCACGCTTTATCAGAACAGGGGCGACGCGCAGGAAAACATTTTTGCGGTAGTAAACCGCATATTGCCAATCATACAGGTGTATGCCCGCGACAAAAACGGCAACTACGTTCTCAACGCAGACGGCTCGAAAAAAACGATTGCCGCGAACGGAGACTCTTACTCGCCGCTGGGACCAACATCCACCGGAGGTAACAGCAACGATGTTGTGTACCGAATGGAGAACGACAAGGCCGAAGTCCTCTCGCGCGACATAAGCGCCAGAACGTACGCCGAAGTGAAATTCCTGAACGATTTCACCTTTACCGCCAACCTGTCTACCGACGCCACCTTCTCGCAAGCCAACAACTACCGGAACGGCGTAATCGGACGGGCTGCCAACTACGGCGGCGCGCTGTACAGGCAAAACGGTACGTACGTCAACCTGAACACGCAGCAACTGCTCAACTGGAACCGCAATTTCGGCAAACATCATGCCGAGGCGCTGCTGGGACATGAGTACAACGAGTACACGTTCGACGTCATACGCTTTTCTTCCACCCGCGAACTGATAGCAGGATACGACGCTTATGCCAACTTCGTGGGACGTTATGAAGGCGGTATCGGTTATCCCACTCCGGGCGGCAACGAGTCGAAACTTACGATGGAAAGCTACTTCGCACGCGCCAACTATATTTATGACGACAAGTACGGCCTGAGCGCCTCGCTGCGCCGCGACGGATCGTCCAAGTTTAAATACGCGGATGACCGCTGGGGCACCTTCTGGAGCGTAGGCGGCAGCTGGCGGCTCTCCCACGAAAAGTTTATACGGGAAGCGACCTCCGGTTGGCTGAACAACCTCAAAGTCCGCGCCAGCTACGGCGTTATCGGAAACCAGAACGGCATCGGCACTTACGGCGGATACCAGACATGGAGCTACGGCGCAAGGTATACGGAGACAACCAGCGGTACCGGCACGCCGGCTTCCTACACGGTTTCGCCCGGGTCGTTTGTCAACGAACACCTGACGTGGGAAAATATTCACACCACCGACATCGGCGTGGA
>JAIRMH010000259.1 GCA_031258835.1 Tannerella sp.
ACGCTCAGGGTAAATTGTATAAAAACGCTTTTCCTATGGGCGATGTAAAATTGCTCGACGGCCCTTTCAAACAAGCCCGCGATCTGAATACGAAAGTCTTGCTCGAATACGATGTTGACCGTTTTCTTGCACCATTCCTGCGCGAAGCGGGACTTCCTGTAAAAAAAATATCTTATGATAATTGGGAGTCATCGGGACTCGACGGACATACCGGCGGACATTACCTGACAGCCCTGGCGCAAAATTATGCCGCCACCGGCAACGAAGAATGTAAACGCCGTATGGATTATATGGTATCGGAACTGAAACGCTGCCGGGAAAACAGCCACAACGGTAAAGGTTACATCGGCGGCGTTCCCGTAATCAAAGAGATCGACGGCGAAAAACACAATCTTTGGGAAGAGATTAAAAAGGGAAACATCGGTATTATCTGGAAATACTGGGTGCCTTGGTATAACCTGCATAAGACCTACGCCGGATTGCGCGACGCATACGTCTATGGCGGCAACTTGGATGCAAAAGAGTTGTTCCTCAATTTGTGCGACTGGGGTATTGCCGTTATTTCTTGTCTTGACGACAAGCAAATGGAATCCATGTTGGCCAACGAATTTGGCGGAATGAACGAAGTATATGCTGACGCTTATGCCATTTCGGGCGAAAAAAAATACATAGATGCCGCCAAACGCTTTTCGCACAAAGATATTTTTGACAACATGAGACAAGGAATTGACAATCTCGACAACAAGCACGCCAACACGCAAGTCCCGAAAGCCGTCGGATATGAGCGCGTAGCCGAATTGACCGGCGATACCGCTTATCAAACAGCTGCAACATTCTTTTGGGACAGAGTGGCAAATCATCGTTCGCTATCGTTCGGAGGAAACAGCCGCCGCGAACATTTTCCTTCAGAAGAAGACTGCATCAGCTATACGGAAGAGCGTGAAGGCCCCGAAACCTGCAATACCTACAATATGCTCAAACTCGCTTCCGGACTTTTCCGCATGAATCCGCAAGCCAACTATGCCGATTATTACGAACGGGCAATGTTCAATCACATCCTTTCTTCCCAACATCCTGAACATGGCGGATATGTTTATTTCACGCCGGCGCGTCCGGCGCATTACCGCGTATATTCAACGCCCAACCAAGCCATGTGGTGCTGCGTAGGCACAGGGATGGAAAATCACGGGAAATACGGGGAATTTATTTATACTCATTCCGGCGATTCCCTCTATGTCAACCTTTTTGTCGCTTCCGAATTAAACTGGAAAGAAAAAGGCATTACCGTCCTACAAAACACTCGTTTTCCGGAGGAAGAAGGCGGCAAACTGACCTTAAAATTAAAAAAATCATCAAACTTTACGCTTTTAATCCGTTGTCCTCACTGGATAGAATCCGGCAAAATGGAAATCACCTGCAACGGTGAAAATTATGCGGCAAACGCATCGCCATCTTCTTACATCGCCATCAACAGAGAATGGAAAGACGGCGACGTCGTCGAGATAAAAACACCAATGAAGATTACGATTGAGAAAATTCCCCACGTGAAGCAATACATTTCCATCATGCGCGGACCCATTCTTCTGGGCGCAAAAATCGGTGCGGAAAACATGACCGGCTTGCTGGCCGACGACGGACGTTGGGCACACATTGCCCACGGCACCTTAGTATCGGTCTTCAACACGCCTGTAATGATCGGGACGCAGGAAGAAATCCTCTCGAAACTCAAAAAGATGAAACCCGTTGCCGGAAAACCGTTTAGCTTTACAGTTCCGGGATTATTCAAAGACGCCGTATACAAAGATTTAGTATTAGAACCGTTCTATAATATCCACGACAGCCGTTACATGATATACTGGCTTGCGGTTACACAGCAGGAATACGACAAAATTATTGAAAACAAACGCGAAGGAGAAACTTGGAAGATGTTCTTGGATAGCCGTACGATTGACATGATAAATGTCGGCGAACAGCAACCCGAAGCGGACCACCGGATGAAACAACGTGATACGCATATCGGTATACACAAAGAAGAAGCCTGGAGAAACGCCCGTAGCGGCGGCTACTTCCAATATGAACTGAAAACTTCTGGACGGGAAGATTTATCTTTGATGCTGCGTTACTGGGGAAACGAAACCGGAAATAGAACATTTGATATTCTCGTTGACGACCAATTGTTGACAACCGAAAATATTACCGGTAAATGGAACAAAGATGATTTCACGGATGTTGAATATCCAATACCGGTTAAAATGCTAAAAAACAAAGAATACATTACCGTTAAGTTCCGGCCCGGAGAAAGTAACAACGCCGGACGGATATTTCATGTCAGGTTATTGAAAAAAGACATTGATAAACAAGTCGTTCACAGTCCCGATAAGGACTAAAACGCTTGCAGACGGTCTCAAGGCTGCGGGAATTAAAAATGTAGTCTATTACGAATCCCCCGGAACAGCGCATGAATGGCTAACGTGGCGCAGATGTTTGAAAGAATTCGTACCACGTCTTTTTAAGAATACAAATCAAAATAAAAAACAATCTCGTGTTTGGGATTAATCAAATCCGACAGAAGGGTGCGAAACAGGTCGCGGCTGGTAGCTGAAGGTAATTTTCTTATCATAAATATCCGGTTTTTATGCCGTAAAGTTACAAAATCCGGCGCTTTTATCCAATTTTTTTTATGCTTATTTCTTTGATTAACAATAAATTAATATAGTTTTAAGGACTGACTAATTAAGATGAAACGCGTATGTATTCTAACCTCATTTTTCTTCACTATATCATGCGTCGGGACAGAACGGTGGAAGATAGCGCATTAGCATCAATGATGACTGGCGATTTTTTCGTTACGAAAACAAACTTTGATAAAAACGATGATAAAAGATAAAGTCAAACACTACGATTGCCTGTTCAGAGTGTCGCCTGGTACAGACGGAAAATCGACATTCCGGAAACCGATTCTGGCAAGCAAATCTATTTGGATATCGACGGCGACATGTCTTACACCATTGATTTAACCGACAAAACTGTTTTTTATCATCAACTTTTTTGTCATTAACGAAATTTCCGGCTGCAATGTATGTTTTTTATCTAAAATCTAAAATCAAATATCTAAAATTAGAAATCAAATCTCAAACCGGTATATATTTTTGCATCCGTTGTTGACAATTATATATTATTTTGTTAGCGACAATATTTATTAATTTAATAAAATCTAAGAGTAAGTCATGAAAAATGAATTATTAACAACTAAACTCTGTTTCCGTTTGACCGATTTATGCTTTCTGTTCGTTTTCTTTGGCAGTCTGTCCACGTTTGCACAAAGCAACCAAACGGTCAGGGGAACGGTATTGGATACGCATAACGAATCGGTTATCGGGGCAAGCGTATCGTTGAAAGGAAAGGCTTCGATAGGTACCGTTACCGACATCGAAGGAAAATTCTCTCTCTCTATTCCTTCTGGAAATCAAACCCTCATTGTATCGTACATAGGAATGGTTACGCAGGAGGTGAAGATTGATGGGAAAAAGGATGTTTTCGTCATCATGAAAGACGATGAGGTGAGTCTGGGAGAAGTGGTAATCGTCGGTTACGGACAACAGAAAAAAGCGAGTGTCGTTGGCGCTATTACCCAAACTACGGGTAAAGTTCTGGAACGCGCCGGCGGCGTATCCAGCATTGGAGCGGCGCTGACCGGTAATCTGCCTGGCGTCGTCACAATGTCGAGTACCGGTATGCCGGGTGAAGAAGATCCACGCATCATCATTCGCGGACGCAGTTCGTGGAACAATGCCGACCCGCTTGTATTAGTCGATGGTATCGAACGCCCGATGAACAGTGTCGATATCAATTCCGTAGAAACCGTTTCCGTTTTGAAAGACGCATCGGCGACAGCTGTTTACGGTGTTCGCGGAGCGAACGGCGTTATCCTGATTACCACTAAACGCGGTCAGGAAGGACGACCGGTAATCAACATCAATGTGAATTCGATCCTGAAAGCGCCGTCAAGTTTGCCAAGTACAATGGATTCGTATGACGCATTGAGCGTTCGCAACCGGGTAATAGAAAACGAGTTGGGACTGAAACCAGAAGGATGGGTATATATGACCCCGCAGGCTATTATCGAAAAATACCGATATCCGGCAAATCTCGAAGAATACGAAAGATACCCGAATGTAAACTGGCAGAACGAATTGCTTAAAGATTTTGCATTGTCGAGCAATGTGAACGTCAGCATTTCCGGAGGAAACAGCTTTGTGAAATATTTCACAAATGTGGACTATCTGAACGAAGGCGATCTTTTCCGCCGGTACGACACCAATTTCAGTTACCACGACAAACTCGGATACGGATATGACCGGTTGAACGTCCGCAGCAATCTGGATTTTTCATTGACAAAATCTACAACTTTGCATGTTAATCTGTCCGGTTCGCACGGAAGACGAACAACCCCCGCAGATAAACGTTACGAATATACCATGTGGTCGGGACTGTATGGCATAGCGCCCGATTGTTTCCTTCCGCGCTACAGCGACGGCTCGTGGGGTTACTATTATCCGAGTCCCACGCAGGCAGCCCAGAACTCTGTGGAAACAATTGCAACGACCGGTATCGAATATATCACAAGCGACCGCCTGAACACCGACTTCGTTGCCGAACAAGATCTCGGCATGTTGCTGAAAGGTTTGAAAATACAGGCGCAGGTTTCATTCGACAATGCTTATCAAGAAATCGGAAGAGGCATCAATAACCTGTACCAGAATACCAATCTGCATAAATGGATAGACCCCGAAACCGGAATATCTTATACGGATCAGACGATTGACGTAAACAATAAATTTGACACGCAAAACACTTTCAACTGGACAGCTCAAGCCGGCGAGGTTGAAAACGGTAGTCTATACCGTCGTTTGTACTATTCCGGACGAATCATCTATGCTAATTCGTTCGGAAAACACAATGTAACGGCAATGGGTGATTTCAGCCGTGAGGAAAGCGCAACCGGCAGCGTGATACCTTCCTATCGTGAAAACTGGGTATTCCGCACCACTTACGATTTTGCTGGACGCTACCTCGCCGAATATAACGGAGCATACAACGGCTCCGAAAAATTCGCTCCCGAAAATCGCTTCGCATTTTTCCAGTCCGGCGCTCTCGGATGGGTGATTTCCGAAGAACCTATTTTGAAAAAACTTGAATTTAGCTGGTTGGATATGTTAAAACTAAGAGGTTCATACGGACAAATCGGAGACGATAACGTAAGCGGTCGCTGGTTGTATATGACCACATGGGAATATCTTTCGGACAGCGGATTTTTCCAGGGTCTCACCGGCAATAATCCGCCGCGAAGCCCCTACAATTGGTACAGAGAAGCATCCGTAGGAAACCCCAATGTGCAGTGGGAAACTGTTACCAAACTAAACCTCGGTCTTGAACTCGCAGTTTTTAACGGATTGTTTACCGGCACTTTCGAGTTCTTTAAAGATAAACGCACAGATGTCCTGATCGCAGGCGGTTCACGCGCCGTTCCTTCCTATTACGGAACCACGGCCCCAACGGCTAATCTCGGAAAGGTGAATGCCGAGGGATTTGAACTTGAATTGCGCCTTAACAAAAGATTGAACAACGACTTGCGACTCTGGGGAAACATGGTTTACACCCATGTCGAAGACAAAGTAATCGAAAAAGACGACGCCGTATTAAAACCGGAATACCAGAAAGCTGCAGGCAAATCCAACGACCAGCCATACGCTTATGTAGATCATGGTTATTACAACAATTACGACGAACTTTACGGAAGCACTGCACACGACCAACTCGACGATGCCCGTATGCCCGGCAACTACATCATTCTTGACTACGACGCCGACGGTATTATTTCTTCTTTCGACAATATTCCTTACGGTTTTTCGGGAACTCCCCAAAACACCTTCAATACCACGCTTGGAATCGACTACAAGGGATGGAGCGCATTCTTCCAATTTTACGGTGTAACGAACGTAACCCGCCAAGTAGTATTCACCAGCCTTGGCGGAACGCGCAACACCGTATTCGAGGAAGGCAGCTACTGGTCGAAAGAAAACCCGAACGCCGACGTGCCCCTGCCGCGCTGGGGAGCAGTTGCAAGCGATTACATGCCCGGTACGCGCTATATGTACGACGGCTCATACATACGCTTGAAAAACGCTGAAATAGGCTACACTTTCTCTCGTGAAAAATGGGTGAAGTTATTCGGATTAAGCTCTGTAAAGCTTTACCTGAACGGCAATAACATTTGGTTGTGGACACGTATGCCCGACGACCGCGAATCGAATTTCGCCGGTACGGGATGGGCTTCACAAGGTGCATATCCGACTGTAAAACGGTTTAACTTAGGTATTAAAGTAACATTATAAAAATCCACGTTAAGATGAATACAAAAATAAAATATTACCTGTTTTGCGGGATGCTTTCGGCAATGTTCGGAATGAGTTCCTGCACCGATTATCTCGACCGTGACCCGGAGTCGGTTATATCCGATGAAACGGCTTTTCGGAATTTTACCAATTTTCAGGGATATACAGAGGAAATGTACAACCTGATACCGGATATAGCCAAGTCTAACTGGGTAAGCTCGTTCAATTGGGGCGAAGATGAAATCATCACCATAGGAGGAGGTGAATACCTGATGGGATTCCACATCGACCGCGGCAACTACCGCGCTTATATTAACAAAGGCGACTGTTTCCTCGACAGAGCTTGGAGCAGCACGGGCGACCGGTTTGCAAAATCCCTTTGGGGCGGCGCCTGGGCTGGCATCCGTAAAGCGAATATGGGACTTGAAGCATTGGAGAATAGTATGATGATCGACGGCTCCCAGGCGGAACGCGACATTATTGCCGGCCAACTATATTTCTTCCGCGCATGGTTTCATTTTCAACTGATACAATATTGGGGCGGATTACCTTATATCGACTATGTGCTGCCGAGCGACGAAAAACTTACTTTACCGCGTTTAAGCTATCAGGAATGTGCAAAAAAAATAGCCGAAGATTTCCGGAAAGCGGCCGATTTGCTGCCTGTTAACTGGGATGATACGGAGATAGGACGTCGCACATCAGGTCAGAACGCTTTACGCGCCAATAAAATATGGGCTTTAGGATTCCTCGGCAAAAACCTTTTGTGGGCAGGCAGTCCGTTGATGGCAAACGGCGTAAATGGCCCAAAGACCTATGATGCGGAATTGTGCAAACAAGCAGCTGATGTTTTCGGTGAACTGCTCAACTTGGTAGAATCGGGACAAACCCAATATTCGCTGGTTGACTTTCAAAATTACAGTTCCCTGTTTTACACCAACCATCAAAGTTGGTTAATGCCGGGTGGAACAGAAGCCATTATGCGCAGTCCAACTTACGGACCGGACTCATATTGGCGTCAGGCAAACTCCTATCAGGTACAAGCGATGGCAAACGGCGACAACATTGTATTGTGTCCGACAGCCAATTATGTAAACTATTATGGTATGGCAAACGGATTGCCGTTGAGCGATCCCGATTCGGGTTTTGACCCTGCACATCCATGGAAAAACCGTGACCCGCGTTTTTACAACGATATTCTTTACGATGGACGTAAAGTAACGCAAGCAGCAAGCGAATATCAATATGCAGCCCTTTATACGGGAGGAAATTACTGCAACGATGACCGTAACAAAAGCCGCACAGGTTACCTGAATTACAAATTTATTCCTATCGGCGCCAATACGATCGACAACGACTACGGCTACAGCACCGCGCTTCACATTCACCTGAGTTGGATGCGCCTTGCCGACGTCTACTTGATGTACACCGAAGCGGCCGCTCAAGGTTACGGATCGGCTACCGGTAAATCCAGTAAATTCTACAAAACAGCCGTCGATGCGTTAAATACCGTTCGCGACCGCGCCGGAATTGAGCGCGTAAACGACAAATATACATCGTCGCTGGAAGGTTTCATGAGCGAAGTCCGCAGGGAACGCGCCGTAGAACTGTCGTTTGAATCCCATCGCTTCAACGACCTGCGCCGCTGGCTGCTCCTTACCGAATATCCTTACAACATAAAGACCCGCCAGCAGTTTGACCGCGCAGCAGCGCTCGACCCGAACGCGGATCCGACAGAAAACGGCGTAAGAAACTTCCGCGAAGAAATTCTCGTTACCCGCAACCTTTCATCCAAGCACTACTGGCTCCCTCTCAAGACCGACGACGTCAGTTTGTATCCCGAATTTGGACAAAATCCGGGTTGGTAATTGATTGATAACTTAAAAAAAATAAGCAATGAAACAAATATATAATATAATCGTTTTTTTCGTGACGCTCGCTTTCGGATATGGCAACGTTGCCGCCCAGAATACGAAAATGACGGACATTGAAATGGAAAACGATACGTTGAACGTCGGAAACGGTCAAACAGTAGAGATGGCATTCCGTACCATAAACAAAGAAGACCTTTTGGGCGGCGTTTCATACGTCGATATGACCGAATTGATGACCAAATCCTACGAGTTAAACAGTCTGGGCTATCTGGATAAAGTGATTGGAGGCTACAACGGCAATATCTGGGGCATGAGCGAATACCTTGTGCTGGTTGACGGATTCCCCCGCGACGCCAATAACGTGCTTCCTACCGAAATCGAACAGATAACGGTATTGAAAGACGCTGCGGCAGTTGTACTTCATGGCAGCCGTGCGGCAAAAGGAGTAATTATGATAACGACAAAACGTGGCAAAATCGGCGAACGCAAGATTTCAATCCGCGCCAATACAGGCATAAACACTCCCAAAGTATATCCAAAGTACTTAGGCTCGGCTGAATACATGTCTTTATACAACGAAGCCCTTGTAAACGACGGACTTACACCTCTTTATTCCGGAGAAGAAATCTATAATTACGGCTCCGGAACTAATCCGTATCGCTATCCGAGCGTCGATTTCTATTCTTCCGATTACCTGAAAAAGTCGTATAACCGTTCGGAAGTAATGGCAGAAATAACCGGCGGCGGCGAACGTTCGCGTTTCTATACTACTTTCGGGTATTATAATACAGGTACAATATTGAATGTAGGCAACGCTAAGGACGACAACACAAGCCGCCTTTTTGCCCGCGGGAATATCGACTTGACTCTCCACGAACTGATATCCGCAAGAGTAGATGCAAATGCCACTTTCTATGATGCGCGTACGGCCAACGGCGATTTCTGGAATGGAGCGGCGACATTACGTCCCAATCGCATCAGTCCTCTGATACCCATCAGCTATATCGAAGAAAACGACGAAAACTCATTAGCGTTGATTAACGCAAGTAACTATATGATTGACGGAAAACATTTTCTGGGTGGAACACAACTTGACCCGACCAACCCAATCGCAGCAGCTTATGTAGGGGGTGACAGTAAATACGTGAGCCGTCAGTTTCAATTCAATGCCGGTATAGATTTCAATTTACGGGGCGTCCTGCCCGGTCTTTTCTTCCGTACAAAATACGGAATCGACTATGCTTCGACGTATAATCAGTCCTACACCAATCAATATGCAACATATTCTCCCTATTGGGTGGATTATAATGGGGAAGACGTTATCGGCAGCCTCACGAAATACGGCGAAGACCGCAAGACAGGCAACCAAGACATTGCCAATACGGCCTACCAGAGTACAACTTTCTTTTCGGGGCAATTCGATTATACAAAGTCTTACGGTAATTCTCACAATATTTTCGCCATGTTAATAGCCAACGGCTGGCAACGCCAGCTAAGCGGACAATACCACCGCATGACAAACGTAAACATGGGACTTCATCTTTCGTATAATTATCTTCAGAAATATTATGCCGATTTCAGCGCTGCATTGCCGTATTCGGCCAAACTTCCCGAAGGCAAACGAATCGGATTCTCACCGACAGCTACCTTGGGATGGAGATTGGCTAAAGAACCTGTATTCCAAAATTCTTCTGTCTTTGACGATTTGGTATTGTCGGTTTCAGGCGGTATCGTCAGTCAGGATCTGGACATTACGACCAGCGATAACGAAATGGGATATTTCCTTTACGAAAGCGTTCTGCAAAGAGGCGGATGGTGGTCGTGGGGCGATCTCGGCGGCGAGGCTGCTACCGAATACAATCGGGGCAATAATCCAAACCTTACATTTGTTAAACGCAAGGAGATAAGCATAGGGCTTCGCGGATCGCTGCTTGATAAACGAATCTCATTTGACATGAATTGGTTTGCCAACATAATGGATGGTGGGATTACTCGCGCTACTTCTTTGTATCCGCTTTATTTCATTCAGGTAGGCTATCCGACATCTTCGATCATTCCATACGTGAACTACAATGTCGACGACCGTTCGGGGTTGGATTTTAGCATATATTGGAACAGAAAAGCCGGTGAATTTGACCTTACGTTTGGCATAAACGGACTTTACTATACAAGCACGGTCTCACAGCGCGACGAAAACTACGAGTTTGATTATCAGACACGTAAAGGGAAAGCCCTCAACGGACTTTGGGGTTTGCAGAGTCTGGGATTTTTCAATGACGATACCGAAGCGGCCGCAGCCAATCAGACCTTTGGCGAGGTGAAAGCCGGCGACATAAAATATAAGGATCAAAACAGCGACGGACGCATTGACAGCAATGACGAGGTATTCCTCGGCCAATGGGACAACCCCCTGACATTGGGAATTAACTTGACTGCAAAATTCCGCAACTTCTCGTTGTTTGTGATGGGCACAGGTAATTACGGCGGATACGGATTTAAAAACAGCAGTTACTATTGGGTAAGAAGCGCCGGTAAATATTCGGAAGTGGTGCGCGACCGCTGGACGGAAGCCACAAAAAATACGGCTACCTATCCCCGCTTGACGACTACCAACGGAGACAATAATTTCCGCAATTCCGACTTCTGGATGTACAGTACCGACGCTTTCCGGCTGTCGCAAGTACAACTGACTTACAATCTGCCGGAAAATATCTTCAATGGAAATTTCATCAAAGGCCTCAGCATATATACCGGAGGTTATAATCTGCTGACGCTCTCGAAAGAAAGCAAACACCTCGAAATGAATGTAGGTAGCGCCCCTCAGATGCGTTACTACAATTTGGGTTTGAAAGCGTTTTTTTAATCTAAAAAAAATAAGCACAATGAAAAATATAATCAAATTATTAGTCATTATCCCGTTCCTCTTCAGTTGTGAAGACGTGTTCGAGCCGGCTATGGAAAACTTCAGGACTGTGGAATCGTTGTACAACGAACCGAGTTTTGCACAAGGTTTATTGGGACATGCCTATATAGGCAATCCATTGGGTAGCTGGTCGTTTAACGATGTCGCCACCGACGACGCCGTGTCTAACGATCCGAACAACAACTACCGGCGCATGGCTACCGGACAGTGGCGGTCGAACAATAACCCGATGGACCGGTGGCAATACCTGCGTGCATCGGTACAATACATCAACTTGTTTATCGAAATCGTTGATGATGTGAACTGGGCAAGCGATCCTTTGGTCGCCGAAATGTTTCGCGACCGTATGAAAGGCGACGCCTACGGTATGCGCGCCCTCTACATGTACCATCTGTTGCTGAACCATGCAGGCTGGACAGAAGACGGTCGATGCCTTGGTATTCCCATACTTACTCATTCCGAAACGGTTACCTCGGATTTTAATATCCCGCGTAATACGCTTCAGGAATGTATCGAACAAATTTATGCCGATGTGGACTCTGCCACAACATTTCTTCCGGTAAATTACGGCGAAATATCAAATGATAACCTTGTACCGGTAAAATATCAAGCCAAAGGTGTCACGGCGGCGCAATATTCGCGCGTATTCGGCGACCAATCCCGCAATCGCATGAGCGGAGCCATCGCCGAAGCTATTCGCGCACAGGCGACCTTGCTTGCCGCAAGTCCTGCGTACAGCGAAGGAGTTTCCTATACATGGGAAAATGCAGCTCAACAGATGGCTATCGTACTCAGCCGTCTTGGTGCAAATCCGGTAAGCCTGATTGATCCCACAGGTCTGACCTGGTACGCCAACGCTACGGATATTACCAATACCGCGTCGGGTGTAAACGTGAAGGAAATACTCTGGAGAGGGAACCGCGAAGAAAATTCATCGCTTGAAGTGGAACATTTTCCGCCATCGCTTTTCGGAAGCGGACGGGTTAACCCGACGCAGAATCTGGTGGATGCTTTCCCTATGGCTAACGGTTATCCTATTACCAGTCCGGAAAGCGGATATAATCCTCAAAGTCCATACACCGACCGTGACCCACGCCTGAGCAACTACATTATCTACAACGGCAGCACGGCAGGAAATCAAAATTCAGTGATTACGACTGCTAACGACGGCACAACTAACGATGCGCTCGGACGTGCGGAAACATCCACTCGTACGGGTTATTACATGAAGAAACTGCTTCGTCAGGATGTGAACGCCAATCCAAGTTCAATCGTCAATCAGTTCCATTACAAGCCTTTCATTCGTTTTACCGAGATATTCCTCAGTTATGCAGAAGCAGCAAACGAAGCTTGGGGGCCGACAGGTACAGGCGGCAACAGTTATTCGGCTTACGACGTCATCAAAGCCATTCGCGCCCGTGCAGGCGTCGGAACGACCAATGGCGACGCTTATCTTGAATCCGTCAAAGGAGACAAAGACGCCATGCGGACGCTGATTCACAACGAACGCCGCTTGGAATTATGCTTTGAAGGGCATCGTTTCTGGGATTTACGCCGATGGAAAGAGCCTATCGCCGATCCGGCAAAAGGAATGAGAATAGAAGCTGGGAGTTATTCGCCGATTTCAAACGTCGAAGCCCGCTCCTATGCCGACTATATGTATTATGGTCCTATTCCTTATGATGAAACGCTTAAATTCAATGCACTCATCCAAAACAAAGGCTGGTAATCTTATGTTGAACAAATAATACAAATAAAAATGAAAAAATATCTATTTATATTGCTGATAATTATAAACGGAATCTTCACTTCCTGCAAGAACGGCGACTGGAATTTTTCCGACTATGAATATACGGCGGTCTATTTCGCTTATCAAACCCCCATCCGCACCATTGTGCTCGGAGAAGATGTGTATGATACCTCTCTCGACAATGAGCACAAATGCCAGATTATCGCTACAATGGGAGGAGTATATGAAAATATGAAAGATGTAGAGATAGGTTTCCGTGTGGATAATTCCTTGTGCGCAAATCTTACATTCAACGGAACGGATGTTGTCGTACCCATGCCGACAAGCTATTATTCTTTATCATCCTCCGACAAGTTTGTTATTCCTAAAAAGGAGATTTTGGGCAGAGTGACGGTACAACTGACCGATGCTTTCTTCGCCGACCCGCAGGCGCTTAAAAATACCTATGTTATCCCACTGGTGATGACCGATGTGAAGAATGCCGACAAAATCCTTACCGGAACGCCGTTGGTAGAAAATCCGAACCGCCTTGTATCCGACCATTGGGACGTAAAACCAAAAGACTACATCCTGTATTGTGTGAAATACATCAATCAATGGGATGCAAGCTATCTGCGCCGGGGAAAAGACCAGATTACCAAAAACGGGAATACAACAACGGAAATCCGTCATGCACTATACGTTGAAAAAGATGAGGTTTGCCAATTGTCGTCGCTTTCTTTGACAAGTCTGGAGTTTCCTATGGATTATAAAACGCAATCGGGCGCTCAGTTGGATCTGAAAATAAAACTGAATTTCGACGAAAATCAGAAATGTAGTGTAGCGCCGGCCACCACCGATTATCAAATCAACGATTCCGTGAAAGTGTATAACATTACGGCTTCCGGCAACGGTCAATATGTCGTCAAAGGAGAAAAGAAAAGTTGGGGAGATAAAGACCGCGACGCACTGTATTTAAACTACGAAGTAGGCTATAACGTTGAAACAAGTTATCCGAACGCAGGCCTGCCGACCGATATTCAGACGGTTAAATACAGTACCGTCGATACTTTGGTCATAAGAGACAGAGGGATTAAACCGGAAACGTTTACTCCGGTATATTGAAATAAAAGTTTGTTACTATTATAAATATGGAATGAATATGAAAAATAGAAATAAAATAACAGGAACATTCCTGTTGGCGATATCAATGATGGTTTCGTGCGTCAATGACATGCCGTTAACATTTGATGTCACGAAACCTGCATTAACAGCAGACAGGGAATATCTGAACGACTATAACGTCCTGAAAAGTTATGTTGATCGTGCGGCAAATACGAATTTCAAACTCGGAAGCGGCGTTTCCATAGGCGATTATAATGCAAAAGGTGTTATTTACAGGCTCGTAAGCAGCAACTTCGACGAAATCACTTTGGGGTACGCCATGAAACACGGCGCTGTCGTACAAGCCGACGGAAGCTTGAATTTGGCAAATGTAAGTACGCTGTTGGCAACAACAAAAGACGCCGGCATCTCGGTCTTCGGCCACACGCTCTGCTGGCATGCCAACCAGAACGCCGTATATCTGAACAGTTTGATTACCCCGAAAATCATTCCGGGCGAAGTCGAACCGAAATGGGAAGAACTTACTTCTCAAGATTTTGAGACCGATGATGCTTCAAACTATTCCTACAACGATAATGCGCAAACATCATTTACGGCTAACGGCGAGGGCAAGGACGGCGAGGGCAGGGCCTTGAAAATCGTGAATGCCGAAGTGCGAGCTAATGATTGGGAATGTCAGTTATTCGTAACATTTCCCCGCACTGTAACAGCAGGCGAGAGAATTAGGTTGACGATGGATATTAAATCCGACATAAACGCCTCTTACTCCACCCAAGCGCACACAGCGCCGGGCGCATACAAACACTGGGATTTTTTCGGAACGCTTAGCTCTACTCCCCAGTGGACAACCTTTACCAAAGAAATCAGCGTTTCCGACGACCAGGCCACATCCACTACCATCGCGTTTAACCTGGGTCTTACAGCTACTACCTATTATTTTGACAACATTAAGATAGAGTTTTACAACGAAAAGCCGACAGCTTCCGGATCGGATCTGATTGCCGATTTCGAATCTGACGCGTTGGGTGCAACCTATCCGATGAGCGGCAACAGCGCTGCAACCGTAGTAGACGATCCTGCCGGCGAATCCGGAAAAGTGTTGAACGTCGGAGGAAGTACCCCGTCCAACCAGTCGCATCCCCAAATCACGCTTACACTTCCCGGAGGGAGAGTGTTAGGCGATTACCTGTCGGTAACACTGGATTTTTATGGCACCGGCAGCACTGGCTTATACGGTCAAGGTATGCGGATGGCCATTAACGACGGAAGTTTGACGGGTTACGATAGTCCGTCTTCTTTCGGTTGTCCCGACGGTGGATGGGGTAGGGGAAAAATTGTTCTTCCCTTAGCCAATCTGAATTTGACCGCCGAGCAAAAAAAAATGAAGACTTTTACGCTTGTCGTCGGTTCCGGTACCGGATCAGGGAATTATTATATTGATAATATTACCATGCAATGGGAAACCACCGGCGATCAAATCATTGAAAAGACGCCCGAAGAAAAAGCGGAAATTATAGGCAATGCTTTGGAAACATGGATAGCCGGAATGTTTGATGCTTGCAAGGGAAGCGTTCACGCATGGGATGTTGTCAACGAGCCGATGTCGGACTGGCCGGATCCAAGCCAACTGAAAACAGGCGTTGACCGCACCGATTTGACCACTGATGAGTTTTATTGGCAGGACTATCTCGGCAAAGACTATGCGGTGAAAGCCATTCAATTTGCCCGCCGATACGGCAATGTCGATGACAAACTCTTTATCAACGACTATGGTATCGAATCGAATCTCGACAAGTGTCGTGGTTTGATCGAATACGTGAAATACGTCGAAAGCCAAGGCGTAAAAGTAGACGGTATCGGTACGCAGATGCACGTAACCTGTGGCGAAACCAGTATCGAAACCATCGCCGAGTCGTTCAAGTTGCTGGCCGCAACGGGCAAGTGGATAAAAATATCCGAACTCGACATGGGATACCGCGTCCCGGGCGCATCCATCAATCTGAAAACCGATGAATTGACCGAAGCGCAACAGAAAGAAATGTCGGCTTTGTATAACGAAATAGTCAAAACTTATTTTACAAACATCCCTGCTGCTCAACGATATGGTATTACCTTGTGGAGTCCAACCGACAGTCCGGCCGGTTCCTCTTGGCGAAGTGGAGAACCCATCGGACTGTGGACGATCGATTACAATCGCAAACATGCCTATGCCGGCGTTGCTGATGGGTTATCCGGTAAATAATTTAATAATTATCCTCCGGAGCAAGTGTTAACAGAAAGGTATTTATCCGGCAGCAATCTCTAATTGGTACGAGGCGATGCCTCGTACCGATTATTTCAACAAATTCAACCTGATACAAATTTTCTAAAACAAGTAATAAGAGATTTTTTTAATTCAAACAATTTCCTTACGGACAACGCAAAATTCTATTTCAGCCTTGACAACGAGAACTGGACGCAGTTGGGCGCAGAATTTTACATGATATACAACCTCGTGCACTTCATGGGAAACCGCTTTGCCATCTACAACTACGCCACAAAGACGGCAGGAGGATATGTGGATATTGATTTCTTTAATTACGCTTCCCGTCTGACG